>CAYMQY010000012.1:0-30495 GCA_964392655.1 uncultured Saprospiraceae bacterium
TGTCGTGAGCAAAATGCGGCGCATACTTTTGCAGGTATTCGAAAAAGAGGATGCAGTCCTGGTTTTTGTTGAAATACGGGGATCGAAGGAAATCGCCGAACCGCGCCAACTGTTTCGGCGCCATCGCCCGTAGCAGTGTGATAAGTTTACTGTCGGTCACCTTCGTTTGAATTTTTCCGAAAGTTCGCACAAGTTTTCCTAACCAACATCGAAATACTATGCGTCTGACTACTCCGCTCCTGCTTGTACACCTCCTGCTTCCCGGCCTGACGACCGCCCAACCTGTCGTCCTTTTCCCCGGCGACGCCAACAACGACGGCATAGCCAACCATTTCGACTTGCTCCCTATCGGCATCGCCTATGGCCAGACCGGCCCGCCCCGCATTCCCGCTTTCCCCAACTGGATACCGCAATTGCACGAAATACCCTGGGCGCAGACCCTGCCTGTCAGCGAAATCAATCTCGCGTTCATGGACTGCGACGGCAACGGTGTGATTGACAGCATGGACATCACGGCGCCCGTGTTCAACTACGACAGCACGCAAAACCTCGCCGTGCCGCTGCCCATACCCTACCCGCCGTTGCTTACCGACACCTGCTTCACCTGCCCGAAGCCCGAGTTCCTGATCACGTTCAGTACCGACACGATCATCACGCAAGAGGGCGTGCCCGACACGTTTTTTGCCTACATCCAATGCCTGTACCCGCCCAACGTACTGCCGCAACAGGGCGCTCTCGGCATCGCTTTCGACGTGGAATACGAGTACGACCCCGACAAAATCCTGGACGCGCAAACGGACGTGTTCCCCGACACCGTACCCAACAACCGGATGTACCTCATCGCCACCAGCAACAGTGCGCAGTTTTGGCGGCTGCCGATGCCCGGCAGAATGGGCTTTGCGGCTGCAGGACGCGGGCAAAATGTGTTTTTTGTTCCCGATACACTCTTTGTCATCCGGTTTGTGATCGAGGACCTGATCGTCCGGGGCAGCATCGAAAACTTCTCCATCAACCTCGACAATTTCCTGATCCTCAACTACCTCGAACAGGTCGTCTGCCCGGGCGATGTCAAGCGGAGCTCGGTGGCCATCGTGTCCGCAGAAGAACCGCAGTCGTTGGGTCCACACGTGCTGCTGTCGCCCAACCCGGTGCGGGAGTCGCTGACGGTGGAGTCGCCCGAAACGTCCCTCGTGCGCGTTGAGGTGTTCGATCCGGGCGGCAAGCCCGCAGTAGTGCTGGAAGTCGAAAGCCTGCACCGTTGCAACATACCGGTGGCTGCGCTCCCGCCGGGCATCTGGATGCTCCGGGTGCAGACACGGCAAGGGGTGGTTTTGAAAAAGTTTGTGAAGGCACTGTAGGGCTTATTTGAAAAAACACCTTTTTGGCGTACAAAGAAAAACTGGCGACAATCAATTGTTTTTCAATTTTTTAAAGACACGTGAAGTTGAAAAACATGAACCAAACGCTCTAATTTGGCTGAATAAATGGCGAGCAAGTGTACTGGACTGGGGGTGGACAAAGCCGGCAGTTTTGCGGCATGTTTTACGCAAAACACCATCCGTTTTCTTCACCAATTCAAAAATGTTCAGACATGAAAAAGCATCTTTTTTTCCGCTCGTCAATTGCACCAAAAACCCTGTGGCAATGGTTCGCCGCCTGTGTGCTGACTGCGAGTTTCTCCGCCGTTCTGGTCACCGGTTGTAAAAAACAAAGCGACGACCCGGCGCCGACCACTGCCGCATTTGAACAACTGGCCAAAGACTTTTTGGCAAAATCCGCACTGCCCCTGAGTCTGACAAAACTCGACCTCGGGGAAGAAGTCCCCCTCGACAGTCTGGAGCAAATGGCCCGCCGGGTCATTGAAGAAATCGTTTTTCTGGAAACCGACCCGGCCACAGGCCAGATGCTGGCAAACAAAATCAAGGCTGCCAACCTGTCCGAAAAGGCCATGAACGAGCAAGTAACCGGCTTTCTGGCAGACAGCCTGCTCCTTGCGGGCGACCACCTCGTGCGTTTCTACTGGAAAACAAATTCCGGTCTGGCGTTTACCACTCTGGGTACTGTGGGGCCGGACGGCACTCCGCGGTTCGAGCCGATCCTGCATTTCAACGGCATAGAAAAAATCGAAAGCTCGGCAGCAACCTACCGCGACTGGACCTGGGGTCCCTGGAAACGCACCATCCAGAACGGGTTTGGATGCAACTGCGTGGAAGTGGAGTGGACGGTAAAAATCGCCACCAGCCCCGACGGCTGCAACATTGTGGACCCCGGCCCGCATGTCGAGATCACCAAACAAATCTCCAATTGCTGGGCTTGGGAACAAAAGACTACCAAGGGCGAAACCCTGTGGTGCAACCCCGAACAGGAATGCAATTGCAGCGTATCGCAATCCGCGTACGGCGAAGACTGCATCAAGTGGGTGGTGATCACGTATGTGGCCACGGGATTTACCGAGATCAAAGTGGAAGCAGGCGCCGCCGGCGAGGTTCAGGGCGTAAAACTGGAGTCCAAAATCAGTTTCGAGTCCAGCCGATGGGGGGCCGAGGCTACCTACGAGACGATCCGAAGTTTATGTGCAAAAAGCGGCTCCAAATAACCCCGGTCAAAACTCATGAAACCGTTCGTGACATGCCCGCTCCAGCGACTCCCGGTCGTCGGGGTGGGCAATGTCAATGAGCGCCTTGGCGCGCTGGCGCAGGTTTTTTCCAAACAAAAACGCCGAACCGTATTCCGTGACCACATAGTGCACATGCGCCCTGGTGGTGACCACCCCTGCGCCCGGCTTCAAAAACGGCACGATGCGAGGCACGCCTTTGGCCGTGCGCGAGGTGAGCGCAATTATCGGTTTGCCGCCTTCGCTAAGCGCGGCGCCGCGCATGAAGTCCATTTGTCCACCCACGCCGGAGTACTGATACGTGCCGATCGAATCGGCGCAGACCTGACCGGTGATATCCACCTCGATAGCCGCATTGATCGCTACCACGCGGGGATTTCGGCGGATGACGCCAGGCTCGTTCACGTAGTCAATATCGAGAAATGCAAAAGCCGGATTGTCGTCCACGTAATCGTACAGCGCTCGTGAACCGAGTGCAAACCCGGCTACTGTCCGGTTTGGATGGATGGCCTTGAACTTGTTGTTGATCACATCGTTTTCAAACAGCGGGATCAGCCCGTCTGAAAACATTTCGGTGTGCACACCAAGATCCTTGTGGTTGGTCAGGCTGCTGAGCACGGCATCGGGAATGGCGCCGATACCCATTTGCAGGGTGCTGCGGTCTTCCACCAATTCGGCAATATTCCGCCCGATCCGACGCTCGACGTCGGTTACCTTTTCACCAAAGTTGGCTTCATGGATCGGCTCTTCGTGCAACACCACACTGTGAAAACGGGTACTGTGGATCAGGCTGTCACCGTGTGTACGCGGCACCTGCGGATTCACCTGCGCGATCACATATTTGGCGGTGTTGACGGCCGTGCGGGCAATGTCCACCGAAGGACCGAGGGAGCAATACCCGTGTTTGTCGGGCGGCGACACCTGTACCAGCGCTACGTCTATGGGCAAAATGCCGCGTTTGAAAAGTTCGGGTATTTCACTCAGAAAGACGGGAATGTAATCGCCATGGCCCTCGTTCACGGCCTTGCGCACGGGCGCCGACACGAACATGGCATTGATGTGAAATGCCTCGGCGCAATCGGGGTGGTCCACAAACACATCGCCGTACAGGCTGATGAAAACAAGTTCCACATTGCGCAACTCGCCCTTGCGGGCAGCCAGCAGGCGAAGCAAATTGGTGGGCGTACAAGCGCTGCCGTGGATGTACACCCGGTGGCCGGACTTGATGACGGAAAGGGCCTCTTCGGCAGATACGTAGGGAAGTAACGGGTTCATTCGATTGATTCGATTGATTCGATTTTAAAATTTTCCGGGGCAAGGTTACGACAGGATTCTTGCCGATGCAAAACCTGCGCGTAATCGAACCAATCGAATCAATAATTCAAACCTGTTTTCTGCGCCCTGTTGTCATAAGTTGGTCTAAAGCATTCCTGTGGGGCAACCACAGCGATAATTTTGCCGTTTCAAGGCAAATCGCCAAATCCGGCGATGCTGTTTCACAAAATTTAAATTATTACGCTACTATGAATTTCAAACAGTTTGCGGCAGCACTCGCATTTTGTCTGCCCGTTCTTTTCCTTTCTGCTCAATCCAAAGCCCCGGAAAACTGGTTCACGCTCGACCAGAAAGCCGACGACGTACAAGGCACCAGCGCCGATCAGGCCCTCGCGGCGCTGAAAGCCAAAGGCAAAAAAGGCCAGACCATTATTGTGGCCGTTCTTGACTCCGGTGTGGACACCAAGCACGAAGACCTCAAGGACATCATGTGGGTCAATCCGGGTGAAATCGCCGGCAACGGCAAAGACGACGACAACAACGGCTATGTGGACGACATCCACGGCTGGAACTTCCTCGGCGGCCCAAGCGGCGAAAACGTACACCACGAAACCCTCGAAATGACCCGGGAGTACGTGCGCCTGAGCAAAAAATTTGAAGGCACCAACGGCGCCAACCTTTATGGCGACGCCAAAAAAGAATTCGAGTACTACCAGGAGGTCAAAACCGCCTTTTTGGATGCCCGCAAAAAAGCGGAAGACCAGAAAGAGCAGATCGCCGGCCAGTTTGTAAAAATCGAAAAAGCCTTCGCCACCATTTCCAAAGCCATCGGCAAGTCCTCCTTTAGCGCCGATGATCTTGCCAAAATGAATCCGGGCGACAATGCCGAACTCAAAGAAGCCGTCGAACTGGCGCAGCGCGTCATGGGAAAAGGCCTCACACCGGATAACCTCGCCGAGCAAAAAGAAGGCGCCATGGAATTTCCCAACGGGCAGCTCATGTACAACCTCAACCCCGATTACAACCCCCGCACGGCCGTGGGCGACAACCCCAACGACCTGAGCAACCGCAACTACGGCAACAACGAATACCGCGGCCCCGACGCCAGCCACGGCACCCACGTAGCCGGCATCATCGCCGCCATCCGCAACAACGGCATCGGCATAAACGGTGTGGCCGACAACGTGCGCATAATGACCGTGCGCTGCGTGCCCGACGGCGACGAACGCGACAAAGACGTAGCCAACGCCATCCGCTATGCAGTGGACAACGGCGCCAGCATCATCAACATGTCCTTCGGCAAAGGCTACAGCCCCGACAAAAAGTACGTGGATGACGCCGTGAAATACGCCGCCGAACACGATGTACTGCTCGTACACGCCGCCGGCAACGACGCCGAAAACAACGACACCAGCCCCAATTTCCCTAACGCCAACTACATCGAGCCGGTGAAAAAAGGCTTCCTGCGAAAAAAGGAAAAAGTAGCCCCGAACTGGCTTGAAGTGGGCGCACTTTCATGGCGCAAGGACGAACGCCGTATCGCCGGCTTCTCCAACTACGGCAAAGGCAACGTACACTTGTTCGCTCCCGGGCAACAACTAAACTCCACCGTGCCCGATAGCAAGTACGCTGTTTTCAGCGGCACCTCTATGGCTTCTCCGGCAGCAGCCGGTGTGGCGGCTGTTATTCGCTCCTACTATCCCGACCTGTCGGCCAACCAGGTGCGCGATATTATGGTCAAATCTGTGGTCAAGCAAGAAGGCGAAGTCTTCAAACCGGGTACCACCGAAAAGGTCAAATTCAGCGACCTGTGCATCAGTGGCGGCACCGTCAGCACCACCAATGCTGTGGCAATGGCCGAAGTAACCAAGGCTAAAAAGAACAAAAAAGCAATTTGGCAGGCCGCCGGTACCGGCAAAATGCCCAAACGCGAGAAAGTAGTGACGCCGTAAGGGCAGCACGAGATTTTCCGGGTCGAATACATCGGGCGGCAAGACAGAGGTCTTGCCGCCCTTTTTTTTAAAAAAATGACTGCGTCAATGATTACTTCGTAGGTTGCACCGGCATTAATGGCACGCTTCAACAACAGTTCACCATTTTTCACCACCTAAACGCACGTCAACATGAGGAAAAATCAAGTATCCCTGCTGGTCGCAGTCGTAGCACTGCTTTCCGGCGTTACTGCCTTTGCGCAAGTAACAGCCCCGAGTACCAATCCGTCCACAGCTCCGGCCCGCACCATGCAGTCGGCTTCGATTACCGAAGACCCCAATGCGCAGGCCCCGTATTGCGATGCCATTACACCGAAAGCGCTTGAAGACCTGCAACAATCGGCCGACAAGTCGTGCCAGACCGTTTCTACCTGTGTACGCTGCCGGGATCGGGCCACCAACATTGACCTGTACGCCACCTTGTACGCACAGCCGAAAATTCCGAAATGCAACGTCATCTCCGAAGTGAAGTACGACAAAATCCCGTTGGCAGACAAAGCGCTTCGGGTCAATTTTGAAGTGATTCAGTCGGTGTGTACCCGCGAAGGTGTCAACCTCGAAGTAAGTTTCCCCTATGCCCGGATTGACCCGAGGCAGTACGACATTTCCTGGGAAGTAGACGGGCGTTCGTATCCCAACGGCATTCAGGTTTCGTGTGTCTGCGGCAAATCCGCCGCTGTTACCGTGACGGAAAAAGCCACCGGACGCATGGCAAAAATGCACATGAAACTGGCGACTGCCTGCGGCGGCAATACGTCGAAAAACTAACGGATTCTTTTTGTCATTTTGAAAAAATCCGTCCGCTCTACGTTTGTCACCTTGCAGAGGCCCGTCCGATTCAAAAGGACGGTCTCGAATGGTTGCCACCCGTAGCGTGGACGGATTTTTATCAAAATGACAAAAACTGCATAGCCCTAAAACTACCGGTTGCGCAGCCGATCCTGCCGTTTGGCTTTGGCTTCCTGCATCTTGGTCAGAAGCCGCTCCCGGAACTCGCGCTCGGCGTACGGGATTTTGGCAATTTTTCGCGCCGGCAGCACCTTCCTCATTTTCTGGTACAAGTCCTTTTCCAGGTCAAGTTCGCGCTGCCGCATCTCGAAATGGCGCTTGATCTGGTCTTCCACCTCGTTGTCGTTCATGGAGTCCAGTTGCTTTTTGGGCTTCAGATCGTCCATGACCCGATCGCGGTTGTCGAGGTATTCGTTGAAAACAGGCCAAAATCCCTGCGCCTCCTCGGAAGTAAGCCGCAGCACTTCGGTGAAAATAGCCACGCGGTACGAGCGAATGCGCTCGTCGCGGCGGTCGGGGTCAGGTTGTGCCGTCAGGGTAGCCCCGAACAGGAGCAGGCCGGCGGTGATGGTCAGATATTTCATGGCAAAACTTCTTTATTAGTTGTGAAAAGTTGGTTTGACTATTTGTAAAAGGATTTTGAGGGAGTGCTAAACAGCTACAAAATCAGTTGATCCAGTTCTTCGTCGCTCAGGTCGCGCAGGAGATGCTCCACATCTTCAGGCGATAAGTGCAGTGATTCTTCCGGTGCATTTTCATCGCCGTTTTCGAGCAGGATGACAGGCGATTGTTCGGCGGGCAGCACCACCGCCAATTGCTCCGGTTCCAGTTCCATAAGGTTATCCCGCAGGTAGTTTTCGGCATCTTCCGGTGTGATGTGTGCGTACGGTGCGTCTGTCGCCGATTTCCCCCAAAACCACCATGCAGCAAACACGACCGCCAGCACACCGGCAAATGCCAGAGCAACTTTTGGTTGCCACAGGCTTTGCAAAAACTGCCACCAACTGAGCCGCTGTTTTCCGGACACAACCGGGCGGCGGGTAGCGCCGATGGCCTCGATTTGTGCAAACACCGACGCTTCCAGCGAATCAAAATACCCCTCGGGTACCCGCATGCCGCTGTCCTTGTGCCGAAACGCGTTCAGTCCCGGTGCGTGTTCGTTCAGTTCGTCCTGCAATTGCTGTTTATTTTTCATAATCTCCTGGTTTTCAAAATTCAGTTGGTGTTTAAAAATGATCCGCTTCGCGGAAATGAGTTTCAATTTTTTTGGCCGCATGGTGAAACGAGGCCTTAAGCGCGCCCACCGAAGTGTCGAGCACGCGCGACATTTCCTCGTAGGGCATTTCGTCGTAGTAGCGCAGGTTGAACACCGCGCGCTGCTTGTCGGGCAGCCGGGCGATGGCCTCCTGCAGTTGCTGCTGCACCGCCTCGCCGTCGAACCACGAGTCGGCGCGAAGACGTGTGGCCAGCACCCCGTCGCCGTCGTCGAGTGATCCGGACGCGCGCCGGTTCCGGCTTTGCAGAAAACTGATCGCTTCGTTGGTAGCGATGCGGTACAGCCAGGTGTACAACTTCGATTTTTCCTCAAATTGCAGCACTCCCCGGTAGATTTTCACAAAGGTGTTCTGCAGCACGTCGTCGGCATCTTCATGCACGACCACCATCCGGCGGATATGCCAGTACAGGCGTTCCTTGTAGGTGCTCATCAACAACCGGAACCCGCGCTCGAACGTACCGTCCGAGCGCAACAGGTTCAGGATTTGTTCGTCCGGGGCGGGTTTGTTTGTTGCTTGCACCTGCAATTCCTGTGTTTTGGTTGCTATGACGCGCAAACCCCGCCTTGGGTTTAACACACATAACAAGTTTCTTTCGGGCAAAAATACACGCGCCGAGCACTTGGCTGTTTTTTTAGGGAAAGGCTACCTTGGCCGAATGAAATCCGCACGACTTTGGCAGTTGCTTTTTTTCGCAATCGTGGCGACGTATTGCCTGCTGTATGCCCCCTTCGGCATCAACGAAACGGACGGCGGTTTTCTCAGCGGGCTGGCCTGGCAGCAGCTGTGCGGCAAAACCCTCTACGCCGACATCGTGTACGTGCGCCCGCCCCTGCCGGTGTGGTTGCGCGCGCTCGAACTTTGCCTGCTGCCCGAGCACCTCGCCGTACTGGGCGAGCGCTGGATTTTTTACCTGAAAGTGGCGGCGTACAGTTGGCTCGGAGCAGCCGTGTTGGCTCAGGGCGCGTACCGGTGGCAATTGGCAGCGTTTGCCTTTGTCCTGTCGGTACACTGCTACCCGCCGGCGGCATGGCATACGACGGACGGGCTGCTGTTTGGCGCACTGGCCATCTGGTGCTGGAGCAATGTGGTGGCTTGGCGCGGCGGCTTTTTATCCGGGTTATTTTTGGTGGCCACGCTGCTGTGCAAGCAGTCGTTTTACCCGATGGCGCTGCTGTTGTTTTTTAATATCACAGAGGCTCACAGAGTTTCGGAGCACACAGAGGAACGGGTGTGGAGCGGCAATTCCCTGCTCGGCGCTTTCACTGGTTTGGCCGCATTTGCGTCGTATCTTTTTTCCCAAAACCTGCTCGGCCCGTACTGGGCTATGACCACTTCGGCGACTTCTTCCGGACAGGCATTGCAACACGGCGTGCTCGATTATTTCCGCATTCAGCCGGTTTTGGCGGGACTGACTGCGGTATTGCTCGCTCCCGCAGGGTGGTTCTGGTGGAAAAAAAAGCATACGCGAGCAGCCTTTGGGCTTTGGGCAATCTGGTTGGCGGCACTGGCCGGCAGTTATGCCTGGGCGATTGCCGAACGGCAGGAATTCACTGCGCCGTTTGCGCAAACGCGCCTGTTGTTCTGGGTAGCGGTCGGCTTTGTCGCGTGGCAACACCACTCAAAACTCAAAACTCAAAACTCAAAACTGTTGCCGCTTCTGGCGTTGTGCTGGTGCGCCTCGGTCAGTTGGGGCTACAATTTGCCCGTGCTGTTCGCTGTGCCCTGGGCGTATGCGGCGCTGGAAATTTCCCGCACCCTGTTCGCCGCGGCATTCCCGCAACAACGCGCGGGCTGGTGGCGTATCGCCGCATTGGCTGCCCTGCTCGTGTTGTTCCGCCTGGGCTACGCGTGGGTGTACCGCGACGGTCCGCGCGCGGCCATGACCGAACACCTTGGCAACATATTCCCCAAACTTTCAGGCATTTACAGCAGTCCCGAAACCGCCGCGCTGTACCGCGATCTGGCCGACCTGACCCGGCGCTACGGCCCGAACATCAAAACCCTGCCCGCTTTTCCGCAGGCAAATTTCCTGACCGGCACCCGCCCGCCGCTGCCGCTCGACTGGGTGGTGGAACGCGAAATGGGGGCGGGCCGCGCCCTGGTGGAAGCCGAACAGGCACGCAAGCCGATCATTTTTTTATTGGAAAAAACCTATGCCGAGAAGTTTCAAACCGACCCGGAAATGGCCCTGACAAACCACATTTTTACAAACGGCAAGGTAGTGGAGGAAACGCCGTTTTTTTGGGCAATGGGAGCGACTGCTCTGCGGGATACTTTTTCCACAACCCGGCAAAAAAGTGAGTAGTCGCGGATGGTGCTTCCACTCATGTCTGTTACGCAGGTTTATAGTCAGTAATTTCGGGGACAAGGTGTGCTGGTGCGGGGAGTAGACCCCACCCCCGGCCCCTCCCCTAAATGGGAGGGGGGACGAAGCGTTGACCGCATATTCGAGCCTTTTCGGGGAGGAAACCACAGTTTGACCAACGTCTCCCCTCCCATTTGGGGGAGAGCCTGTCCCGTACTTTGGTCGGGAGGCCGGGGGTGGGGTTGTAGCGCCGTGAAGACGAAGCGCGATATACCCGATGAAAAAAATCCCCGATTAAACAGCCACTCTTGCCGAAGGCGTACTTTTGTTGCCTCGAAAGCCGGATGCAAAGAAAACGGTGGAACCCTGCTCGACGGGGCCGCCGTCGTTCCGCTCGCCGCTACATGCGCGGGCGTCACCATACGCGGGAGCGGGCGCAACGTCGTCCGCTCCCCATTTTGAAAAAAACTACCGGGATGGATACTCCTGCCGCCGCCCGCATCCTGCTTGTGGAGGATGAGCAAAAGTTGGGCAACAGCATTCGCAAAGACCTCACCGAGTTCGGATACGAAACGGAATGGGCCTACGACGGACGGACGGCGGAAAGCCTGTTTCGGGCCAACCGCTTTGATCTGGTGTTGCTGGACATCAACTTGCCACATACCAACGGCCTCGAACTTTGCCGCAGGTTCCGGGACAAGGATGCCGATGTACCGATCATCATGCTCACCGCATTGGGCGAACTGGAGGACAAGATGGAGGCGTTCCGCTCCGGCGCCGACGACTATTTAGTCAAGCCGTTTCATTTGACCGAGTTGCAGGCTCGCGTCAAGGTGTTTCTCAAACGGCGACAGGTAGACCGCCACTACGACAACAAAATAACGGTCGGCGACCTCGAAATTGATTTTTCCAACAAATCCGTGCACCGGGCAGGTCAGGAGCTATCTCTGTCTGCCAAGGAATTTGCCCTGCTGTCGTTGCTGGCCCGTTCACGGGGCCGGGTGGTATCCAAACAGGAAATAGCCGAAAAAGTGTGGGACATGGATTTTGGCGCCAGCACCAATACGATCGAGGTGTACATCAACTTCCTGCGCAACAAAATTGACAAACCTTTTGAGCAGAAACTTATCCATACCAAACCCGGATTCGGGTATTTTCTGAAAGCAACGGGATGAATCTCAAGGTAAAATTCGCTTTCTGGTTCGCGGTTTTTGTGGCCTTCATTTTGTCCATTTCCTTCGCGATCATTTATCTGGAGTCTGCCGACTTCCGGCGGGACGATTTCTACGACCGCCTCAAACACAAGGCGCTTACCACCCAGCGCCTGTTCCTCGAAGTGGATGAAATAGACTCCGTGCTGCTCAGCATCATAGACCGAAACACATTTACCACCCTGCACGAAGAGCAAATTTTTGTGTACGACCGCAATAACAACCTGAAATATAGCAACATGAAAGAAGACAGCATTGTCTTCAATCCCGCACTGTTGCAGGCGGTACGCCAAAAGGGAGAATTGCGCAATCAGAATCAAACCACCCAACGCGAATTGCTGGGTTTGCAGGTAGAACACGGAGATGATGCATACGTCATTCTGGTATCGGCTTATGATCGTTACGGCATTCGAAAAATGGTCAACCTGCGCAACATCCTGCTGTTCACCTGGCTTCTAGGCCTGGGGCTGGCGGTTTTTCTGGCTTACCTGTATGTGCGCAATATCGTCGGGCGGCCCTTGGGCAACCTCACCGAACGCATCTCGGCTATTCAGGGCGACGACCTGAAGGCACGCCTGGAAGTACCAGAAGATCAGGATGAATTAACCGTGCTGGCCCGCAATTTCAACGACTTGCTGGAGCGCGTAGAGCGTGCGTTTCACGCGCAGCGCAGTTTTGTCCAGTTTGCCTCGCACGAACTGCGCACCCCGCTGGCAAACATGCTTTCCGAAACGGAAAATGCCCTGTCCAAGTCGCGTACGCCAGACGAGTACCGGCAAACGCTGCGTTCGCTGCGTGAAGAGCAAAGCCGCCTGATCGAAATGTCGAATGCCCTGCTGCTGCTCAGCCACTACGAGCAGGCGGCGCTCGATGCCAAAACTCCCTCCGTGCGCATTGACGAGGTGCTGTACCACACCATCGAGGAGATTCGGGCGCTGCAGCCCGATGCCCGCGCGTTGCTCGACTTTGCCACGGTACCTGATGATCAGCAGGAACTGGTGGTGCAAGGAGACAATGCCCTGCTGCGCACCGCTTTTCGCAACCTGATTGAAAACGCTTGCCGCTACGCCGACGACCATACCGCCCGGATTCAAATTTATCCGCAGCCCGGCAGGCTGGATATTTGGTTCGACAACAACGGGAGCACGCTCTCCGGGGCTGAAAGCCAACTGTTGTTTACCCCGTTTTTCAGAGGCAAAAACACCGGAGACAAACGCGGTATCGGACTTGGCCTCGTCATTGCCCAACGCATTCTGCGCCTGCACCGGGCCGAAATCCGCTACGAATGCCCCGGCGCCGGAATCAACCGCTTCGCGGTGTCGTTCCCGAAATGGGTCGGATAATAGCAGTTCGGTTCTTTTTTCCCTGATTTAAGGCAGATTTAAGGTCGCGCTTAAGGCGGCTTTAAGGTCGCTCCCAAACTTTTGCGCCGCTTTTCTACTACAAGCCGGACACACTGGGCGCATCCAGCCTGTCCTGTTACTTCCGGCTGGTGTAAAAAGCCCTGGGAACGTAATATAAATCGAGATTTATAATCTGATTCGGACTGGTTGGCGCTGCACTAAACAGCGTCAACCGGAACCGGCCAAGTTGTTTTGGAATTACATGGACTCAGCAACGGACTGTACCTGGCGCAACTCACGGATGGCGCCAAGGGCAGCCAAGCACAGCGCATTGTCGTGTGTGGGAAATGACCCGCAACGACCCGCAAATGATCCGCAAGCATGCGGAAAATTAGCTTTCATGCCGTAAATCCGAGGCCTCCGATGCACGATCGGGGGCCTTCTTTGTTGTAGCCGAAAAGACAAACTACCTTCGCTATATGAAACCGGCTACCCACTGGATTTGGCTAATGCTCCTCTCTGCCGCCGCCGGCGCTCAACCCGGTGCCCCGGCTGAATCGCTGCGAAACCCCATGCTATTGGGCCTGCGCGCGCACTACGGATTTATCATTCCCCACTCGAAAGACCTGGTCGGCGTATCCAACTCAAGCCCTTTCGGAGCGGAACTGAACGTGCAGTGGATCGAAACACGCGAGGAGCGCACCCGCCGGTCGGGCGTAGTGGCCAAACGCGGATTCATGCTCCAGTACATCAACTACGACAATCCCGACGTGCTCGGATCCTGTCTCACAGGTGCCGCTTTCGTGGAGCCGCTCATCCGCCCCGACCGGCGGCTGTATGGCTCCGTGCAGATGGGCATCGGGGTATCGTATCTCAGCCGCGTATACGACGCCGAAACCAACCCGACCAACCTGTTTTTCAGCACGCCTGTCAGTTTTTTCCTGATGACCAATGCCTACCTGACGTTCAAAGCCACCCCGCACTGGGAACTTTCGCTGGGTTTCAACTACAACCACATCTCGAACGGCGGTATGAAAAGCCCGAATAAAGGCATGAATTTCCCGACCTGGAATGCGGGCGCCGCGTACAATTTGAACCCGACGACTATTCGCCGCGCGCCCAAAACACAAGACTGGAAAAACGAACCCCGTCACTTCTGGTATCTGCACGCCGTCGGCTCGCTCAAAACCGTGGAGGCAAACGACCAGTTTCCCGAAAGCAACTTGCGCTGGCTCATCGGCGGCATTGCTATGGCCGGGCGACGCGTGGGCCGCGTCAGCGCGCTGTCGGCCGGCACCGAGTGGATACACGACGGCGCCAGACGCGGACAACTCGACCGCGTGGGCGATACACGCAGCGCTTTGCTGGGAGGCATATTGGCCGGCCACGAACTGCTGTCCGGACGCGTACGCTTCACCCTGCATATCGGCATTTACGTACACAACCCGACCCGCACGACCGACCTGCTGTACCAGCGCTACGGGCTTTTTTACCTGACAGGCAAACACCTGCAAATCGGCACTACGCTCAAAGCGCACCGCCACGAGGCCGATGTGTTTGATATCCGGGCAGGCTGGCTCTGGTAGTTTTGAGTGGCCCGAAACTCCGTTCCTGGTGTCCTGATCTGCCCGAAACGGAGTTCCGGGCCACGTTTTTTAGAGCGGTGACAGGCGCTGTTCACACCACCGTCCCGTACATCTTCCCCGCTCCGGTCATTTTGATCAGGTAGTCCAACCGCTTTTGTGCTTCGGCGCGGCGGCTGTCGCCCCGGATTTCGGCGATCCAGCCGATCTTGAGACGCCGGTAGTGGTGGGGGAACTGCTGAAAATTTTCCCACACCAGCGGGTCGGCTTGCAGTTGCTCCAGCACCCAGTCGGGGATCACGAGCGGGTCTGATGGCGAGCCGATCTGGTCGCGGATGGGTTCGATGCCGGCGGGCGTCATCAGGCCGTTGGCCTGGAGTTTCCACACGCGTTGGCGGTTCAGTTCGGAAAGGAAGGATTTTTTCCGGCGCGGAGTGATGCGCTGTACGGCGCTTTCCTCGTCGTACTTTTTATTCACGCCGTCAATCCAGCCGAAGCAGAGGCATTCTTCCACCATGTCGTCGTAGTGCAGGGAAGGTTTGCCCGAGGCTTTTCGGAAGGTGCGCAGCCAGACTTCCGGTTTGGTGCGGTGGTGTGTTTCGAGCCAGGCACGCCACTCGGCGCGGGTATGCGGGTAGAATACTTCAGTGATGTCCATTTTTTGTAGTTGTATGCCGGGTTGCCTCTTTTGTCATCCTGAAGGGATCCGTCCGCTCTTCGAGGGTAGTCGTACTCGGATCATCTCCGCCCTCGTAGTGTGGACGGGCCTCTGCGAGGTGACAATTGTAGAGCGGACAGTTTCCGTCGGAATGGCAAAAGTAAACGTCGCCAACTACCCAAAAACGGCATTCATCCGACGATTTGGGCAGTCGTCGGCATTGATAGGCTAACATCCGGGATGTGTGTGCACCTTTGTTCCAAATCTGCCTTAGGCAACCCGACATGTTTCGCACCGCAAAAATAGTCGCTTTCCTGATTTGTCTGACCGGCCCGGCCGAAAGCCTGCCGGCGCAGGTGAATTCGGACAGCCTGTGGGGTATCTGGAACGACACCGACCTGCACGATACCCTGCGCATGAAGGCAGTACAGGATATGGCCTGGGGCATTTTGTACAGCAATCCTGACTCCGCGACAACGCTGGCGAAACTGGAACTTGGCCTTGCCCGGAAATCTGCCAACCGAAAATGGCAAGGCAAAGCACTGAACACGCTCGGCGCTACCGACCACCTCAAGGGCAACTACGCCGCTGCGCTCAGCCACTATCAGCACGCCTTGGCCGCCTTTCTGGAGATTGGTGAAAAGAAAAGCACCGCCTCCATGTACAACAACCTCGGGCTGATCTACCGGGAGCAGGGTGACTACGGCAAGGCGCTTGGCTACTACCAGAAATACCTTGCGCTCGGCGAGGAACTGCACGACACGGGTATCACGGCAAATGCCCTGAACAACCTCGGCATCCTGTACAGCGACCAGAGCAATTTCCCCGGCGCGCTGGAATATTACGAGCGGGCTTTGCGATTGGCCGAATCTCTCGGCGACAAGTCCGGCATGGCCATCGGCTACAACAACATCGGCTCCATTTATTTCTCCAAAACAGAACATCCGCAGGCGCTTGGCTACTATGAACGCAGCCTTGCCCTGCGCAAGGAAATCGGCGACCAGCGCGGCATGGCCTCGGTGTACAACAACATCGGGCTGATTTACAAAGAAACCGGCGACTACGGGCAGGCCCTTGCCTACCACCACAAGGCGCTCGAAATTCAGGAAAGATTGGGCGACAAGCCGGGTTTGGCCGGCACATACCACAACATCGGCTCAGCGCTGAACGAACAAAAAGCTTACGGGCAGGCGGTCGTCTGGTGCGCCAAAGGGCTTGCGTTGAGCGAACAGATCGGCGTGTTGCGCTTTGCCCGCCATGCCTGCCACTGCCTGTACGAGGCGCACAAGGCGGAGGGTAAGCCGGCGGAAGCCCTGCGTTTTCACGAGCGCTACCTTGAATTGAGCGATAGCCTGCGTACTGAAGAGACCAACAAACGCCTCGAGCAGATGGAATTTGCCAAGCAGGTCATGGCCGACAGCCTGAGCAAGGAAGAAGAAAAACTCAAGATGGAAATGGCCTACCAGAAAGCCGTGCGCACCAAAAACACCTGGCTGAACATCGCGCTCGCGTCGGGGTTGTTTGTGCTGGCGCTGGCGGTCGGTTTCTGGAGCCGCATGCTATACTTCCGGCGGTATTCCCAGATGTTTCAGGACAAGGCCGAGCATCTGGAAAAACAGCAACTGATCAATGAAATTGCCCTGCTCAAAACCCAGGTGAATCCGCATTTCCTGTTCAACAGCCTGAGCATTCTGTCATCGCTGGTACGCGTGAACCCCGATCTTTCGGAGCAGTTTATTGATCAGCTCTCCCGCTCCTACCGGTACATTCTGGAGCAAAAGGAGCAATCTTTGGTCACGCTACGCACCGAGATGGAGTTCATTCGCTCGTATGCGTTTCTGCTGAAAATTCGCTTTGAAAACAAATTCGATGTGCGCTTCGAACTGCCCGAAGCGGTACTGGATCAGTACAAAATAGCCCCGCTGACGCTGCAACTCCTGGTCGAAAATGCCGTGAAACACAACCGGATGTCGGTTCGTGAACCGCTCGTTGTGCACGTAAGTCTGGGTGACGGCCCCGCATTGGTCATCCGGAATCACCTGCAGCCGCGCATCACGCCCACCAAATCCACCGGAGTAGGCCTGCAAAACATCATCAACCGCTATGCACTGCTTACCGATCGCCCGGTCTGGGCGGGCGAGCGCGAAGACGAGTTCGTGGTGCGCGTGCCGTTGTTGTAGTTTTTTCACCGCAGAGACGCGGAGTACTTTTTCGTAAGAACTCACTGCGCGTTTTCCGTGGTATCCGGCTCGATCAGGAGCGGTTGGGCGGGCGCTTGCTCCGCCTGTTTCAATTGCCGCAGGAAAAATAGCAGCACGAGCAAAACGACGAGCGACAGCGCAACGATGTTGCGTACGGGAAACGGGTCGCGAACCTGGCGGCGAAACATAGTCGGTGTTTTTTTGCGCCAAAAGTACGGCAGGTTCCATCACCCAACTCAAAACCCGAAACTCAAAACTCAAAACTGATTTGTTTCAGCACCTGCACATAACGCGCGGCAAAACCATCTGCCGTTTTCCGGCGGTACTGCATGACCCAGCGGGGGTGCGGCATGGGTACTACCTCCCGGAAAAAGCCGTGTGCGGCGTTTATTTTTTGAAAAAACTTGTAGTTCGCGCCCTCGCCGATGCAAATCGCGGCGTCGCGGTTGGCGCCGAACTCCAGTTGTGTACGAATATTCCAGAGCACAAACGGCTCCACGCTTTTGATCAGGTTGCGGTCGTCGTAGTAGTTGATGTTGACGCCGTTTTTCACAAAACCCAGGGGCGACAGGGAGGTGATGTAAAACTGCCGGCAAAACGCCTCCGGGCCGCCGAAGGCGCGAATCACCATCCAGACGAACTGTGCCGAGAGTTCCGGTTTTTTGGGAAAACCGTTTTCGATGCCGCATTCCGTTTCCAACCGTACGGGGTCGGTGAACGGTACGCCCGTCAGGCCGGCGCCGAAACGCCCCGGATTGATGCCGAACAGGTACGTGCGCGGCTGCTCGTCGGCGTAGTATTTTTGATAAAAAGCCGTGAGTGCCTGCATGGTCATCGGGTTCGAGTAGGGAAACAGCCACTCGAAATCCGGCGGCAGCGCGATGTCGGGCGGGCGCAGGGCGCAAGTAAAAGCGATAACCTGATCGGCGAAAGTCATTTTTCTATAGCGATGAATGATGAATGATGAATGATGAATGATGAGCCGAATTTTTACCAATTTTGCTGCACGTGTGATGCGTGTTTCACCACCGCTCAACCCGCTCAACCCGTTCAACCCGTTCAACCCGTTATGCACCAACCACCCGTCCGTATCCGTCCGGCCACAGAGGCCGATTTGCCTGCCATTCATGCATTGGTGTACGAACTGGCGGTGTACGAAAAGTCGCCCGAATCGGTGACAACCACACCTGCCGAGTACCTCGAGGATTTCCGCAATGGTCTGTTTCAGAGCCACGTAGCCGAACTGGACGGCAAGGTAGTCGGTATGGCGCTGTACTTCATGGCCTATTCCACCTGGCGCGGCAAGATGCTGTACCTCGACGATCTTGTGGTCAGCGAACAGTATCGCCGCCACGGTATCGGACAGTTACTCTTCGACGCGGTGCTGGAGGAAGGGCGCCGCCGGGGTTGCCGTTTGGTCAAGTGGCAGGTGCTGGACTGGAACACGCCGGCGCTGGATTTTTACCGGAAAAACGAGGCTGTGATCGAAACGGACTGGTGGAACGGGAAAATCGTGTTTTCTAGTGATGAGCGATGAACGATGAGTGATGAGCGGCTGTGCCGTCCGAGTTGATGGTGAACCGTGCGTACTTGATGGTTTTTCCGGCGGCGAGGTGCATGCCTTCGTAAAGCGTCTGGATGCCGAGTTCGGGAGTCGGGAGCGGTTTTGCGTAGATATCGTTGTCGGCGAAGAGCAGGTGGCAGCGCAGGTCGGCGGCTACGGTGTCGAGTGTAAAGCGGTAAAAATCCGGGTCATCGTGTTTCAGGTGTACAAGGCCGCCGGGGCGGAGAACTTGGCGGTATTTTTCCAGAAAATAGGCGGACGTGAGGCGGCGGTTTTCCTTGCTCGGGCGGGGGAACGGGTCGGGGAACGTGATCCAGATTTCGTCCACCTCGCCGGCAGCGAAAAAGTGGTCAATGATTTCGATGCGGGTGCGCAGGAAGGCAGCATTGAGCAGGTTTTCCTCAAGCGCGGTTTTGGCGCCTTTCCAGAGGCGGTTGCCTTTCACGTCCACGCCGATGAAGTTGCGCTCCGGGAATTGCCGGGCCAGCGCCACGGTGTATTCGCCGCCACCGCAGGCCAGTTCGAGCGTGATCGGGTGGTCGTTTTGAAAATGAGCGGCATTCCAGTGGCCTTTCAGTTCCACGGGTTGCATATCGGCGCCTACCAGCGCAGGCTGCTGCACGTTGTAGCACTCGTACACGTTTGGGAAGGAAAGTACTTCGGCGAATTTGCGGAGTTTGTTTTTTCGGCCCATGCGGCAAAGGTCGCGCGATTGGGTACATTCGTGAAATGCTTTGTTTATTTTTGCCTGACAAAAATATAACCGCCATGCCTAACGACTTTGGCTCCGTAAACCGCAACCGGTAGTAACAAAAGAAATAAACCGTATGCCAGTCAAATTTGATCTTGCAACAGATGAACTCTACCTCGAAGGTATCGAGAAAGGTATCGAGAAAGGTATGGAACAACAGCGGCACGAGTCCGTTGTGAACCTGCTGATACTCGGCAAACTCACCGTGGAAGAAATCGCCCTCGTTTCGGCGGTCACTGTCGGGTATGTCAAAAAGATACAAAGGGAGTTGGCAAAAAAAACGCCACGCTCAAATTAGTGCCTCCAAAACCGAACTTGAGTTTCTACCTTTGCCGCATCATGTTCCAAACCATCATTTCCAGCAGCATTATTATTCGTCCCGGTGCGCACACCTGACGCGGTAAAGCTGTTTGGAAAACAGAAACCCCGGCAAGTGTGCGACACTTGCCGGGGTTTTTAGTTTGGGTAACTTTGCGGCTTTTTAAAACCGCAGCCCCAATCCAACCATTCGAATCAATCGAACTAATCGAATCAATCAAAATCCATGTACCGCGAATTCAAACACCTCCACCTCCCCTCCATAGACGCCGAAATCCGCCAGTTTTGGGAGGATGAACGGATTTTCGAGCAGTCCGTCCGGCAGCGTCCCACCGACCGCTCCTTCGTGTTTTACGAAGGCCCGCCCTCGGCAAACGGCAAACCCGGCATCCACCACGTCATGGCCCGCACGGTCAAAGACCTGTTTTGCCGCTACCGCACGCTCAAGGGCTATCGCGTGGAGCGCAAAGGCGGCTGGGATACCCACGGCCTGCCCATCGAACTGCAGGTGGAAAAAGAACTCGGCATCACCAAGGAGGATATCGGCAAAAAAATATCCGTGGACGCCTACAACGCCGCCTGCCGCAGCACGGTCATGCGCTACAAGGACCTCTGGGACGACGTGACCCGCAAAATGGGCTACTGGGTGGACCTCGACAACCCGTACATCACGTTCGAAAACGACTACATCGAGTCGGTGTGGTGGCTGCTCCGGCAGTTGTACGACAAAAAAACGGCCTCCGGCGAGTCCTTCCTCTACAAAGGTTTCACCATCCAGCCGTTTAGTCCGGCGGCCGGCACCGGCCTGTCGAGCCACGAACTGAACATGCCCGGGACGTACAAGGAGGTGACGGATATTTCGGCAATCGCCATGTTCAAAGTGGTTCGGAACTCCGGTTCCGAACACCTGTTCGACTCCGACTCCGAAGACGTACGCATACTCGCCTGGACGACCACGCCGTGGACACTGCCCAGCAACGTGGCGCTCACCGTCGGGCCGAACATCGAGTACGTCAAGGTGCAAACCCTCAGCCCGTACACCGGCCAACCGGTGAGCGTAGTGCTGGCCAAACCACGTTTGGCCGCCTATTTCAACCCCGAAGACGAAGGTCAACCGCTGGACGGCTTCAAGGTCGGCGACAAAAAACTGCCGTACCGCATTGCCAAAAGCGCCATCCCCGGCAGCGCCCTCGTCGGCATCCGCTACGAACAACTCCTGCCCACGCCCGCCGCGAGTACACCGGAACTGGAAGCCAACGCCTTCCGTGTCATCCCCGGCGACTGGGTGACTACCGAAGACGGCACCGGCGTGGTACATACGGCCCCCTACTTCGGCGCCGACGACTTCCGCGCCTGCAAGGCCGCCGGCGTACCGTTTATCGGCCTCCCCAATCCCAAGGCGCCCGATCTGCCGTTTCCGCTCGTGGACCGTCAGGGCAGATTTGTGGACGAGGTGCCGGAGTTCGGTGGCCGTTTCGTCAAGGCCGAGTACTACCCCGCCGAGACGCAAAAGGACAAGGATTTCAAACCCACCGACCTGCTCATCGCCCTGCGCCTGAAGGAAGACAACAAGGCATTCAAAATCGAAAAATACAAACATACATACCCCCATTGCTGGCGCACCGACAAACCCGTCCTGTACTACCCGCTCGATTCCTGGTTCGTACGGGCCTCGGCAGCCAAGGAGCGTATGGCCGAACTGAACCGCACCATCAACTGGAAACCCGCCAGCACCGGCACGGGTCGTTTCGGCCAGTGGCTCGAAAACCTGCAGGACTGGAACCTCAGCCGCTCGCGCTACTGGGGTGTGCCGCTGCCGATCTGGCGTACAGAGGATGCGGAGGAAGAACTTTGCATTGGGTCGGTGGAGCAGTTGCGGGAAGCGGTACAAAACGCCAACGCAATCCTGTCTCTTTCCCAACAGGTTCCGGACGATTTGCACCGCCCCTACATTGACGACATCATCCTCGTTTCCCCCTCCGGCAAACCCATGCGCCGCGAACTCGACCTCATTGACGTGTGGTTTGACTCCGGCTCCATGCCGTATGCCCAGTGGCACTATCCGTTTGAAAATCAGGAAATTTTTAAAAACAACTACCCCGCCGACTTCATCGCCGAAGGTGTGGACCAAACCCGCGGCTGGTTTTACACCCTGCACGCCATTGCCACGATGGTGTTCGATTCGGTGGCATTTAAAACCGTCGTGTCCAACGGCCTCGTGCTCGACAGGGAGGGCAATAAAATGTCCAAGTCCAAAGGCAATGTCGTGGACCCATTCGGCACCATCGAGGAACATGGCGCCGACGCCACCCGCTGGTACATGATGGCCAATGCCAACCCCTGGGACAATCTCAAGTTCGACCCGGCCGGCATCGTGGAGGTGCGCAACAAACTGTTCGGAACGCTGTACAACACCTACAACTTCTTTGCCCTGTACGCCAACCTCGACGGCTTCCGCATGGACGAGCAAAACGTGCTGCCATACGAGCGCCGCACCGAACTGGACCGCTGGATCATCTCCAAACTCTACTCGCTCGTGGCCGATTACCACGCGGCCATGGACGACTACGACGTGACCCGCGCCTGCCGCGCCATCGAGGATTTCGTGGACGAGCATCTCTCGAACTGGTACGTGCGCCTCTCGCGTCGGCGTTTCTGGAAAGGGGAAATGGGGACTGACAAACAGGCCGCCTACCAAACCCTGTTCGAGTGCCTCCTGGTGACCGGCCAACTCATGGCCTCCGTCGCGCCGTTCTTTGCCGACTGGCTGTACCGCAACCTTACCGCGCCCATCCGCGACGCGGCGAAGGCGCATAACACCCCGTTGCGCCACGACTCCGTACACCTGACCGACATCACGCAGCCCGACCCGGCGAAGGTGGACGCTGCGCTGGAGAAACGCATGGACTACGCCCAGCGCATCTGTTCGCTGGCGCTCAGCATTCGCAAAAAAGAAAAACTGCGCGTGCGGTTGCCCCTGCAAAAAATCCTGCTTCCCGTGCTCGACGAGGCGTTCATCGCCGAAGTGGACGGGGTGAAAGACCTGATCCTGTCGGAAATCAACGTGAAGGAAATCGAGTACATCACCGACGCGACGGGCCTGCTGAAAAAAGGCGCCAAGGCAAATTTCAAAACCCTCGGCGCCAAACTCGGCAAGGACATGAAAGCCGCCGCGGAACTCATCGCCAATTTCAGCAACGAGGAAATCAACGCGCTGGAAAAATCCGGCACGCTGGATGTTTCCATCAATGGCAACGCCTACACGCTTACGCCGGACGATATGATCGTGAGCACGGAAGACCTGCCCGGCTGGAAAACGGCTTCGGACGGCGAACTGACGGTGGCACTGGATGTGACGCTCACACCCGAATTACTGGCCGAGGGCACCGCCCGCGACCTCGTCAACCGCATCCAGAACATCCGCAAGGACAAGGATTTCAATGTGACCGATCGCATTGTCGTCACGCTGGAACGCCACCCTGCGCTGCTGGATGCCGTGGACAAATTCCGCGATTACATCAAATCGGAGGTGCTGGCTACTGACCTGGTGCTGGCGGATGTCGTGGACGGCGGGGAGAAAATAGAACTGGAGGAGGGCGAGGAAATCGGCGTGGTGGTGGTGGTGGCATAAAGGGCCAATGGCCTACCTTTGCCCCCCACAACAACCGCCACGCACCATGCGCTTTTTCCTCGCTCTGCTCCTACCCCTCCTCGCTGCTACGCTGAACGCCCAGTCGGACTCACTGCCTCCACTGAACCGCGAACTCCTGCGCTATGCCGATCCATTCATCGGCACCGATGCGCACGGACATACCTTTCCCGGCGCCACGGCTCCCTTCGGCATGGTGCAACTCAGCCCCGACACCCGGCTCGAAGGCTGGGACGGCTGTTCCGGCTACCATAATTCGGATAAAAAAATCTACGGGTTCAGCCACACCCATCTCAGCGGCACGGGCGTGCCCGACTACTGCGACCTGCTGTTTCAGCCGTTCATGCGGGAAATCAATCTGGAACCGGAGTCGTACGTCACAGCTTTTGACAAAAAAACCGAGTTTGCCGAGCCGGGCTACTACGCCGTGGAACTCGGCGAAGGCACCGACCGCGTTTCCGTGGAACTCACCGCCACCGACCGGGTGGGTGTGCACAAGTATGTGTTCCCGGCCAACCGCGAGTTCGGCCACATTCTGCTCGACCTGCGCCACCGCGACCAGGTGCTCACCTCCAGCCTGACCGCCGTCAGCGACCGCGAATTGGTGGGCTACCGCACCTCCAGTTCCTGGGCCAGAGACCAGCGCCTGTACTTCGCCATCCGCTTTTCCCGCCCCTGTTTCAACATGCGAATTTTCGACATGACCCTGAACCCGATCAGATCGCAATTCACGGTAAACAGCAAGGGCATCGTCTCGATTCTGGATTTTTACAGCTACGAAGGCACACCGGTGGTAATCACCGTAGCCCTCTCTGCCGTGAGTGTGGAAAATGCCCGACGCAACCTTGACGCCGAGTGCAACCACTTCGATTTCAACCGCGTGCGCGCCGAAACGCAGGCCAAGTGGGCCAAACAACTTGGCAAGATCACCGTGGAAGGCGGCACCGAAGCACAAAAACGCACATTTTACTCCGCGCTTTACCACACCATGCTGGCCCCGAACATCTACTCCGACGTAAACGGCCAGTACCGCGGGCGCGACAAGGAAATACATCAGGCCGTCGGCCACGAGGTGTACACGGTGTTTTCCCTGTGGGACACCTACCGCGCCACCAAGCCGCTGTTCACCATACTCGAACCCCGCCGCACCAATGATTTTGTGCAAACTTTCCTGCGCCAGTACGAGCAAGGCGGCTTGTTGCCGGTGTGGGAACTCAGCGCCTGCGAAACCGACTGCATGATCGGCAACCACGCCATTCCCGTCATCACCGATGCCTGGCGAAAAGGAATCCGCGCGTACGACAAAAACCTCGCCCTCGAAGCCATGCTGGCCAGTGCCAACCACGACCGCTACGGCCTGTCGTGGTACAAAAAACTCGGCTACATCCCTTCCGATCAGGAGCCGGAATCGGTATCCAAAACCCTCGAATACGCCTACGACGACTGGTGCATAGCCGAATTTGCACGCGCCATTGGCCGGCAGGATGTGGCCGATACCTTCCTGCAGCGGGCACAGTTTTACAAAAACCTGTACGACCCGTCCACCGGCTTTTTCCGCGCCCGCAACAACACAACCTGGCACGCGCCTTTCGACCCCTTCGAGGTCAATTTCAACTATACCGAAGCCAATGCCTGGCAGTATCGCTTTGCGGCGCCGCAGGATGTGTCGGGCATGATGCGCCTGTTCGGCGGGCGGGAAGCATTTGCCAAACAACTCGACGCGCTGTTCACGGCTCAGGGCAAAACCACCGGGCGCCAGCAGGCCGACATCACCGGCCTCGTGGGCCAGTACGTGCAAGGCAACGAACCCAGCCACCACATGGCGTACCTGTACAACTACGCCGGCCAGCCCTGGAAAACCCAGCAGCGTGTGCGCCAGATTCTGGACGAGCAGTACACCGACAAGCCGGACGGCCTGAGCGGCAACGAAGACTGCGGCCAGATGTCGGCGTGGTACGTGCTATCGGCGCTCGGTTTTTACCCGGTGACCCCCGGCAGCCCGGAATACGTGATCGGAACGCCGCTGTTTGACAAGGCCACGATTCATTTGGACAACGGAAAAACCTTCAGCGTGTCGGCCAAAGGCGCCTCAACCAAGCGGAAATACATCCAGCAAGCCTACCTGAACGGGCAGCCCTGGAGCAAAACCTGGTTTACCCACGACGACCTGCAGGCCGGTGGCGAACTGCGGTTCGACATGAGCGACAAACCCTCCGCCTGGGGGAAAGCCGAGGCCGACTGCCCCGTGGCAGCGATCAATGCGCCGGCCTTGGTGCCGGTACCATTCATCGCCGACGCCAAGCGCGTGTTTCAGGACAAACAAATCATCAAATTCGGCTGCGCCGACCCGGAAGCCATCATTTTTTACACCCTCGACGGCAGCGAGCCGAACCGCGACTCCTCCGCCCGGTACAGCAAACCACTTGTGCTGACGGAGACGACCAAAATCCGGTTCATGGCTGTGCGCGGCGACCGTTCGAGTGTGGTGGATGAGGCCGAATTTTTCAAACTGCGCTCCGACTTGCGCGTATTGCGCCTCGGTACCAAGTACAGCAACCAGTACACTGGCGGCGGCGACCAGGCCCTGGTGGACCTGATGCCCGGCGGCGCCGATTTTCGATCCGGCCATTGGCAGGGCTACGAAGGCGCCAACCTCGAAGCGGTGCTCGACCTCGGTAGCAAAAAGCCGGTACGCCGCGTGCAGGCGAATTTTTTGCAGGACGAAAACGCCTGGATTTTCTACCCGACCAAACTCTCGATCGAAGTGTCGGACGATGGGAAAACTTTCCGTCCGGTGGGCGAGGTGCTGAACGACGTGCCGCATACGGCTACCGGAACCCTGCAAAAAAAATTCGCAGTCGAATTTCCGGAGGGCACTTCAGCCCGGTATGTTCGGTTGGTGGGGCACAGCCGGATCAAATGCCCGGAAGGCCACAAGGGAGCGGGTGGTTTGTGCTGGATCTTTGCGGATGAGGTGTATGTAGAGTAGGTTGATTTTCAATGCAAAACTGCCAAGAAACCCTCGCATAAATTTTTAATAAATATGTGCTTGCAAGTGATCCTTCGTCAAGCGGTATAGTGCCCGGGTGTAATTTGCGGTGTAAAACACATCGCTCATCGCGCATCGCTAACCAAAAAATATCATGGTACAAATTGCCAATCCCATCTACGACGTCGTATTCAAATACCTGATGAACGACGAGAAAGTAGCCCGGCTGCTGTTGTCGGCTATAATCGGCAAAGAAGTTGTGGCGCTCGAATTCAGGCCCACGGAGCACCATTTCCCGGTAGGTGAACTGCTGGCAGTTTTGCGCATGGATTTTAGCGCCCGGATCACCGATGAAAACGGTAAGCAGGAGTTGGTCATCATTGAGCTGCAAAAAGCCAAAATAGCCAGCGACATCATGCGTTTTCGCCGCTACCTTGGCGAGCAATATGCCAACAAGGAAAATCTGGTGCGCGAGCCTGCGCCGGAGTATCCGTATCGAAAAGCCCTTCCGATTCTCAGTATTTATTTTCTGGGACATACCCTCGAACATGCCAAAGCGCCTGTATTGCGGGTCAACCGGCACTACATTGATGCGGCAACCGGCGAGCAGATTCTGCAAAAAGAGCCGTTTATCGAAAGCCTGACGCACGACAGCGTCATCATCCAGATTCCGTACCTTAAAGGACACCGGCGAAACGAACTGGAACAACTACTTGCCTTGTTTGACCAGTCAGGCGCAACCGACGATCCGCATTTTTTGACCATAAATGAACTCGATTTGCCCGAGCGGTACCGCCCGTTGTTGCGCCGGCTTCAAACGGCAACTGCCGACCCGGTTGTACGCCAGAACATGGATGCAGAGGACGATTTGATCGAAGAGATCAAAGATTATCAGCGGCTTATCACCGAGAAGGAATATCTACTTTTGGAGAAGGACAACCTCCTCTCGGAGAAGGACAACCTCCTCTCGGAGAAGAACAACCTCCTCTCGGAGAAGAACAACCTCCTCTCGGAAAAAGACAACCTCCTCTCGGAGAAGAACAACCTCCTCTCGGAAAAAGACAAAGCAATAGCAGACAGCCGGCAAACAATTTCCGAACAGAAAAAGCAAATTGAGGCAGCTATTAAAGGCATGTTTGAAGCAGGAGTTGACCTTGAACGTCTGGCAGACATGTTCGGGATGAACGAATCGGAAATAGCCGCAATAGTATACCCAAAGTAGGCCGGGAATGAAAAAAATGCAGTGCCTCGGCATCAGAGTATGCAGGGGTGCGGCGCATTCCGCTACCTTTGTTGCGTCGCAAATGCGGCTTGCTCAACATTTTTTCCGTGCGTTTCCTCATCCTGCTTCTTCTTTTTGCCTTTTTTACCAGCCCGCACAGCTACGCGCAGGGGCTTGAAGATTTGGAGCATTCCGTGGCAGAAGCAGACGAGTTGCTGCAACAAGCCCGTGGAGCACAAACGGCCAGAGACAGTTTTGAAAAGGCAAGCCAAAGTCTGGCCATCGCTCAGGATTTGCGCTACGAAGGCGGTATTGCCCGCGCCGCAGTACTGCTGGCACAGGTTTGTGTACGTACCAATCGTATCGAGGACGCCCTCGAATTCTATTTGCAGGCGGAAGAAAAATTAGCCCCCGGCGAAGCAGCTATGCCGCTTGTGCTGGACCGATCCACCCTGCTGGACGTTTACCTGGGCCTCGGCGACCTGTTTTTTCAGGAAAAACTGTACGGCAATGCGCGTCGCTACTACCGAAAAGCCACTGAGTACACGCAAAACGACCATGCACTCCTCGAAAAAATCGCCGACACGTTTTTGCACGAAAGCCGGTACGACAGTACCGAACTGATCTACCAGCCGCTTATCGCCCGGTACGAAGAACAGGGCGACTACCCGCACCTGGTACAGATTTATCAAAAACTGGCAAACGCCGAAGGGCGCCCGCCAAACGATACAACCGGCCTGATTTACTACCGCCGCATCGAAAAAATTCTAGAATCGCAGGGCCTGCCCGAAGAACGCGCCGTGATGTACAACAACGTGGGCAAGCAGTACGCCGTCCGCAACGATTACAAGAACGCCCTCGAATATTTCCGTAAAGCCGAACTTCAGTGCGAGTACATCAACTGCGATTACAAACATATCGTGTATGCCAACCTCGGCATCGCATTGCACAATACCGGCAATACCAAAGACGGCATCGGATACCTGCTACTCGCGGCAAGCGCACTGAAAAAGCAAAAAGGTCAGGCCGACCAACTGGCAGGCCTCGAACACCTGATTGCCGAAGCCTACTTCAGCGACGAAGACATCTACAACGCCCTCACGCACGTCAACGAAGCCATCCGGCTTGCCCGCGAAACCAAACAAAAAGAAGTACTGGCCCGCAGTTACAGTACGGCAGCCGACGTGTACTACCGGCTTTATGACTTTGAAAACGCTTACAAATCCTACAAGGAATACCTGACGCTGGAAGAATCCATGCGCCAGCAAAACCAGGCGCGCCAGCAACGCATCGAACAGCAACGCGCCCAACTGAACGCCGCCGAAAGCCAGATCAAATACATCCTCGCGCGGCAATACCTCAAAGAAAACGAACTTCGGGCCGCACGCTACGAGGCCGAACGCCTCGAACTGAAAAACAAAAACCTCGAACTGGACCAGCAGCGCAAGGAAAACGAACTGCTGTACCTGAGTGCTCAGAAGGACGCCAACGAGGCGCAATTGCGCGAAAAAACCTTCCAGATTCTCCAGGCCAGATTCGAGGCGCAGAAGGCAGAAGCAGAAAAAAAGGAACTGCTCATCAAGGGTTTGCGGCAGCAGGAACACATTGCGCTTGTGCAGCGCCAGACCGACAGCGTACGCGTAGCACAACTCCGCCAGGATCAGGCGTTCCAGCAGCGCGAACAGGAAAATTTCAAACGATACGCTTACGGGATCGGAGGCCTCGGCTTGCTGACGGTACTGGTGATGAGCCTCAGTTGGTGGTTTGCCCGCCGCTCCAGCCGGCGCATGAAAGCCAAAAACCGGGAAATTGAAATTCAGAAAAACCAGATCGAGGAAGAGCGGCACAAGAGCGACCGACTCCTGCTCAATATCCTGCCCGGCGAGGTTGCCCAGGAACTGCGCGTGCACGGGTACGCCACACCCCGTTTTTATGAACGCGCCACCGTAGTGTTTACTGATTTCCTGAACTTCACCAGCCTGTCGGAAAAACTAAGCCCCGAGCAACTCATTGACGAACTGGATGCCTGCTTCCTCGGCTTCGATGAAATCTGCGAGCGCCACGGCCTCGAAAAAATCAAAACCATCGGCGATGCCTACATGTGCGCCGGAGGTTTGCCTGTACTCAACGACACCCACCCCGAAGACGCCGTCAGCGCAGCCCTCGAAATGATGGAATGGCTGCAAAAACGCAACGAAACCAACCCTTCGGCGGTGTTCACGGCCATGCGCGTAGGCGTACACACCGGCCCGGTCATCGCCGGTGTGATCGGCAAAAACAAATTCGCCTACGACATCTGGGGCGACGCCGTCAACCTCGCTTCCCGCCTCGAAGAACTCGGCGAACCGGGCCGTATCAATATTTCCGGCGCTACCTGGGAAGCCGTTAAACACCGGTTCCCCTGCACCTACCGCGGCAAAAAAGAGGTGCATAACAAAGGTCTCGTGGATATGTACTTTGTCAATTCTTTGAGTGTTTGGGTGTTTGGGTGTTTGGGTGTTTGGGTGTTTGCCGTGGTTGCCGGAATCCCAGGGTAGCCCCGGCGAAGGCCGGTGCAACCCTGGGCTATTTAACGTAACCCCTATCGGGGTAGCGGAGGGACGTTGTGACCGTGTTCGGGGTTCACATCTTCTCTTCCCTACGCCAACGGCGTTACGTTGCATAGCCCGGGGTTGCCGCGGCGAAGCCAGCTACCCCGGGCATTCCGAGCAACGCGCCGGCCATTCTCGATACAACCTACCGATCAACTCGCCCA
>CAYMQY010000012.1:30505-38052 GCA_964392655.1 uncultured Saprospiraceae bacterium
ACGCCAATTTGAATAAAACCCGTTCATACCTGCATTTTTGCCTGAATCCAGCAATTTTAGAAACTCTGACTCAACCCGCATATCACGTATCACAGAGGCATGAACACCATCATTATCGAGGACGAGAACCTCACCGCCCAGCGCCTTGAAGGCATGTTGAAAAAATACGACCCCGGCATCCGGGTGCTGGCCACGCTGCCGTCGGTGGCGGAATCGGTCGAGTGGCTGCGCAAAAACGAAGCGCCCGACCTCGTATTCATGGACATCCACCTCGAAGACGACTTGTGCTTCAAAATTTTTGAACTGGCGCCGCTCACCTCGCCGGTCATTTTCACCACCGCCTACGACGAGTACATGATCAAGGCGTTCAAAGTCAACAGCATTGATTACCTGCTCAAACCCGTCAACCTGCTGGAACTGATCGCGGCGCTCGACAAGTACAAGGCGCTCCGGGAGCGATTTGCCAAACCCGACTTCGACACCCTGCTCCAGTACATCGGCCAGCGCGAGCCGGAGTACAAAACGCGGTTTATGATTACCGTGGGCAACAAAATACGCAGCATCGAAACGGTGGACATCGCGTATTTCTACTCCGATGAAAAGATCACCTTCATGGTCACCCGCGACGGCCAGCACCTGCCCATTGATTTCAGCCTCGACAAACTGACCAGCCTGCTCGATCCCAAACACTTTTTCCGCATCAGCCGCCAATACCTCGTCGGATTTGGCGCCATCCAGGCGGTGCTCACCCATTTCAAAGGGAAACTCAAACTCGAACTTACGCCCAAAGCACGCCACGAGGTGTTCGTAAGCGGCGACCGGATGACCGATTTCAAGGACTGGTTGGGCAAGTAATGCAGGCGAACATAAATTTTTGGGCAGGATGTGTAACATTTGCGCCGTCGTCGGTTTCCAACAGCCATTCCGTCGGCAGCGCGTATTTCCGCAAACCAACCCAAATTCTTTCCCTGTATGGAAAAAGTTTCGATTACCAACCTGCAACCGGAGCACTATCAGGAATTGCTCAAGGCGATGAAAGCCTCGTACCCCGGCTGGGCCGGCTCCTACTGGGAGCGCGGCACTATTGAGCATCTGCTGCACATTTTTCCCGAAGGCCAGTACGTGGTGCTTGTGGATGGTAAAGTGGTAGGCTGCGCCTTGTCCATTATCGTGGACTATGACAAGTACGGCGACGAACACACCTACGACCAGATCACGGGCAATGCCACGTTCAGCACCCACGACCCCGACGGCGATGTACTCTACGGGATTGAAATTTTTATTGACCCCGCTTACCGCGGACTTCGCCTGGGCCGCCGCCTGTACGATGCCCGCAAAGACCTCTGCGAACACCTGAACCTGAAGGCTATCGTGTTCGGCGGGCGCATCCCCAACTACCACAACTACGCCGAGGTGATGTCGCCGCGCGAGTACATCAGCAAGGTCCGGATGAAGGAAATCCACGACCCGGTGCTGAACTTCCAGTTGTCGAACGACTTCCACGTCAAAAAAATCCTGCGCAACTACATGCCCGGCGACGAGCAATCGCAGGATCATGCCACACTGCTCCAGTGGGACAACATTTACTACCAGCGCGACGCCCGCCACATGCCGCCGCGCAAAACCTATGCCCGACTTGGCCTGGTGCAGTGGCAAATGCGGCCCTACCATGACCTCGACGAATTGTTTGTACAGGCAGAATATTTCGTGGATATGATCTCGGCGTACAAATGCGACATCGCCGTGTTTCCCGAATTTTTCAACGCCCCGCTCATGGCCGAGCACAACCACCTGCGCGAGGCAGAAGCCATCCGCTTGCTGGCTCGTCACTCCGACGCCATTCGCGAACGCTTTTGCGAACTGGCCGTGCGCTACAACGTAAACATTGTGACCGGAAGCCTGCCCGAGATGGAGGGCGACCGCCTCTACAATGCCGGCTATTTTTGCCACCGCAGCGGCCAGGCGGAGCGCTATGTGAAAATACACGTGACTCCCGCCGAAACCAAGTACTGGGCCATTTCCGGCGGCGACAGCCTGAATATTTTCGACACCGACGTGGGCAAGGTGGGCGTGCTCATCTGCTACGACTCGGAGTTTCCCGAACTGGGACGCCTGCTTGCCGAGCAGGGCATGCAAATCCTCATCGTACCGTACCTGACCGACACCCAGAACGACTACATGCGCGTGCGGCACTGTTCGCAGGCTCGCGCCATTGAAAACGAATGCTACGTGGCCATCACCGGCTCGGTAGGCAACCTCCCTCAGGTGGAAAACATGGACTTGCAGTACTCCCAGTCGGCGGTGCTTACGCCCTGCGATTTCGCTTTCCCATCCAACGGCGTAAAAGCCGAAGCCACCCCGAATACAGAAATGGTGCTCATCGCCGACGTAGATATGGAACTGCTTTCCGAACTCCACCACCACGGTTCGGTGCGCAACCTGAAAGACCGCCGCGGGGATTTTTACCAGGTTCGCCTCACCCCGTCGGGCGAACGAGACACTACCCCGAACCAGGGCTGACGCCGAACAACTCATCACTCATCGTTCATCACTCATCACTACAACATGCGTTACCTGCTATCCTTCATGCTTCTGGTCGGCATCTTCGTGCTTGGCCATTTTTCCTGCGGCGACAACTGGTCGTTTGGCCCCGGCACGCGCGGCCAGGGTCCGTCCAAAACTGAAAACCGAACGGTGGATAATTTCCGCACGGTGGATGCCGGAGTTCCCGGCAAGATTGAAGTACGCGTCGGCGACCGCTATGCAGTAGAAGTACAAGCCCAGGAAAATATTCTACCCCTGCTCAAAACCGAAGTGAGCGACGGCTCCCTGCGAATCTATTTTTCGGAAAATGTGTCGGGGCTGGAAGATTTACTGATACGAATTACCGCCCCGGCTTACGAGGGACTGGGGGTGAGCGGCAGCGCCGATATGGAGGTACTTTCGCCCCTTAGCGGCAACGAACTGTACCTGTCTATCGGCGGTTCCGGCTCCATTTCCCTGCCCCAGGCCGATGTGAATACGCTGACCGGTACCATATCCGGCAGCGGCAATATTGAGGTGGGCGGCCATGCCCAATCCGCGTTTTTTGAAATCAGCGGCAGTGGCGACATCCAGGCTAAAGCCCTCGAAGCAGGCTCGGGCAAAGCATCCATCGCCGGCAGCGGCTCCGTCACTTGCAACATGAAAGAATCGCTCAAGGCCAATATCGCCGGCAGCGGCGATGTGTACTACACCGGTACGGCATCGGTAGAAACTTCGGTGGCAGGCTCGGGTACAGTGAAAAAAATTGACTGAAAGCGCAGTAGAGTGAAATGCCACAGAGGCTCACAGAGGTTGAGAGAACACGGAGTTTGTTGTCATTCCGGAGGAATTTATTCACTCGAATTCGGCAAAAAACTCTGTGTTCTCTCAACCTCTGTGAGCCTCTGTGACATTTGACTCTACGTTTATATCCGGAAGTATTTTTCAAAAAAAAATGCCGGTTGAAAAACATGTGGATAACTTTTAAGTCAAACATAAACAATACTTTATGCCATTTTATCCACCATAGACAGGAAGCGAGGAAACAAGCGCAAGATTTTTCCGGTAATTTTGGCCCCCTATTTGTTAGGGCCGTTTGATCCGAAACCGATATAGCGCCTTGCCGACATTTTTCGGGGATGGGCATGCGATCGAACGCCGAAGTCTTTTAATCACTCTTATCCGAACTTGCGTATGGCGCTGATTGGTACCAGGCAGACCTTAAGTCAGAAACTCCAGCAAAAACTCTCGCCGCAGCAGATTCAGTTGATGAAACTGCTGCAAATTCCTACGGCTACCCTCGAACAACGCATTCAGGAAGAACTGGAAGCCAACCCGGCTCTGGAAGAAGGTGACGACACCGCGGAACTGATGGAAAACAGTATGGAGATCGAAGAAAGCGATCTCGACTACTTTGCCCAGGAAGACAGCAAGGAAGATCAAGCCGCCGAAACAGGCGATTCCATTGACGAAATAGATCGCGAAACCGCCGACGACTATGCCGACATGGAAGAAGCCTCCAGCATTCGGGAAGACGACGTGGAACTGGATGATTACCTCATGGACTTCATCGAAGACGACCCCGGCACCTACAAAACCCGCGGCGAAGACCACTCCAGCACTGAAGAGGAAAAAACCATCCCGATTGCTTTTGAAAATACCTTCCACGAATACCTGGAGCAGCAACTGGGCCTGATCCGCCTGAAAGACGAGCGCGAACACGCCATCGCCATGCAGATCATCGGCTCCATTGACGACGACGGCTACCTGCGCCGCGATTTGGCCGCTATGGTGGACGACCTCCTCTTCAGCCAGAACATCCAGACGAATGAAGCCGAAATTGAGCACATCCTGCTGCTCATTCAGCAATTCGACCCGCCCGGAATAGGCGCCCGCGACCTGCGCGAGTGCCTCCTCCTCCAACTCCGCAACAAACTCAAACTGGATGATGACGTCGTGTCGTACGAGGACAAACTGGCCATCAAAATTGCCGTTCGGATCATTGACGAATACTTCGATGAGTTCACTAAAAAACACTACACCAAACTGGCCCGCCACCTCAACCTCGACGAGGAAGACCTCAAGGTGGCCGTGGACGAAGTGCTGAAACTGAACCCCAAACCCGCCAGCGGTTTTGCTTCCCGAAACGATCGCGCCGTCAACTACATCCTGCCGGATTACCTGATCACCAACCGCGACGGCGATCTTGAACTTACCCTCAACGCCCGCAACGCTCCCGACCTGCGCATCAACGACCAGTACCGCGACCTGCTCCGCGCATTCCACTCCGGGCGAAATGGACGCCGCCCCACCCGAAAAGAAAAAGAAACCATCCTGTTTATCAAGCAAAAAATAGACAGCGCCAAGTGGTTCATTGACGCCATCAAGCAACGGCAACAAACCATGATGCTCACCATGGGCGCAATCCTGGAACACCAGCACGAGTTTTTCCTGAGCGGCGACCAGAAAAAAATCCGCCCCATGATCCTCAAGGACATCGCTGACGCCACCGGACTGGATATCTCCACGGTGTCGCGCGTCGCCAATTCCAAATATGTGCAAACGGAGTTCGGCACCAAGCGCCTCAAGGAATTTTTCTCCGAAAGCCTGCAAAACCAGGACGGCGAAGAGGTGTCCACCCTCGAAGTGAAAAAAATCCTGACCGACCTCATCAAGGATGAGAACAAACGCCGACCCCTCTCCGACGAAAAACTCAAATCCTTGCTGCTCAAAAAGGGCTACAACATTGCGCGGCGTACCGTGGCCAAATACCGCGAGCAACTCAACATTCCGGTAGCCCGGCTGCGGAAGGAACTGTAGGTTGAACCTGTTGGCGTAAACCAATACGCCCCAGCGGTGTTCTCAAGCCTCGTCATTCACCTTCACGCACCGTTCTGCCATGTTCAAAAATGCTGCTTCCCTGTTCCTGCTCGCCGCCTGCGCCTTGCTCGCGGTTTCCTGTTTCGATACTTCCAAAGTCGCTTCCCGCCCGGCAGAAGCCGGCACAACGCCGAAAAGCAAAACCTCTTTTTTTGATTTTACCGTCAACTCCCTCGACGGCGCCCCGGTGCGCCTGGAGCAGTTCCGGGGCAAAAAAATTATCGTGCTGAACGTGGCCTCCAAATGCGGCTACACCCCGCAGTATGCCGACTGGGAAAAATTCTATTCGGAACATTCGGACAAAGTCGTCGTACTTGGTTTCCCCTGCAACGATTTCATGGGCCAGGAGCCTGGCTCGGCAGAAGAAATTGCAAATTTTTGCGAGTCAAACTACCACATCACCTTTCCGCTTTTCGAAAAAGTACACGTCAAGGGCGACGAAAAAGCACCCCTGTACCGCTGGCTCACCGACCCGGCCCAAAACGGCTGGAACAGCCAGGAACCAACCTGGAATTTCAGCAAATACCTGCTCAACGAAAAAGGGGAACTGACCCACTTTTTTGCCTCGAAGGTGAAACCCGACAGTCCGGAGTTTCTGGCAGCGTATGGTGGTAAATAACCTTGCCGAAAAAGTAATTTCACCACAGATTTCACAGATTTGCACAGATTTTCCACGGATAATTCTGTGCAAATCTGTGAAATCTGTGGTGAATCAGTTCTCTACAGGGCAACCTGAGGTGTAATTCTTACCGAATCAGCGTCGTATTCCCCTTGTACACCTCCCGGTTGCCGTCGGCAAATTCCACTTCAAGCACCCAGACGAACACAGCGGGATTCATCGGTTCGCCACGGAAGGTGCCGTCCCAACCTGTGTTCGGGTCGTTGACCGGGAAATCAAGCCCCTCGTACACCTGCTCGCCCCAGCGGTCGTACACCCGGAACGACACCACGCGCACACCCTGCTGGCCATGCACAAGCAAGAGGTCGTTGCTGAGGTCGCCGTTGGGTGAAAAGCCCGTCGGGACATGAATGCGGCGCACTTTTTCCACCACCACCAGCACGCGGTCGGTAGCGGTACAGCCAAAGGAATCCACAATTTTCAGTTCAAACCAATGCCCGTCTTCGAGACCGTCCACGAACGGATCGGGACAATCGAGGCAACTCAGCCACAGGCTGTCTGCCGGGTTCCAGATGTACTGCACCGGGTCGGCGGCATTGGTCACCACCGCCTGCAATTGCGTGCTTTCCCCGAACTGGATGGTAATGGTCGGGCCAAGTTCCAGCCCCACTTCCGGTCGCTCTGCGACAACCGCGGTGTCGAGTGTGGCCGTGCAGCCGTTGTTGTCCTGAATGCTCGGTACGTATTGGCCGGCGGTCAGGCCGATCTGTTTGGACGACCCGTTCCACGGTCCGCCGTCGAGTGCATAGCGGTATGGCGGCGTTCCGCCGGAGGGCACCACTTGTATGGAACCGGAATAGCCGCCGAAACAACCCACATCCTGCACCACAATTGTACCGCCCAACGGCACGTCGGGTTGTTTGATTTCCACGCTGTCAATGTGCGTGCAGCCGTTTCGGTCGGTTAGCGTGACGGCGTAAAAGCCCGCGGCCAGGCCCGTTTCCTGCGTTGCCGTACTGCCCGAAGGCCAGGCAAACTGGTACTGCGGCGTGCCGCCTTCACCCGATACAGAGGCTTTGCCGGTGCTTTCACCGTAGCAAACGACCGCCGTGGGCTGGAACCGGAGTTTCAACTGCGTGGGTTGGGTGAGCGTCACCGAGGCCGTGCCGGTGCATCCTTTGGCGTCGGTGACGGTCACGAAATAGGTGCCCGCACGCAGGTTTTGCGCCAGTGAATCCACCGCCGACACGCCGAGGCCCCAGTTGTAGGAGTAAGGCAAAAGTCCGCCGTTACCGGCTACGATAGCGCGACCGTTGGAGCCGTCGAAGCAGGTCGGATTAGTCGAATTGAGAATGGCTACTCCGAGAGCAGGCACATCGGCAATACTCACCGTTTGGGTGGCCGAGCAGCCGAGGGCATCCGTCACGGTCACGGTGTAGGTTTGGCCGGCCACTAAGTTGACGGCCTGAATACCCGTTTGAGCCGGATTAGTGCTCCACAAGTATGAAAACTGCCCAAGTCCGGC
>CAYMQY010000013.1:0-30675 GCA_964392655.1 uncultured Saprospiraceae bacterium
GAACGACGACTGTGGTTTTTAACGTGAAGTGGTTTGCTGTGGGGAGGCAAGCAAATTTGTTTCCAAAGCGGGGTGTGTGGCGTTTGGGTGAAAAAATGGCAGAAACGGTGTTGGGTTGCTGCCGAAATGGCAAGGGCAGCGATGGAAAAACGACGCTTTGGCAGCATGATGCTGTGCTTTGCCCCTTCTCCACGTTTGTCATTTCGAAGAAATGACAAACGTAGCGTGTGGGCCCTCCAACCCGAAACCCTTCTACCCTTCCTGCAACGCATCCCAGTACTCCACGGCCCGGCGGGTGTGCGGGATGCAGATGGAGCCGCCGACCATGTTTGCCACGGCGAAAATTTCAAAAATCTGGTCGGTGCTGATGCCCAGTTCATGGCACTTGCCAAGGTGGTACTTGATGCAGTCGTCGCAGCGGAGCACCATGCTTGCCACGAGGCCGAGCATTTCCTTGGTTTTAACATCCAGAGCGCCCTCCTGGTAAGTTTGGTTATCGAGGCTCCAGAAGCGTTTGAGCACTTTGTTGTCCTGCCCGAGAATGCGCTCGTTCATGCGAGCGCGGTAGTCGTTGAATTCCTGTACGAGAGACATGAGTTAGTTTTGAGTGTTGAGTTTTGAGTTGAAAATCAAAGCCCGAAACGGTTATAGTGTATGAGCCGGCGGTACGCTTCTTCGCGGCTGATTTCCAGCAATTGCAGGGAAAAAGAGTCTGTGCCGGGAACGGCTATACGCACCGCCCCCGAGGCGTTTTTTTTATCGTGCTGCATCCGTTCCCAGAGTTCGGGAAAAATAGATTCTGGCAGGGGCCGCCGACCGAAAATACGCAGGATGATTTCGGTTTCAGTCTCCAGCAAGCCTTCGCACACCATGCCGATCGCCACAGCCTCGCCATGGGTGAGCGGCTCGTCGGTTTCCAAGTAAAAACTCTCGATGGCGTGGCCTATCGTGTGCCCGAAATTCAGCAGGGCGCGCAGGCCGTGTTCGTGCGGGTCGAGTGTCACCACCTGCGCCTTGACGGCAATGGAGGACTCCAGGATTTCCGTCCACGCTTCGGCAGTCATGCCGCCGGACGAGAGGGATTCCGGTGTTATTTTCTGAATTTTTTCCCAGAGTCCGGGATCGCCAATCAGGGCATGTTTGATAACTTCGGCGAAGCCGCTGCGCAGTTCGAGGGCGGGCAGGGTTTCCAGAAAAGCGGGGTCGGCGAACACCGCCTGCGGGTTCCGGAACACGCCGAGGGCGTTTTTGATCCCGTTGAAATCAATGCCGAGTTTGCCGCCGATAGCGGCGTCGGTCATGGCCAACAGCGTCGTCGGTACCTGAATAAAATCCACGCCGCGCTTGAATGTAGCAGCGCAAAAACCGCCCATGTCGCCCACTACACCTCCGCCGAGGTTGACGACCAGCGCCTGCCGGTCGAGGCGGGCCTGTTGCATGGCGCTCCAGATTTGCGCGCAGGTGTCGAGATTTTTGAGCCGCTCGGCGCCGCCGGCGTGTTCGGAAGCCGGCGGGCAAGGCACGACGTACATTTCAGCGTCGGGAAAAAGCGCGATTTTGTTCCAATGCGCCAATGCGTTGGCATCGGCTACTACAAAAATTCGGGAATAATTTTTTTGCTGCAACCATGCCGGCAGGGTTTCGCTCAGCGGGCCGAGCAGTACGGGGTAATTCGGCAGGTGAATGGTGCAGTTCATGGCAGGTCAGGTCAGGATGGGCATACGAATTTCCACCATGGTGCCTTTACCCGGTTCGCTTTGAAGTGCAATGTTCCAGCGGTGCTCGCGGCAGATGGTTTTCACGTAAAAAAGGCCGAGGCCAAAGCCTTTCACGTTGTGTACGTTGCCCGTGGGCACCCGGTAGAATTTACTGAAAATGTGTTTCTGGTGCTCTTTGGCGATCCCGATGCCCTGATCCTGCACGCTGAGCACGGCTTCTTCCCTGTTCCTGGCCAACCTGATGGTGATGTCGGGTGCGCCTTTGGAATACTTCACGCCGTTGTCCACTAAGTTGTGCAGGATGTTGGTGAGGTGCAGGCGGTCGGCGCGCACGAGGATGTTTTCGGCGGCGAGGTCGAAACGCAGGGTGCCCTCGCGTTCGTTGATCTTCAGTTCCAGCGACGGCGAAATGTTGCGGATCAGGTCGTTCAAATCCACTTCTTCGAGGTTCAGTTCGATTTTGTCGCGCTCGATTTTAGCTAATTGCAGCACTTTTTCCACCTGCGTATTCAAACGCATGACCTGCTCTTTGATGATTCCCGAATACCGGCTCAGGCGCGGGTCGTTTTTGATGGTGTCGTTTTGCAGAAAAACATCGGTGGAAATATTGATGGTCGAGATCGGCGTTTTGAACTCGTGGGTCATGTTGTTGATGAAATCCCGCTGCAACTCCGAGAGCTGTTTTTGCTTGAGGATGACCGACATGGAGTAGATGAAAAACGCTACCGTGATGAGAATGAGCACGGTGAATACGACCACGATCCACATGTTGCTCAGCAGGGTAACGCTTTTGTTGGGGAAACGCACCCCGAAATAATAAATGAAATCGCTGTTGTAGTGGGCCGGCAGGGGAGCGGTCAGTTGCTCGCCGTTGCCTACCCCGAACGCGGAGGTTTTGTTGTATTTCACCATACGTCCGCTTACCATCTGGTTGCTGGAGCAGTCGAAAATACCGTACTGGAAATCCTCACGCAGGCTCTGGTTCTCAAAGGCTTTTTGCAGGTAAAATTCCAGCGAGGCCTCGTCGAACTGGTTGTTGATGTTGACCACATAGTAGTTGGAGTTGACCTGCTCGATCAGATCGGCGTCTTTCAGTACAAACAAACCCACGCGGGCCAGGTCGCGGGCGGCTTCCAGCAGTGACTGGCGCACTTTCCGGTCAAAGTCCTGCTCCTGCAAATTCCAGGAGCGCATGACCCAGTAGGTTTGCACGCTGAGCAAACTGAGGATGGAAATGGCGCCCAAAACGATGACGCGTCGAATGATGATGTTTGTCATGGCTGAATCTCGGCTGTATGGGATGTTCCGGCTCGGTAAGACATGAATTACCCGATTAAAGTTTGCAAAAGTGGGTGTTTTTTCCACTTTTTTCAAATCAGCACAAAGCCCGCCCGGCAGTACGGATGCGCAGCCGCAAAAAATCTACTTTTGCCGTGCTTTACCCCCGACAACTTCACACATCAACACCTGCCCGACCATGACAAAAGAACACCTGCTTCGCCTGCTTGCCCAGAATGAACTGGAGGAACTGTTCCGCCAGTTGCGTGAATCCGCCCAAAAGGAGCTGGTCCTGCTGGAAAGCCAATGGCACGACCTGAAAGCCGATACCCGCGCCGGGGTGCTCACACAGGAGCAGGCCAATGTGGAAGAAGCCCGTATCCGGCAGCGGCTGTTCGATTTTATTCAGTTTGGCGACAAGAGCACAGGCGCCCGCAGCAGTCAAGCCGCTGCTTCCGGCCGGATGGGCCGGCGGGTGCTGCTCGGTCTGGGGCTGCTCGGCGCATTGCTCGTGCTTTTTTTTCTGCTGAAACCCCTGTTTTCGTCTCCGGATGATGGCGCCGCAGATGTTGCAACCGCTACCGAAACCGCGCCGCAAGACCCGCCGCAAAAGGCCTCGTTTTCAAAAAAACTGGCGATTCCGACTGAGCCGCTCGAACTGTCCGCCGACTATGTAGGCACTACGGGTTTCCAGTTTCTGGAAGCGGAACTGAGCAGTAAAAATCCGGAGCATTACCGCCTGGCCGTGCGCATGCGCTGCATCCGGCCGCCTTACGGGGAAAATATTTCCAGCCATACCCTGCACCTCTTACACGGCGAATCCGAAATCGCGCCGTATCTGGTAGAATTCCCCTTCGTGGAGGCCAAAACGGTCGGCGAGGGCACCATCAGTTTCGAGGTGCCGAAAACCTGGAAAGACGCGCGGTTGGTGCTGTACTACGGGACGGGGTACGAGAAAAAATCGGAGGTGCCGATCAGGTTTTGACATCCGCCATCAACACCTTTCCTACCACTACCGCCGACAAAGCGAACAGCACCAGCAGGTAGTACTGGAAGGTCATTGGACTGAAAAAATAGAAACACCCCAGCACAGCGTACAGCAGGACGATGCACAGAGAAAACCCGTCGAGCCGGTCGTTCCAGCGGCGGTAGGCCCACAGCCCGAATACGAGCAAAGCCAGCATAAGGGCGGCCTGCAGGACGCGCGCCAGGAACACCTGCTGCACGGCATCGCCGGGGAAAAACATTTTCATGTTGATGCCGAAGTACACGCCTTTTTCCATGCTCCACGACACGGGCGGGTCGCCCTGGCCGATCCACTGGGCTACGGCGCCGTCGTTGTGGTATTTGATTCCTGTGGCCAGAATACTCGGGTCGCGGAGGTAAAACGGCAGGATGTACAGCAGCAGCACACCGGCCAGAACCGTCGCCCACAGCCGGAAATTGGCGGCGCGCGGATACTCCTGCCAAAGTATGTATGCCAACAGGGGCAGCCAGAACACCAGGGTGTAGCGGGAGAGCAGGCACAACAAAACCCCGATAGCAATCCAGCGCAGGCTGCGCCCCAGAAGTCCGGCGGCCAAAATCAGGTAGTACGCCGCCACCACCAGTTCAAAACTCACGGGCAATTCCAATTTTCCCCACAGGATAAACCCCCAAAGCCCCAGCGAGGGCAGCAACAGCGCTGCAATACGCGCAGCAACGGACGCCGGCTGCCGACCCACCCAATAGCCGTACACCCCGGCTGCCAGCACGAGCAAGATGTAGCCCGACCAGCGGGAGTCAATCACCAGCATTTCGGAAATACCGATCGGCAGCCAGTGCATCGGCATGTACACGGGGTACGGGGCGTTGTAACCGAGGTCAACGGGGGCGTAGGGCATCTCGCCGGCGGCAAAACGGTGGTACTGCGCTTCCAGTTGGGGCAGCACGTCGGAGTACTGGCCGGGGTCGGCATATTGCACAAACAGTTTGCGCAATTCCTCGTAGCCGAGCAACATGCTGAGCATGCCGCCCAGTACCCACAGCGCCGCCACGGCAGGTTTCAGCATGCGCAAGGGCACCTGCGAGGCGGGGGTGTGGCGCAGCAGATTTTGCCGGAAAAACAGCACTGCGATACCCGTTGAAACTGCAAAAAGTACCAGCGGGCTCCAGTATTTGGAGAAGTGTTTTGAGCCGTAAAATGTCAGATAAATCTGGGCAATGTACAGCAGGACGGCAAGGGCCTTGGTTTGCATGGGGCGAAAGTAGGCAGATTGTCCGGAAAGATTGCATGCCGATTTTGCAAGAAAACGACCTGGATTTTTGCGAACTCAATCGCAAAAAAACCGGTATTTTTGCGAATCCAATCGCAAAAACATGATAAAGCGCATACTGAACCAACGGATTCGCGACCGGCTTTTTACCGGGAAGGCAATTTTGCTCATGGGGCCCCGCCAAACGGGCAAGACGACCCTGTTGCACGCTATTTTCGATAATGTCCAGGGTGTGCGCTGGCTTAATGGTGACGATCCGGAGACGCGTCTGTTGCTGGAGGACGTCACGGTACTCAAATGGAAACGAATTCTCGGCGACAGCAAAGTGTTGGTGCTTGACGAGGCTCAGCGTATCGCGGACATCGGGCTAAAACTCAAACTCATCACCGACCAAATCTCCGATGTACAGGTTGTGACCTCCGGCTCATCTGCCTTCGAGTTGGCCAACCGCATCAACGAGCCGCTCACCGGACGCAAATGGGCCTATCACCTCTTCCCGCTATCGTATGCCGAAATGGAGGCGTACCACGGATTTGTGGAGGAGCACAAACGCATACCCGACCGATTAGTGTATGGCTACTACCCCGAGGTGGTGAATCATCCGGGCGAAGAACAGGCCGTACTGGGCCAGTTGATGGACAGTTTTTTGTACAAAGACATCTTGATGTGGCAACGTATTCAAAAACCCGAAAAACTCACCCGGCTGCTGCAGGCGCTGGCTTACCAGATGGGAAACGAGGTGTCGTACCACGAATTGGGGCAGATCGTTGACCTCGACAATCAGACCGTGGAAAACTATGTCACCTTGCTGGAGCAGGCGTTTATCATTTTCCGGTTGCCGCCTTTGAGCCGCAACCTGCGCAAGGAACTCAAACGCAAGCGCAAAATTTATTTTTACGACAACGGCCTGCGCAACGCCGTAATCGCTCAGTTTCAACCCATAGAACTCCGGCAGGATGTCGGCGCCCTTTGGGAAAACTGGCTTATCAGTGAGCGTAAAAAAACACTGCACTACAGCGGCATACAGGCCAATACATTTTTCTGGCGCACGCAGGATCAGCAAGAAATAGACTATGTGGAAGAACGCGACGGAAAGATGTGGGCTTACGAAATGAAATGGTCGGCCAAAGCCAAACCATCCTTTTCCCAAACCTTCACGCAGGCCTACCCGGAACACGTCCTGCAGGTCATCAATCGTGAGAACTACTACGAGTGGTTAGGGCCTGATTTATAACAAAACAGCCGTACTACTTTTGCGCATCCATCCACCGCTGCCGACACCATGCGCTATTGCTTATTTCCTGCCCTTCTTCTGCTTGCACCCACACTGCTTCCTGCTCAGAAACACGACTCCTCGCTTCAAAACTACTTCCAGCAGGAAGTCCACTACACCATCCGCGCGGTGCTGGACGACCGCAACCATACCCTCGATGCGCACATCCGCATGGAGTATGTGAACCACGCGCCGGAGGCGCTGACCGAAATCCGCATGCACCTGTGGGCCAATGGGTACAAAAACCGCAGCACCGCCTTTTGCCGCCAGAAACTGCGCGAGGGTAGTTCCCGCTTTTACTTCGCTCCCGACAGCACATTCGGCTCTTTTGAAAACCTCGATTTTCGGGTCAACGGTCGGCCGTTGAACTGGCGCTACGATCCCGAAAATCCCGACATCGCGGTGCTCGACCTGCCGGAGCCTTTGCAGCCGGAAGGGAGGGTGGTCATCGAAACGCCGTTCTTGCTGAAAATACCGGCTTCGTATTCGCGGCTCGGACACGTCGGTACCTCGTACCAGATGACGCAGTGGTACCCCAAGCCGGCAGTGTACGATGCCCGCGGCTGGCACGCCATGCCGTACCTCGACATGGGTGAGTTTTACAGCGAATTCGGCTCTTTTGATGTACAAATTACCCTGCCCGACAACTACGTGGTGGGAGCTACCGGCGTGTTGCAGACCGCTTCCGAGCGGGATTTTTTAGAAAAAAAAGACGCCGAAACGCGGGCGGAAATCGAACGCCGAAGCCACCTGCTGACCCGCTCGGAGGTGATGAAGGCGCGTTTTTCGCCCACCCCAAAATCATCGCCTACGACTAAAACCCTGCATTACCGGGCCGAAAACGTGCATGATTTCGCCTGGTTTGCCGACAAGCGTTTTTTCGTGCTGCGCGACACGGCCCATCTGACTTCCGGCCGCACCGTGGACTGCTGGGCCATGTTCACCGGCGATCAGATGGACCTCTGGCGCAAGGGCGCTTTTTACGTCCGCCGCGCCCTGGAATTTTACTCCCGAAACGTTGGCGAATACCCCTGGCCGCACGCTACCGCCGTGTACAGTGCGCTCGGTGCAGGCGGCGGCATGGAGTATCCCATGATCACGGTGATCGGGTACAATACCCAAAGCATGGACCTCGATCAGGTGATTACGCACGAAGTGGGCCACAACTGGTTTTACGGCATCCTCGGCAGCAACGAACGCCGGCACCCCTGGCTCGACGAGGGGCTCAACTCGTACTACGAGCAGCGCTACCTGAAGGAATACTACGGCTACTCCAGCACCGCATACGATCTGGTGCCGCGCTGGGCTTTCGACCAGACCCGTTCCGGTACTTTGGAGGAAAATGCCTGCCTGCTGCTTGCCCGCGAGGGCGCCGACATACCGCCCGACACGCACTCCGACGATTTTTTCACCATTGCCTACGGCGTCCAGACCTACATGAAACCGGCCCTTTGCCTTGAGTGGCTGGAGCGTTCGCTCGGCAAAACTCGCTTCGATCAGGCTATGCAAGCGTATTTCCAGGCCTGGAAATTTCGCCATCCGTACCCCGAGGATTTGCGCGCCGCCTGGGCGGCTGCCGGCGTGGAGGCCGACTGGTTTTTCGAAGCCATGTACACACAGCACCATTTCGATCCGGCGCTGACGAAGGCACGCCGCACAGATACCGGTTTTGACCTGACGGTGAAAAATCGCGGCACGCTGGCCGCACCGTACAGTATTTCGGCCCTTCGCGACGACCAGGTGGTACTGACGCGCTGGTATCCGGCGCCGGTGGAAAAAACCGTTGTCGCGACATTTCCGCAGGTAGATGCCGATCAGTTTGTGCTCGACCACGAACGGGCGGCGCTGGACCTGAACCGCCACAACAACACCCGGCGTGTGAACGGCCTGTTGCCCGGCCTGGAGCCGCTCCGCCTTCGGGCTTTGGCTCTGGCCGAACAACCCGACCGCACGGAACTCGGGATACTGCCCTGGGCGGGCTGGAATAATTACGACAAAACCTCGCTGGGGCTGCTGCTGTACAACCCGCCCTTTCCGCCCCGGCGGTTTCAGTATTTTTTGTTCCCGGGCTACGGACTTGGGTCGGGGCATTTTACCGGGCTGGCCGATGTGCGCTACCGGATTGTGCCGCGAACAACGGTCGGCTTCAGTGCCCGCACGGCTACTTACGACCATAACCTGGCCGACGACTACCTGCTGCGGTATTACCGGATCGTACCGTCTCTCAGGTTCAAGTTGGGGAGCGGTTCGCCGGCATTTGAGCATGACCTGACGCTACGCACGATTTTTATCGGGAAGGAGGAGCCGGACTATGACGTGGGTGGCGATTTTCAGGAGAAAAAATGGCAATACGCGACGGTCCATGAGGCGCGCTACGAAGCCCGGCAGCATGCACTGCCCAACCCGTATCGGCTTGTTGCTGCGCTGGAGGGGCAATATTTCGATACGCCGGTGGCGCTAAAAGCGTACTACCTGCGGGCCTCCGCGGAGTGGAACCAACAGTTTTTCTACGCCCGGGAGCGCAAGGTGACGGCGCGGTTTTTCGGGGGCTATTTTTTGTTCAATAGCCAGCGGCGGCGCGGGGTATCCCGCAATATCCTGCTTGGCGACGGATCACGGGCTTCCTTTGCGCTGAATCCGCAGGGCTTCAACGACTACCGGTTCGACCAGATTTTCCTTGGCCGCTCCGACGACGACGGGTTGTTTGCCCGGCAGGTAAGCCAAACGGAGGGAGGTTTTAAAACTGCCTTCGGCGCACCGTACGCGCAGGTGCTGGGCAATTCGAACAACTTTGTTGTGGCGATCAACCTGCGTGCCGATCTGCCGGGACGTTTGCCGCTGGGTTTGCCGCTCAAGCCGTATTTCGACATCGGTTACTTCGACGATGCTACCCCGCTGGGCGCGGGCAGGCCCTTGTCGGAGCGCCTGTTGTGGAGCGGCGGGTTTCTGCTGGAATTTTTCAAAGGCAGCCTGGAGTTGTATTTCCCGGTAGCCAGCGCCAAACCGCTGAACGACCTGTATGCGGAAACCTCGGGCGGCAATTACCTGAACCGTATTTCGTGGAGTATTCGGTTGGGAAGGGTAGGGCCGTTGGATGTAGTACGACAATTGCGGGACTGATTTGATATGTACCTGCAAATTGGTACGGTTTTTGGCATTTAAACGACACACGAGTTTCCGCTGCTGCGTGAAACAGGCTTTTTACCCCCTTTGCCATTTTTTCTTGAAAAAGACATTCAATGCTTAACTTTCAGACAAGCATTGTTTTAAGTACTGATTCAGAAAGCCGTGTCGGAAAAATTATGTGACGTTACCGACATTTCGCCGTAAACTTGCGGCCCTTTTTTAATCTTTTAATCGCTGCCTTTCGGTCGGTTGTTTATTCCCGGTCTCATGCAATGGTCTCCAGTTTGATATCTAAAAACTGGCTCTGCACCTATTCGTAAACAACATTGCTCATCCAAACCGATCGCCCTACATGAAGAGAACAGTACGCTTCTTCAGAACTCTTCCCATTTCTTTTCTTCCCTTCTCATCAATCGTTTTGACCATGAACAGAACAACAACTCCGCGCCAATGGGCGCTGGTGGTAGCCACCTTCGTTTGCCTTTTCTCGACGCAGCAAGCGCAAGGGCAATGCTCGGATTTCGCTGGTATCATCGGCACGCCACCCTACGCCATTAGCCTCCCCCTTGATGCCGCCGGCAACGCCATTCTGAATGATGCTGTGCTGTCGGGCATTTTTGTGAAAGACGCTGCCTGCCAGTTTTGGCTCAGCCAGGACTCGCTTGGGGCTTATTCTCCGGCCCCGATTAACTTTGATTGCAGCGATATTAATACCACGCAGACATGGTTTATCCGTGTCGGCGGTAACCCGCTTATCGGTGACGACGGCGGTCCTGGCAACACGATCGTGCGTTTCACGGTCACTATTTTCGACAACACCCCGCCGTCCACAGCAGGGCCGGCTATCCCGGCTGTCGTGATGAACTCGGATGCCGACGGCTCCGGCGATTGCACGCTGACGGATGTGTTTTTCAACTCCGGCGGATCGAACGATATCTCGATCTCGTTCGATGTTTTCCCCGTTTCGCAAAACTTTTACTACGATAACTGCCCCGACAACCTGCGCGTAACCTGGCAACTCTCCGGCGCCACCGTGCGCCCGGAAACAAATGCCCTCGGTTCGATTATTCAGCCGGAACCGATCCTGTTCCCCGACCTGTACGACGCAGGCCTTGACGTGTTCAATGTAGGTGTAACTACGGTGACCTATCGCATCTACGACGATGCGGTGCCACTCGGCGCCGGCAACCCTTTGGTGATCACGACTACGGTAACGGTAGTGGACAATGAAGCCCCCTCCGTGACCTGCCCGGCGAATATGAACGTGGGCACCGACGACGGCGTTTGCACCTACACGCTGTCCAACTTTTCGCCGACCTATTCGGACAATTGCCAGGTAACAGACCTGACCTGGACGGCTCCCGGCGCCACGCCCAATGCTTCAGCGCTGTCGGGCATCAACCCCTTGAGCGCCACTTTCCCCCTCGGAACCACCACGGTGACCTTCGAGGTGGAAGACCCCGCCGGCTTGACGGATATGTGCTCTTTTGATGTGACGGTGACCGACGACGAGCTGCCGGTGCTGGGTTGCCCGGCAGATATTACGGTCTCGGCAGCCAACTTCCCCTCCTGCGTGTACACGACCATGGGTGCGGAATTTGACCCGTTGAGCCAAAGCGACAACTGCGGTATTACCACGCTGTTAAACAACTGGAACGGCATGAACACCCTGAACGGATACGCCTTCAACCTTGGTCTGAACAATATTGTCTGGACCGCTGAAGACGCAGCCGCCAATGCAGGCACCTGCTCGTTTTTTGTGACGGTGATTGACGACGCAGCGCCGATCGTTTCGTCTACCATCACCACATACTACCCGGTGGCGGTAACCCCCGGCGATTGCTCCAAAGCGATTACGTTTGACCGCCCCAATTTTATCAATACGGTAGTGGATGACTGCCAACTCGTGGACTGGACGCAGGGCGTGGCTGTAGTGAACGGCACCCCCGACCCCGGCATCCTGTCGGGAGTACCGGCGTACACGCCGTTCGATATTTTCGGGTTGTTCCCGGTGACCACGACGTTCCCGGTAGGTACAACCCTGATCCCGTACTACTTCACCGACCTGTCGGGCAATGTGGACAGCATTGTCATCGAGTTTTTTGTGGAAGAAAATATCCTGCCCACGGCAAAATGCAAACCCGGCACGGTTACGCTGCCGCTGGCGGCCAACGGACAGGCCACGCTGACTACGGCCGTGGTGGACGACGGCTCGTTCGACAACTGTGTGCTGGACACCATGTATCTGAGCCAGTCGGCCTTCGATTGCACGCACCTGCCGGGCACGCATGTCGTGACGCTTACGGTGGAAGATGCCGTCGGCAATACCGCCACCTGTACCGTCACGGTAGATGTGATAGACAACATTGCCCCGCAAGTGCTCTGCCCGGGCAACCAGACAGTAACCACTAACCTTGGTTGTCAGGCCAATAATCTTTCCGGTATCGGCATGAGCCTCGGGGTTTCGCCGCTGGCTCCCGGACAGTATTTTGATAATTGCACCAGCAACACCGTGACATGGCAACTCTCCGGCGCCACGATGGGTTCCGGCGCCGGTTCGGTGCCGGGCAGCCAGGCGTTCAACACCGGCGTGACCAACGTGACCTACACCGTGGCAGATGCCGGCGGAAATAACGCCGTGTGCAATTTCTCGATCAATGTGACCGACAATACTCCGCCAGCATGGGACGGCAACGGCCCGGCCAACAACGACACCATTACGGTGAATGCTAACCTCGGCGGCTGTCTCGCACAGGTGACCTGGACGGTGCCGACCTTTACGGATGCCTGCACGCCGCCGGTAACGGTAACGCCGCCGGCGCAAACTCCGGGTTCCTCGTTTCCCTTTGGCAATACGGCAGTAGTGTACACGGCTAAAGATGGTGCCGGCAACGTGCGCGTCCATTCCTTTGTGATAAAAGTGGTGGATACGCAAGCCCCGAATGCCCAGTGCAAAAACATCACCACCTACCTGAACGGCGCAGGCACTACGTCCATCATTGCCTCGCAAGTGGACAACCTGAGCACCGACAACTGCTTCTTCACCTACACCTCGCCGAACGCATCGTACAACTGCACGAACCTCGGCCCGAACAACTATACCCTGCAAATCACCGACGGCTCCGGCAATACGGCTACCTGTGTGGCCGTGGTAACGGTGGCCGATACGATCAGGCCGGTAGCCAACTGCGCTTCGATTCCGACGATCAATCTGAACTCGGCCGGCTCCTTCACGCTGGCGGCTACGACGGTGAACAACGGCAGCACGGACAACACATTCCCGTTGTGCAATCTGACCCCCGCGATTTCTGTGGAAGGCAGCGCTTTTGCGTCGAGTTTCACCTTCAACTGCTCTTTGCTGGGCAACCGCGTGCTCACCCTGCGTGTGACCGATGCTGCCGGTAATACCCGTACCTGCTCGCAGATCGTTCTGGTACGGGATGTGACGCCGCCCACGATCGTGGCGCCGGCCAACACCACAATCAATTGCGATGCTTCTTCGGCGCCGGCCAACACGGGCACCTTCTCCGGTGTGACCGACAACTGCGACCCGGCTCCGGCAGTAGTACAACTTGCTGATGTGACGGTGAACGTCAATTGCCCAAATTCGTACACTATTGTGCGTACCTGGCGGGTAACGGATGTCTCCGGCAACTCGGCTACCACCTCGCACACCATTGTGGTTCGGGACGTTCAGGCACCCGTGTTCAATATTCAGGACACCTTCCACCTGCAAACAGTGAGTGCTGCTTTTTGCTCTGCACCGCTGACGATGCAACTGACTTCCGCCAATGCAACGGATAACTGCACGACAAACTTTGCCAACCTGTCCATAACCTATACGGTAGATTATCCCACACCGTCGTACGGTTTTGTGGATGTACTTGTACCGACCCCCGGAGCGACTGTGCTTGGCGGCGGCGGCGCATTCCCGGTAGGTACAACAGCAGTCACCTGGCGGGTAACCGACCAATGCGGCAACACGGCAACCAAAACGGTTTATGTAAAAGTGACCGATGTACACGGTCCGGCATTTTCAGCGGCATACAGTGCAGCCAACTGCGGCAAGGCATACGTGCTGCCTAATACCACAGGTGCCTGTTCCAACCTGTTTGCATGGCCGCGCCCGAATAACGGTACAAACGACGTGACGGATTGCCTGAATTTCACGGTAACGGAGCACATCAGCGACTCCAGCGTGACGAAGTTCCTGAATCTGACCAACCAGTTTAATTACAATGCAGTGTCGCCGTTCGCCATTTTCCCGACGGCGCAGTTCCCGGTGGGTATCACGACTGTTTCATACGTAGCCACGGATGCAAACGGCAACAAGTCCACCTGTTCGTTTACCATCGAAATTCAGGATACCCAGGCGCCGGTGCTGACTTGCCCGCCCAACCAGACGATTCTGGCTACCTGCCCGACGGCGCAGGTGCCGAGTTATATCAACCAGGTAGGTATTGCCGACAACTGCGGCGGCAACGTGCAGGTTACCCAGAACTATGCGCCCGGCACCACGCTGGGCAGCATCTTCGCACCCAATGCACCGGCTGACGGCAATACTTTTACCATTACCATGATCGGCACCGACAACTACAACAACGACACCTGTACGTTCCTGGTGACACTTCAGGACGGTGATGCACCGATTCCGACGATTGACTCATTGCCCGACCTGATTGACTCTTGCGGCACTCTGATTGTGTTTGCACCCACAGCCCTTGATCCGTGCAACCCGAGTGCGGACACCATTTACGGTACGCCTTCTACCCCGGTCGGTTCGTTCCTGAACACCAACCCGCCCTCGTACCAGTTGAACCCCGGTTCGTATGTGATCACCTGGAACTACAATGACGGCAACGGAAACATCAGCACCCAGCCGCAGAACATCACCGTCCTGAATGACACCTTCCCGCCGGTGGCGATCTGTGTGGCCAACCTGACCGTCAACCTTGACCCGGTGACGGGCAAGGCGCTGGTGACGTCATCCATGCTGGACTTGGGCAGTTTTGACCCGAACAAGTGCGGCCCGCTGACGTTCAGCGTCAGCCCCGATACGCTACGATGCATCCATGTAGGCCCAAGCCCTGCCGCTGTCACGCTGACTGTGCGCGATTTTAAAGGTAACCCTGCTATCTGCCAAACCGCTGTGACCGTGCGCGACATCACGGCCCCGATCCTGTCCGGGGCGCCGGCCAACCTGACTATCGAGGCCTGCGACTCCATCCCGGCGGCTCCGCAACTGACCGCATTCGATGCCTGTGCCGGCACATACCTGGTTCCTGCGATGCAGGTATCCAACCAGAATCCGATAAACGGCAAGTTCAAATACAATTACACCATCACCCGTACCTGGACAACGGCCGACTCCTCCGGCAACACGGCCGTCGTAACCCGTTTTATCGAAGTAGTTGATACGAAAAAACCGGTGTTTACGGGTGCTCCCGATACAGTCATGGTCACTACCGATCCGAACCGCCTGAGTTGCGACGACACGGTGAACATCAACATTCTGCCGTTTGTGAGCGATTGCGCTACGGGCGTTGACCTAACCGTCACCAACAACAAGGAACCCGGCGATGGCGGCAACCTTAGCGCCATCTTTAACGTGGGCACGACCATCGTGACCTTCACGGCCAAAGACACTACCGGCAATACCCAGACGCGCAATGTGACCGTAATTGTTAAAGACGGTACGCCGCCTACTGCGGTCTGCATCAACGGCGTAAGCGCCAGCCTGCAACCCTCCGGTACCGTGGTGGTAAATACGGCTCAGTTCAACAACAACAGCTCCGATAACTGCCCGGATACCCTTGACCTGCGCATTCAGCGTCTGGATGAACTGCCCCTGGCACCGCCGAGCAAAACGTTGACCTACGATTGTTCCGATGCCGACGGTGTGACCAAACACCCGGTCAAACTTCGGGTAACCGATATTTACGGCAATATGTCCATGTGTGAAACCTACATTGTAATTCAGGACAATGTAGACCCGACTATTACGCTCTGCCCGCCGAGCAAAACAGTTCTCTGTACCGATGCCCTTTCCACGCAGGATCATGGTATGGCTTTGGTTACTGACAACTGTCCGGACAGCCTGATGGTTAGTTTCTCCGATGCGGTGGTGCCCGATACCTCCGGCCAGTACTGCTACAAAGTGGAACGCGTGTGGCTGGCAGTTGACCTGGCTCAGAATACGGCTGCATGCCTGCAAACGTTCAACGTGCTGGATACGGTTGCGCCCATTTTGTCGCAATACCCGCCCGACCTGACGATTTCGTGTTCCCAGAATCTGACGCCACCGGTGAACGTTACGGCCACCGACAACTGCTCTAATTTCGTGGGAGTGACCTTTGTGCAGGACACTATTGACATCGCGCAAGGCCTCTGCGGCAAATACAGCTACACCATCCAGCGCACCCGCACAGCAGTAGACGACTGCGGAAACGTGGAAAGCCACACGAATACGATTACAGTGGTGGACGATGCACCGCCGTCGTTCCCCGGCCTGCCCGATACCATCACGGTGCAATCGGTGAATTTCCCGGCAAACGACAGCTGCGCTGTTCCGGTATCGCTGAACCTGACGCCATTCATCGTAGACTGCGCGCCCATCAGCGAACTTGTGGTAACCAATACTTCGCCTTTCGGAAACGGCGGGCTGGATGCAAGCGGAAATTACACTGTTGGCACCTATAAAGTATTCTTCTCTGCCACAGACCCTTGCGGAAATGTGGGTCAGGACTCGGTTGTGGTGATCGTGATTGACAACAGCAAACCGGTGGCGATCTGCGAAACCGCAGTCGTTTCCCTCGGCTCCGACGGCACGGCTTCCATTACAGCGGCCATTATTGACGACGGCAAGAGCACCGACAACTGCGGCATTGACACCATGTTCCTCGATGTCTACACCTTCGATTGCGGCGATCTGGGCAACAACCCGGTCGTGCTCACGGTGGTGGACGTGAACGGCAACGTCAATACGTGCTCCACATCTGTTCAGGTGACCTTGGGCAATAACGTCGGCTTCAACCTCGACGCTACCAGCACGCCGGAAACTATCGCCGGTTCCAACGACGGTACCGCCACGGCTACGGCCACGGGTGGTTCCGGCAACTTCACTTTCGACTGGAGTCAGGGGGATATGGGCGCAACGATTACCGGCCTTCCTCCGGGAGTGTACTATGTGACTGCCACGGATGCCAACTCCGGTTGTATTCAGGTAGACTCCGTGATCGTGCTGGCAGGCGCCAAACTGACCATCATTGCCGGCAACGCAGCCGGCTCGCAAGGCGAAGTGGTGCAGGTACCGGTTTCGGTAGATAATTTCAAAGCCATGATCGGCATGTCGTTCAGCATGCACGTAACCAACCCTGTCGTGGGCACCATTCAGGGCGGCACGCCTACCGGCGCTCTGCCCGGTACGCTGACCCTGAACAAAGTAGGCAACGACCTGACTGTATTCTGGGTGGGCACCGGTGCGCCGCTGGATCTGCCGAACGGCACGGTGGTGTTCAACCTGAACGTACAACTCGGCACGGCTCCGGTCGGCTCCACCAGCCCGGTGACGATTGACGGCACGCCGACGGGCTTGAGTTTCCAGCGCGATTCCGCCGGTATCATCACGGCTACGATGGCCAATCTGGTATCGGGCATGGTGATGATTGACAGTCTGGCTGCCAACGATCTGAACATCACGGGCACCATCACGAAATGGTCGGCCGCCGCCACACCGGTACCGGATGTGGTCGTGGATCTGACCGGTATGATAAACGATCAGGATTTGACCGACGCATTCGGTGAATACGGATTCTCCGTACCGTCGAGCGCTTCGAACCTAGTGGTAACGCCGACCAAAACCGTAACCTCCATGTTCAGCGCAGGCATCAACGTAGGCGACTTGCTGGCAATCCAGTTCCATGCCGCCAACGTAACGCTGCTGCCGAACCCCTACCAGTGGGTGGCCGGCGACGTAAACAACAACGGCATGGTGGACTTGGTGGACTACCTGCTGGTACGCCAGATCATTCTCGGTCTGCCGCACTACTCCAACGGTGCGCCGGACTGGAAATTCGTCCCCAGCCTGTACACGTTCCCGACGCCGAATCCGCTTGTTCCGACGTTCCCGCAGTCTTCGACGTTCAATTGTTGCGTGGACACCATCATGGATTTCAAAGCAGTCCGTATGGGCGATGTGACCGGCGATGCGCCGGTGAACAACATCATCAACGACGTGCAAAATCGCAGCGGCGACGTGTTCCGCTTCCGCCTGAACGAGCAGTCGGTACGTGCCGGCGAACTGATCTCCGTGCCGTTCCGCGCCAACAACTTTACGGCTCGCCAGGCCTACCAGATGACGATTGACTTTGATCCGAACGTATTGGAACTGGCCGACATGCAACCCGGCGCACTGCCCAACTTCGGGCTTGGCAACTTCAGCATGAACTACCTGGCCGACGGTCACCTGCCCAATTTGTGGGTAGGCGCCGAGCCGCTGACGCTGCCGGAAGGCGAGGTGCTCTTCACCCTGACGTTCCGGGTGCTGAAAAACAGCGGAAGTTTGTCCGATATCCTGCGTCCGACTTCGGCAGTGACCGAGGCATTTGCCCTGGATCCAACCGGCGGCTCGATGTCCATCGAGTTCGAATTCGGTTCTGCACTGAACAACGGCAACGTGGACAAAACGACCTTCGAGTTGTACCAGAACCAGCCCAATCCGTTCCGCCACCAAACGACTATCGGTTTCCGCCTGCCGCAGGCCGACCGCGTTGTGTTGCGTATTTTCAGTGTGGACGGGCGTTTGGTGAAAACCGTGACCGGCGACTATGCCCAGGGTACGAACGCCATCACCTTGCCCACCAGCGAAATCGGCGCTCCCGGCATCTACTGGTACGAACTGGAAACACCGACGCACAGCGACCGCAAAAAGATGATTCTGATTGATTAACAGGTTGAGCGGGTTTAACGGGTTGAGCGGGTTGAGCGGGTTTAACGGGTTGAACGGGTTTACATCATTTGTACATGACCCAAAATTCGTTAAACCCGTTAAACCCGTTAAACCCGCTCAACCCGTTAAACCCGTTAAACCTTTTCCATCTATAAAATTCATGACAATCGAAACCATGAGAAATAGAATACTAATCCTTCTCTTTTTTGCGGCGTTGTTTTCGCCTGCTGCATCCCAGGGCCAGGCATTGATTCTGAAAGCCGATTCCGTGACAGTTCCCTGCCACGATGTGGATACATTCCTGATGCCGATCCGTGCCGACAATTTCACGAATGTGGCCGGTCTTCAATTTTCCTTTGCCTGGAACCCGGCGCATCTGGATTATGCATACATCACCAACGTGCATCCGACGCTGGTTGGGGTTGGATTCGACACCACTACGTTTATCAGCCAGGGGAAACTGGGTTTTGCCTGGACGACCATCAGCGGCGGGGTGAGTCTTCCGAACAATACCATTCTGTTTGAAGTCGCGTTTGCCCGTTTAGGCGGCCCGGCTTCTCCGGTCACATTCACCGATGCACCGCCTACCGATATTTTTGCCATTGATCCGATGTTCAACACGATTGATGTGCAGATTAGCCCCGGACTGGTAACACCGGTGGACAATGCGCCGCCTACGGTAGCCTGTCCGGCCAATGTGACGCAGGAAGTGTTCGGCCCCACGCCGATCAACAACATCGGCCCTTCACCGCTGGATGACTGCTCCATTGAATCCATCGGCTGGTCTTCGTTCGGTGCTACTTCCTATAACTTTCCCAATTCCCCCAATGCCAGCGGGTCGACGTTCAACCTCGGGCTATCTACTGTGACGTATCAGGTGGAGGACTCCGGAGGAAACACCGCTACCTGTTCGTTTACCATCAACCTGACGCTTGCTCCCAGCGACTCGCTGACCCTGATCGCTTCCAACGGTTCCGGTTCTTGCGGGCAACAGGTAGTGATCAATATTTCCGTGCTCAATTTCGACTCGATCGGCGGTTTGCAGTTTTCCCTGAAATGGAACTCTGCCGTGCTGGAATTCGACACGATTGCCAATGCAAACCCCTCGTTGTTTCTCGATCCGGCCAGTTTCAGCCCGGTTCCGCCCGGCGGCGACTCGATCGGCTTTGCCTGGACAAGCGCGTTCACCCAGGGGCTGACGTTGTCAAACGGGTCGGTGCTGTTTTCCCTCGTATTCAACGTAGTGGCTACCGGAAACAACAACTCCCCGATTACCTTCGGAAACGACCCGACAGCGATGATCGCGTTTTCCAATGCAAACTTTCCGCCGTCCGTTCAAATCGGTTTTCTGACGATAAACGGTCTGGCGACCACCTCGGATAACCAGCCGCCTGCCATCCAGTGCCCGGCCAATCAGGTGGTGCAAACAGCTCCCGGTGTGCTGAATGCCACGTTTAACAACCTGGCTCCGCTCAGCCTGACCGACAACTGCTCGCCCAACGTCGGGCTGACCTACCAGCAGTCGGGCATTATGAACGGCTCCGGCAACGGCCCGGCCAACGGCACCTACAACGCCGGCATGACGGTCGTAACCTATACCGCTTCCGATGCTTCCGGCAATACGGCGACCTGCTCGTTCACCGTCACGGTGGATGCCGGTACGCCGCTGACCATCATTCTCGATACCGTTCTGGTGGATTGCCAGGCTGCCAACGCGCAGATCGCGGTAGACCTGACGGTGCGTGATTTCATCAACATCGCCGGTTTGCAGTTCGACATTATGTGGGACTCGTCTATCGTCAGATTTGATTCGGTGGGCAATATGCTTCCTGCGCTGGGCCTTACGCCGGGTATGTTTTTCGGCTTTGTGCCGGCTGTCGGCGGCAACACGCTCAAGTTTTTCGGCACCAATATTTCCGGCTGGCCCACAGTGCCGGACGATTCGACGATTTTCACGATTTATTTCACCGTAAAAATTCCCAATGGCCAGAGCGGCGTCGGTTTTACCGGCACCATTTCCGCTGCAAGCGTGCAGGGCGGTATTCCGGTGTTTATCCCGGTGATACCGATCAATGGCTTTATTCAAAGTTCCGACCTCACGCCGCCGGTGCTGACTTGCACGGATTTGATTGTTCCGTCCGACAGCGCCGCCTGTTCCGCCACCTTCCTGCTTGATCCTCCGATGGCCTCCGACGCCTGCAGCGGTGTGCAGAGTATCAGCACTTTGCCGCCATACGACGCACCATTTGCCTACCCGACGGGCGCCACTGTGGTGACCTTTACTGCTACCGACAGCGTCGGGAATACGGCCACCTGCGAAACTACAATAACCGTGTTGGGCAGTGCGCTGCCACAACTGAATAATTGTCCATCCGATGTGACGGTGGGCATCACTTCCGCCGGCTGCTCCACGGCAGTTACCTGGGATCCGCCGACGGGGGTCAACCCCTGCGACGGCTCTGCGCTGACGGTGCTGGCCTCCGATACCTCGGGTACGGTGTTTCCGGTTGGCGACAGTACGGTGATCTTCTCGACCTTCAATTTGTCGGGCGATACCACCACCTGTTCGTTTACGGTGACGGTACGCGATTCGTTGGCGCCGGTGTTTATTGACTGCCCGTCTGCGCCGCTGACGTTCCAGACAGATTCTGCCTTGTGTACGGCAACCGTGCAAATTGACCTGCCTGCGGCCGGCGACAACTGCGACCAGAGCGTGACGGCGGTGCCGGACATTGACGTGTCGCAGCCGTTCCCGGTCGGCAACACCAATGTGACCTACACCGCCACCGACGCCGCCGGTAATACCGGCACCTGTGTGCTGACTGTCACGGTTTTTGACACTAACCCGCCGGTGTTCGACAACTGCCCGGCAGATGTGACGGTGTACGCAACAGCCGACTCCTGCGGCGCTACGGTAAACTGGATTCCGGTAACCGCCAGTGACGACTGTTCGATGAGCGTAAGCCTTGATCCGCCGAACTATTCAGGCGAGTTTTTCCCGACCGGTACTGCACAGGTGACGTACACGGCTACAGATGCAGGCGGCAATATCCAGACCTGCGTCTTCTCCGTCACCGTGGCCGATACGCTTGCGCCGACCTTCTCTGTTTGCCCGCCGTCCGAAACAATCTTCCTGCCGGCCGATAACTGCGATACGCTTCTGAACTGGCCAACGGTGTTGGCCGACGACGCCTGCGGTATTGACAACCTGTCGGAATCGCACCCGAACCCGACGTTGTTCCCGACCGGCGTGCATACGGTGGAATACGTGGCTACCGACCCTTCGGGCAACAGCGCTATGTGTTCGTTCACCGTCACGGTGCTTGATGTGGTGGATCCGGTACTTGATCCTTGCCCGGTGAACATAGTGATTCCGGATGCCAGCCCATGCGGTGAGATCGTTCATTGGGATTTGCCCGCTGCTATGGACAACTGTTTGCTGGATACCATTTATTCAATACCTGCATCGGATTCGTTGATTACCGCAACGACCACAACGGTTGTTGTTTATGCACTGGACGCCAGCGGTAATCAGGACACCTGCTCCTTCACCGTCACCCTTCAGGTCGTGTTTGAGCCCCCGGCATTTGTCAATTTCCCGACAGACACGGTGATCCTCGGCTATGGCTGTCCGGAGCCGCTCTCGTGGGCGCTTCCGGTGTCCAACGGCAAAAACTGCAACCCGGATACGGTGGTGTTTTTCCCCGACCTCATGCCCGGCGATACGTTCCCGGTGGGCGACACCGCAGTGACCTATTACCTGATTGATCTGGTCACGGGCGATACCCTGGTGCAGCAAGTGTTCAATATTTCCGTGCAGGACACGGTAGCGCCGCAAATCATCGGCTGCCCCACCGAACCGGTGGTGGCGCATGTGGGCGGGGTGTTTGTGACAAATCCGGGAATGTTTATGACCGGCATTGATACCGTGGCCGGTTGTGCCGGGCTGGAGTTATCTTTTGCTCTTTTGGGTGCGACCGACAGTTGCGGGAATGCCGTAGTGACACAAACTGCAGGACAGGTGTCGGGCGGATTTTTTGCTGCCGACTCGGTGCATACCCTCGTGCTCACGGCCACCGACGATTCGGGCAATACCTCGGAATGCGTGGTAAACGTGGCCGTCGTGGGGCTTCAGCCCATTACCGTCACAATTGACCCGCCGGTAGCGTGTCCGCCTGAATTGGTCATGCTGATTGCGGAGCAAATTCCGAACGCCGTGTACTCGTGGACGGGGCCGGCCCCCGGTATTGATCAGGAAAATACCAGCATTGTGGAAGTGTTCTCCAGCACAGGCAATACCGGCACCTACACGGTTTCGGCCAGCCTGAACGGATGCACGACCCCGCCGGCATCGGTTGACCTGGTGACGTACTATGTGGAAGCCGTGGCCGATACCATAATCATCAGCATGGACAGCACGATGGCTATGTTTTCGGTGGTAGCCAACGACTCCATTTTCCCGGCAGGCGATTTTGTGGTGGATACCAGTTGCTCCACCTTGCCCGCAGGTGTCCGATACCTCGGCGACGGTGTTTTCGCTTTCGAAGTAAATGACCAGTTCCGACCGTTTGAGTTTTTGTACTGCCTGTGCTCGGCTTCCTGCCCGGATTTGTGCGATACGGCTGCCTTGGTCACGGTTCAACTTGACGTCACCGACTGCACCTTCATCCCCAACGTAATCACTCCGAACAAGGACGGCGTAAACGATTATTTCCGCATTCCGTGTCTGGATTCGGAGCGGTTCCCCGACAACTCGATTGTGATTTACAACCAGTGGGGCGACAAGGTGTTTGACGCCGCTCCGTACAACAATATGTGGGACGGCACCCTGAATGGCGAAAGCGGCAAAGACCTGCCGGACGGCGTATATTACTACATCTTCCAGTCCGGCTCGACCCAGCCTATGCGCAAGGGTTTTGTGCAGATACACCGGTAAACGCGCTGTTGGCTATTGGCTGTTGGTTGTTGGCTTTTCCTGCGGGTAAAGCAACGCCAACCGCCAATAGCCACCGGCCAACAGCAAACAATATAAAAGAACTATTCCATGAAAAAAATCACCTTACTTCTCTTAATACTGGCTGCAGCAGCGGTGCGCGGCCTTGCCCAGCAGGAGCATCAGTACACACAGTTCATGTACAACAAACTGCCGATCAACCCGGCGTATGCAGGCGCTCGCGGCGTGCCGTCCGTGACGGCTATTTATCGGAACCAGTGGATGGGTTTCGACGGTGCACCCAAGTCGGTTCTGGCGACCTTCAATGCACCGTTTTTGACGCCGCGTGTGGGGGTAGGGGTGACGCTTTCGCACCTGCAAATCGGTTTGAACACCGACTTTGCCGCCTCGCTGGCTTATTCCTACGACCTGATTGACGCCGACAAGATGTCGCTTCGCGCCGGTCTGATGGGTACGATCCGTTCACTGGGGATTGATTTTTCCAAAGCCATGCCCAATGAACCGATTGCCGTAGACAACTCCCTGGCGCCGGACAATGTCAACAACCTGTACGCCAACGTGGGCGCCGGTTTGTATTACACCTACGACGATCGTTTTTACGCCGGCTTTTCCGTGCCGCGCATATACTCGAATACCATCGGACGGAATGAAGGGCTGAATCCGGATTCTTCCGAGACGGCTCGCGAGGTCAACCACTTTTATGCCATGGCCGGAGCCGTTATTCCGCTGGCCGAGGGGATCAACCTGATGCCCGCGGTGCTCACGAAATACGTCAAGAACGCGCCGTTCGACGTGGATGTAAACGTCAACCTCGAAATCAACGAAAAGGTGATTGCAGGTTTGTCGTATCGCGTGGGCGGGAACGGCTCGGGCGAATCGCTCGATTTGCTGGTATTCTGGCAGGCACATGAGCAGTTTGGTGTCGGTTTCGCCTACGATTTCACCCTGTCCGACATCAAGGATTACACTGCCGGTTCCATCGAATTGCTGTTTCAGGCCGACCTGAAACGCTCCGGCAAAAACAAAAAAATGTCGAACCCGCGCTTCTTTATGTAACGCATGCCCTAAATTGCGTCCAACCTAATCGTTTACTATTTCCAATCAAGGGAACTATGATCGCTCACAAGCATACACCTGTACTGATCCCCCTGCTGCTGATCGGGGCTTTTTTGTCCGCTCAAACGGTGCCGAGTTCGACGCCGCCGGTAACTGTTGACGTAAAAAACGAAGCCGCGGTGAATACCGAAGGCCTCGATTTCAGTCCCACATTTTTTGAAGACGGTATTGTGTTTATTTCCACCAACACGGCCGGTCTGAAGAAAAACACCGACGAGGGGCTGAAACTTCCGGCCATGTCCATCCTGCGTTCCCGACGCGGCGGCGACGGTAACCTGCTGACGCCGGAGCCGTTTGCCAAGGAATTGTCGTCGTTGTTTCACGAAGGGCCGGTTTGTTTTGACCGCACGACGGAAACGATCTACTTCTCCCGCAACGCCCTCATTGACGGCAAAGTCAAACGTGCCAAGGACGATACCCAGAAAATGCGCCTCTATGTGTCCAAAAAAGAAGGTGCGCTATGGGGCGAGCCTCAGCCCTTGCCGTTCAACAACAACGAATTCGACGATTGCCACCCGGCGATCAGCATAGACGGCGACAAACTGTTCTTCGCCTCCAATCGCCCCGGCGGATTCGGCGGCATGGACATCTACGTGTCGTACAAAGTAGGCGAGTCGTGGAGCGAGCCGGTCAACCTTGGCGCCGAAATCAACTCCAAAGGCAACGAGGCCTTTCCGTTTATCCACGCCGACAATACGCTCTACTACGCTTCCGACGGCCTCGAAGGCGGGAAAGGCGGTTTCGATTTGTACTATGTGATTCAGGACGGCCCCGAATGGACCAAACCCGTGAACATGGGCGAACCGTTCAACTCTTCCGGCGACGATTTCGGCCTCATCGTGGACCTGAATAAAATCAACGGGTACTTCTCCACCACAGGCAAAACCACCAAAGGCGGCGACGATATCTTCAGTTTTCATACCGAAAACGGCAACCTCGACGACTACCTGCTGCAAAATCAGCGCGTGCCCGACCTCAACCTCGATGTGAAAGTAACCGTAACGGACAAAGTATCGGGCGCCGCCATCGCCAACGCCGAGGTGCGCCTGCTGAATTACGATGCCAACACGGTCATCGGGAAAGACGAAAAGGGCAACCTCATCACTGTGCAAAAAGTGAACGGCAAAGAGGTGATGATGGCGCTGCCGCCCGACAAGGGTGTCGGCGGCATGACAGATGCGGAAGGCGTATTCAAAACGGAAGTAAAACCCGGCAACTATGTGGTCATCGTTTCCAAAGAATTGTACCAGACCAAGCAGCTCCGGGTGCCCATTTCCAAACCCGGCAATGAACTGACAGCCGCGCTGGAACAATCGGCCAACTCCAACAAAGTCCGCTGGAATGCTTCGGTGTTCAACTACGTGACCAACGCCCCGCTCGCGGGCGCTATGGTGGTACTTTCCAACCAGTCCAACAACACCAAAGACACCGTGATCGCCGATGCCAACGGCCAGATTGACTACTACTTAGAAAAAAACACCAAATACAAAGTGGACCTGTACCAGTCGGGCAAACACGTCGGCAGTTCGGACATCAACACGACCGGTTGGAGCCTGCCCAACCAGATTATGATGCAAAACTTCTCCGTGGCGCCGCTGCTCCCGGGAACGGTGATCGAATTGCCCAATATTTACTACAACTTCAACGACGCTACCCTGCGCCCCGATGCCCGGAAAGACCTCGACCTGCTGGTGTCTTTGATGAAACAACAACAATCCATCACCGTCGAACTGGCCAGCCACACCGATTGTCGGGGCACCGCCAAATACAACGAAGACCTCAGTCAGCGCCGCGCCAACGGCGTGATAGAATACCTCGCTTCAAAAGGCATCAGCCGCGACCGGATGAAGCCTGTGGGCTATGGCGAAAGCGAACCGCGCAACCATTGCAACGACGGCGTGCCCTGTACCGAAGTGGAATACGCCCGCAACCGCCGCACCGAAGTGCGTATCCTGACGGGAATTCAGGGCGCTTCCGTGGTGTATGTGGACGGCAAGGCCAACTACGAAAATGCAGATGCCGGCAATACGCAGGCTGCTGCGACTGGCGCCACGCAGCCAAACACAACTCCGAAGAAAAATGTCAATACGCCTCCGCCGGCTACTGCTTCTATCGCCGCCGGCGATCAGGATCAGTTCTTTGTAGTGGCCGGTTCGTTTGCAGAAGAAGCCCGGGCCAACAACCACCTGCAGGCCATGCAGGCCGCCGGTTATGCGACTGCCCACATCGTAAACTTTCCCAACTCGCCGTACCATTCGGTGTGCATAGACAAATTTGCTACCCGTCGGGAGGCAGAAACGCTCAAGCGTCAGTTGGACAAGGACAAAATCGAGGCTTTCGTTCGGGCTATGCCGAAAACGCAATAGTGCGGCTTTTTCAAGTTAGAAGAACAGCACAGGCGCATGGGACGAACTCATGCGCCTGTGCTGTTTTTTACCCCTACCCATCCCCGCTACGGCCCACTACGTAGGCGTGCCCACGTTTGAGAAACGCCGCTCCCAGGCCTAGAATCAGTAGCCCGATAGCCAAACCGATGCGCAGGGCGCGATCTTTTTGCTCCGACACGATTTTGGCCCAGTACTGCGGATTAGGCGCCGCCGGCGAACCGTCGCCGGGGCTGATTGTCCAGTTCTCCGGGTCGGCGTTGTCCAGCGTAGGCATGAGCAGGTCAAGCGTGAAATCACCCTCCGGCGGCTCTATGAAGTAGGCGATGCTGTCCACCGCACTGCCGTCGGAAGCGTACAACGCCAGGCGTTCGGCGTTTTTGTTCAGGCCGAAAGGCAGGTTGCCGACCACATTGCGGACGTACGGAAACTTCCTGCGGAATGCCGCCGAATCCTGACTGACCACTACGTAGCCGTCGGGAGAAATCGTCATGTCTGGAAATGTCCAGGTATTTCGGCGGTCCGACAGCGTCCAGCCCCCGAGGTGCACAGGACGGTCGGAGGCGTTGTGCAGTTCGATCCAATCGCCGGTTTTTTGCCCTGCGGGCGAAATTTCATTAAAAAACACCACGTCGTTGAGCGCGTGCTCGTGCGGTTCGAATTGCGCGCGCAAACGCAGGGTGTCTCCCGCTACCAGCGCTGTTTCGATAGAACGCCCCTGCCGGTTGATGCCTTCCCAGCCGGCGAACCGGTAGCCATGCGCGGGCACGGCCATCAGGGCAACGGGGATTTTGTCGAAATATCCCCCACGAAACAGGCCCGGCCCGACCGTAATGCAGCGGTTGACGAGTACCGTGCCGCCTTCGCCCACTTCGAGTTCCAGTCCTGCCGGCGCTCCGCAGCCAAAATGTTGTACGAGCGCTGTACGCAGAAAAACGGGGCGGTTTGCCGCAAACTCGCGCAGTGTAGCCAGGTTTTTTTGCCATACGGCATCCGACAGGCGCCAGCGCTCCTGGTGTCGCGGCATGTCGGGTCCGAGCATTTTTTCAAACCAGGCGATTTCCGCCAGCACCCGTTCGGGCGCAAAAGCCGTGTTGAGCCGGTCGCAAAACCGGTTGACAAATTGCTGTTTGAAATCCCGGTTGCGCAGCAACTTGCGCAGCAAAAAGGTACTCCACGGCGGGTTGGGCCAGCGCGGGCCGTCGGGTTCGGTGAAAAACGCGAGGGCGTCGTGTTGCCAGGCGTTGGGATCGTACAGGCCGAAGCCCCAGTCGGTGTCGAACAGAATCCAGCGCCAGCGCCCGCCGGGGCGTTTGGGCCGCCAGTAGCGGATGTTGCCGCCCGCGTCGGTGTTGTCGCAGTAAATCTGGGCAATCTGGTAGTCCATGAAATTCTCCACGTCCATCTGGCTTTTCACCCAGGCGTAATGCACGGGGTCGGCCAGATCGTGGTCGCGGATGTAGTCGAGCAGGCGTTGGTAATGGCGGCCGCTGCCGTGGCGCACGCTGCGCTGGTGCTCCATGAGGTCGAGGGAGTCCCGATCCACATCAGCATGGTCTTCGAGAAAACGCGCGTTGATTTTTTCACGGATGTGGTAGATCCCCCAGTAGTGGCCGTTGAGGAACAGCAGGGCCGGGCGGAAAGCCTGTTTTTCGAGGTCCCAGCCCTCGGTGAGGCGGTTCATCAGTTCGTCACGGAAGTGGGCGCCGGCAAAGTCGCTGCCGCCGTTGCGCAGCACGAGGAACTTGAATTTTTTGGGCTGGTCGGGGCCGAAGATGCGGTGGCGGAAAAATTTTTTCCCATAGCGGTCGCGGGCCACCAGCACGAGGCTTTTTTGGGGGTAAATGCGGCTGTACCCGCCGAACAGGCGCAGGCCGGAGCCGCTGTTGTGCACGCATTTTTTGTCGGCCTCGAAAATTTCCGTGTGGCAATAAAACTCGCGGCGACTCCAGTAGTTGGCACCGGGCTTGTGCATGGTCACCGAATCGGCGCCGGGACCTTCCACGAGGATGCCGGTTTCGGGGTTGAACAGGATAGCCGGATCAATGGCCACGGAAATCACCGGCAAATCCGTCGGCGGTTCCCCGATAAAATACGTATGCCCGAGCGCCCGGCCCACAATGCGGCCGCGCCGGGCCAGCGCCCGCACCACGGTAGTTTTTTCGAGCAGCAGCGGTCGGGTGTATCGCGGCGAGCGCAGGGTAGGGTTGGAGCCGTCGGTGGTGTAGTGAATGGCGGCGCCGGCAGCATCGAGTGTGAGCGACACCGGCCGGTTGAAAAAGCCGCCCGCTGAGGAAAAGCGCACGATAAGCGGCACTTCCTCGGGCAGCGGTTCCTGCGCCGCAGCGCACAGGAACAGGCAGCAAAAAACGGGTAGAAAAAAGTACGGTTTGGGCACGGTAACGATTACTTCGGCTTGGGCAAAGGTAGCGCGATTAACGAATGGTGTGGTAGTGCTGCACTTTTGGGAAAGCGGGCGGGTCGGGGAAGTCAAGAATGGTACCAAACGGGTGCAGCCTCGACTGCTACCGGACATTTTGGTAATTTTATTTTGTGACCAACACCCCAAAGTGCGTCTAATTGAGCCTTTTTGCGGCCAAAAATGAAAATAATTGGCACGCCCCCTTGCGCTGCGGGTTAAGAGAATCTTAAATTGCGGCCTTTTCCACTTTAATCCTTTCCTTGAACTGCAGTACGATACTAACATCACAGTCTTGCGAATGAGCGATTTACACACAAACTTGACCTTACCTTCGAACCCCGATAACGTTTGTCAAGTGGAACCTTTTGTACACGAACTGGCGCGGCGCTACAACCTTTCCGAAGATTTACACGGCAATATTTTGGTCAGCCTTACCGAGGCTGTTACCAATGCCATGCTGCACGGAAACCAGTGCGACTGCACCAAAAATGTGTCCATCTCCCTGCGTTGCCGGAAAGACGCGTTGTCCATCCGGGTGTCCGACGAAGGCCCGGGTTTCGATCCGGTGGAAGTGCCCGACCCCACTTGCCCCGACCACCTGGACCAATGCGGTGGACGCGGACTTTTCCTGATGCGTCGCCTGAGCAACGGATGCCGCTTCACACACGGCGGACGCACCGTGGAAATGCGTTTCAAACTCGATTGACAACTTGAATAAAACTTGCCGCCGACAGGTAAAACCTCAACAGGTTCCCGTCGGCGGCAAGTTCGTTTCAGGGCAAGCAGAACACCCTTTCAAACGCTATGCACTTTCCGGATCTGCCTCTCGACGACACCGCCGAAACATTCGTGTCTTTTCACTTTGAGGACGTGTCCTTCGACCTGCCCGAACAAAAAAAACTTGTGGAGTGGCTGCTGGATATTGCCCGGGAGGAAAACAAACCGGTTTTTGAACTTACCTACATTTTTACCTCCGACGAGTACCTGCGGCAAATCAACATCGAACACCTGCAACACGACTACTACACCGACGTCATCACATTTCCCTACGATCCGGAGGCTGTACACGGCGATATTTTTATCAGTTCGGAACGCGTAGCCGATAATGCACAGGCACATGGAGTTTCTTTTTCGAACGAACTTTGCCGTGTCATGGCGCATGGCCTGCTCCACCTCGCCGGCTATGGCGACAAATCCCCCGA
>CAYMQY010000013.1:30775-37227 GCA_964392655.1 uncultured Saprospiraceae bacterium
CCCTCCAACCCGAAACCCACTTTCGCCAAGGCTTCGGCGGCTAAACCTTCAAACCGTACACACACCATGAACAAAAAAGGTATTCCAACCGTAGATTTATCCAAATTCGTACACGGCAGCCCGGAAGAAAAATCGGCGTTTGTGCAGGAATTAGGAAAGGCATTCCACGAAGTCGGATTTGTAGCCGTCGTCAACCACGGTATTCCCAAGCAGTTGGTGGACGGTTTTTATGCTGCCGCCAAAGCGTTTTTTGCGTTGCCGGAAGACGTGAAACGCCGGTACGAAATCAGTGGTCTGGCGGGTCAGCGCGGCTACACGTCCTTTGGCAAGGAACACGCCAAGCAATCGCAGGTGGCCGACCTGAAGGAGTTTTTCCAGATGGGACAAGTGGTGCCTGCCGACCATCCGCTCAAGGCGGAATACCCGGACAACGTGTCGGTGGCCGAGGTGCCCGAGTTTTCTCAGTTGGGCCGCGAACTCTACCAGGCATTTGAAAAAGCCGGTGGGCAGTTGCTCCGGGCCATCGCCATTCACCTGAACCTGACGCCCGACTACTTCGAGCAATACATCACCAGCGGCAATTCCATCCTGCGCGCCATCCACTACCCGCCCATCAGGCAGGAGCCGGCCAGCGCCATCCGTGCCGAACAACACGAAGACATCAACCTCATCACCTTGCTCGTGGGCGCCAGCGCAGGCGGTTTGCAGTTGCTCAACTCCAAAAACGAGTGGATGCCCATCATGCCTGAAGCCGACGAGATCGTGATAAACGTGGGCGACATGCTCCAGCGTCTCACCAACAACTACCTGAAAAGCACCACCCACCGCGTGGTGAACCCGCCCCGCGAGGAGTGGCACCTGCCGCGCCTGAGCATCCCGTTTTTCCTGCACCCGGTGAGCGCCATGCGGCTCGATTGCCTGCCCGGCTGTGTCACGGTTTCCAATCCGCTGCACTACGAACCGATCACCGCCGGGGAGTACCTCGACGAGCGGCTGCGGGAGATTGGTTTGAAAAAGTAGGCGTCAGAATTTGCCCGAATCCACGTCTTTCAAAAAAGCGATCAGCCCGTTCATGTAGGTCTGCTGGTCGTCCCACATACACATGTGACTGCCGTTGGCGCACAGCAGGAATCGGCCTTTTTTTACGGCGGTGGAAATCCATTTCATGTGCTCGGGGTCCATCGTGTCGTGCGTGGCGCCGATGCTCAGGGTGGGCGTTTTGATGGTGGGCAGTTGGGCCTTCACGTCCCAGTTGGCCAACCGCCCGGCCACGCCGAACTCGCTGGGGCCTTGCATGGTGACATACAGGCTTTGGTTCAGCAGGTCGAACGACCGGGTCACCGGAAACGGCCACTCCTCCAGCGGGATGCGACAAATATGCTTCGCATAAAAATTGGGTAAAAGCAGCTCCATGTAGCGCGGGTTGGAAAAATCGCCCTTGGCCTCCAGCGCGCGCACCTCCGCCAATACCGCCGGGTCGAACTGTTTGGACAGCACATTTTCGGCGTATTGGCCGTATTCCGGGCAACTGGCCATCATGTTGGAAATGACAAGTCCCTTCAGGTTGTCCTGATACTTGAGCGCGTACTGCATGGCGAGGATGCCGCCCCAGGAGTGGCCGAGCAGAAAAAAATTGTCCTTGTTCAGGCCCAGTGCCTGTCGCACGGTTTCCACTTCTTCCACGTAGCGGGGCAAGTCCCAGAATGCCGTGTCGTTCGGGTTGTCCGAAAAACCGGTGCCCAACTGGTCGTAGTAAATGAACTCGATGCCTTCGGCGGGCAGAAAACTTTCCATGCACTGGAAGTAGTCGTGCGGGCAGCCGGGGCCGCCTTGCAGAAGCAGGAGTTTGATATGCGGGTTGTTGCCGATGCGTTTGGTCCAGATTTTGAAATCGCCCTTGTCGGTTTTCAGGGTGACGATTTTCGTGCCGCCGGTTTGAATGCCGGGTTCGGTTTGGGTGAAATAGGTTTTAAGCGGGTTGTCACCGGGCACAGTTGCGGTTTGCGTACAGGCCGCAAAGAGGGCGAGCAAGACGAACAAAAAAGGTTGGATGTATTTCATAGTATGCTGGTTAATTCAGTTTGTTCGTTGCGATTCCAATCGGCTTTTTTGTCATTTTGAAGAAATTCGTCCACTCTACAAGGGTTTTCACAACAGTATGCCACCCGAATAGCGAACAGATTCCTTCGGAATGACAAAGGCCCCTACGCCGCCCTTCGCCGCTGCACCAGCCCTTTGACATACGGCAGCCCTTCGGAAATATTTTTGATCACGTGGCGGGTATTCGGAGGGATATCGAAGTAATCGCCGGCGCTGAATCGCACAATTTTGCCTTCAAAGTCGCACTCGCAGGCGCCTTCGAGAATGAAAAAACTCTCGTGGAACTCGTCGTCGGCATGCCGGTCTTCCACAAGATCGGCGGAAAGCCAGACCACGCTGAGCATCAGGTCGTCGGTTTCTTTCAGCACGCGTGCCGCAAAGCCGGGTTCCTGAATATCGGGTTCAATATTTTTCAGGGCGGAGTTCCAGGCGTCGGCGTCGCTGTGGCGGTGCAGGAGGGGCGGATTTTGCAGGTCAACGGTTTCTTTTTTCAAAAAGGCATCCAGGAAGTCCAGCACGCGGTTTTTCAGGTCGGCACGGGGTTCGGGGCTTTGGGGGTATTTTTCGAGGGTCGCCAGTATGCGGTCAATTTCCGCCTGTACCTCCGGATGTGCAGCGGCCATGGCCGCCACTTCGGCAGCCTGCGCCGGAGGCAGGCTGCCGAGGCAGTAGGCTTCGATGATACCGGAGGCGATGTATGTGTTCAACTCGTTCATGATTCAAAAGTCAATTGTTGCCGCAAATGCGACAATGCCGCACGGGTACGGCTTTTCACCGTACCGAGCGGCAGGCCCGTTTCGTCGGCTACTTCCTGTTGGGAGTAGCCCATGAAATATTGCAGATCAATGACCTGCTTGAGGTGCGGTTCCAGACGTCCGACGGCCTGCTCCAGCCCGATGTGATCCAACCGTTGCATTTCAGGTGCCGGACTTTCCACAGATACGGCAGAATCGGCGGGTTGGATCGTTTGTCTTTCCAAAAAATAATTCGAGCGCACAAAATCCAGCGCCATGCGTCGTGCAATGACCACCAACCAGGTGTACAAGCGCCCTTTGCCGGCGTCGTAGCGACTGATGTTGCGCCATATTTTCACAAATGCATCCTGCAAGAGGTTTTCTGCGTCTGACTCGGACTTCGTCACCTCGAAAATAACGGCATACAGATTTCTGCCGTAGCGGTCGTACAGCTCCGCAAAAGCAGCGCGTTCGCCCAGTTGCAGGCGTTCGATCAGCGCCTGCTCGGAAAATACCGGTGACAAGGTGGTTTTCACCAAATTTCGTTTTCGGGCCAAAAATACCGATTGGTGTGGGCCGGAATATATTTTTGAAAAAACTTTTATCGGCTCCAATCCATTTTTCAGGAACTGCCGTACTTAGCGTGAATTTTTTTCAAAACAAAACTACACCTGCTTATGAAACGCTTGTTCAAAATCCTTGGCTACACCCTCGGTGTGCTCGTTCTCCTGATTGGCGCGGCGCTCGCATTCCTCTACTTCAAAGGAATACCCACGTATCCGTATGCACCCGGCCCCGAAATTTCTGCCCTGAAGGTGGAACCCGACAGTACGCGCGTGGCGCGAGGCGCCAAAATCGCTACCCTGCTCTGCAACGAATGCCACAAGGACAAGGCCACGGGACGCCTGACCGGCCGGGACATGCCCGATATTCCGGCGGTGTTCGGCAAAGTACATTCGCTCAATATCACCAACGACCGCGAGCACGGAATCGGCGCCTGGACGGACGGCGAACTGTACTACTTCCTCCGCACCGGCATTCACAAGGACGAACGCTGGTCGCCGCCGTTCATGCCCAAGTTCCCGCTTATGGCCGACGAGGATTTGTACAGCGTCATCGCGTGGCTGCGCTCCGACGACCCGCTGTTGGCCGCAGATTCCCGCGAATACCCGCCGAATGAGTTCAACCTGTTTATGAAGTTTTTGTGCAACATCGCCATGTTCCCGCCGCCGGTACCCGAGCAGGCGATCACGATTCCCGACACGACGGACAAGGTTGCGTTCGGCAGGTATGTCGCTGACGGGCTGTGCGCATGTTATGCCTGCCACTCTGCCGACTTTGCCAAACAAGACCCCATCCACCCGGAAAAAAGCCTCGGCTTTTACGGCGGCGGCAACCCTATGCTTAACTTCGAAGGAGAGTTGGTGCCGACTGCCAACATCACCATGGACAAAGAAACCGGTATTGGCACGTGGACGATGGAACAGTTCCGCGACGCCGTCAAGTACGGTAAAAGCCCCAAGGGCGGGCCGCTGTATTACCCGATGTTCCCGCACACGACGCTGACGGATACGGAGGTGGACGCCATCTGGGCGTACTTGCAGACGGTGCCGCCGCTCAAAAATGCCGTGGCGCGGTACAAGCCGGCGAATTGATTTTTGTCATTTTGAAAAAATCCGTCCACTCTACAGGTGTTTTATGCACATAAGACCCTCGTAGAGTGGACGGATTTTTTCAAAATGACAACGCGGAGTCGGCTATAGATGTGCTTCCGCCAGTTCTTTCACCTTTTGCAGCGCCTTCGGCCAGGTTTCCTGAAAATAGTCCTCATGGTCGGCAACCGTGTCCATCTCGACGCGTAGTTCCGTGACGCCGCCGGACTCGGTAGCGGTGTAGTTTTCCAGCGCGCCCGACCATTTTTTGGTCTCCGGACTGTCGAAGTCCTCCACGCCATTGGCGACCATGCCGAGGTGCTGGATCGAGATAAATTCGTTCGGGATGTGTTTGGCGATCATGCTGGACATGCCGCTTTTCTCGGCGGAAAGGAACAGGATTTTGCTGCCTTCGCTCCAGTCGCCCTCGGCGTAGCAACCCGGGCTGAACACGCCGGCCCATTGGCGGTAGGTGGCGTCGTCGAGCAGAATGCTCCACACTTTGCTTTTCGGGGCATTGATTTGAATGGAAAACTCGAGTTGTTTCATAGCAGGGAAGTTTTAGTGTTGCTCCGTGTATTTTTTAAAATTGTCCAGAATGGCCTGCCAGCCCGCGCGCTGCATCTCCAGCGAATGGATGTTTTCGGCCTCAAATGTTTCGACAATATGCGTGCCCGCGCTGGTGGCTTCAAACGCCACCGAGACCTTTCTGCCATCGGTCAAGGTGTAAGCGATGAGTTGGTTTTCAACGACTTCGTCGTAAATACCGCCGAAATCAAAACGGAAACTTCCCTCTTTGGCGGCCATCGTGTACATGAAACTGCCGCCCACCCGCAGGTCGTTCACGGCAACGGGCGTGTGCCAATCGTCGGAAGCGTTGTTCCAGTTTTGGACATGGGAGGCTTCAGTCCACAGGTGCCACACTTTTTCCACGGGAGCGTTTACGGTTGCTTCAACTGTGATGGCCGTTTTCACCGCTTCGGGGTCTTGTGTCAATTTGGCGATTTCAATTTTCCGCATTTGCATCATGGCCATCATGGCATACTGTGCTGTGGCCGGGTCGGGATGGGCGAGCAAACGCGGCAAGGCCTCCGGGATGATTTGCCACGACACGCCGAATTTGTCCTTCAGCCAACCGCATTGACTTTCCTGACCGCCGTCGGCAGTAAGTTTTTTCCAGAAAAAGTCCACCTCGTCCTGCGTATCGCAGTGTACCACGAAAGATGCGGCCTCGTTGAACGTGTAGGCCTGATCCGTCGGGTTGTCCATGATCATAAAGGTCTGGCCTTCCAGGCTGAACTGCGCGTGTTTCACCGAGCCTTCCGGCCCGTCTTCTCCGGCGCCGTAGTGCAAAATTCCGGCGATACCGGAACGACCGAACAGGCTGGTGTAAAACCGGACGGCCTCTTCGCCCCGGCCTTTTTGCGGGCCGGTGAACAGGAGGCAGGGCACGAATTTTTGCCCCCCGACCTCGTCCAGATTGCCGAGCGAGATTTGCCAGCAAACGCCGTAACGGTCTTGCAGGAACCCGTATTTGGCGCTCCAGTCGTGGCGCTCGAGCGGCATCATGGCCCTGCCGCCGTCCACGAGTTTTTGCCAGACTGCATCGGTTTCGGCTTCCGTTTCGCAGGTGACGTAAAATGAAACGGAGGGGTTGTGCGTAAATAACGGACCACCGTTCAGGGCGCTGAAGGGCTGTCCGTCGAGCGTGAAATCCACAACCATGACGGCGTCGCCGTTGTGGAGCACGTTGCCGATTTTTGAATTATTGAAAACAGAAGCGTAAAAATTCGCGGCTTCTTCGGCCTGGTTGTCGAACCAAAGGAAAGGTGTGATTTTGTTCGTTGTTGCCATGGTGACAGGTGTTTGATATGCGTTGTTTTTGTTTCTAAAATTGTAAAAACTTAGCCTTGCCTACAGCGACGCGATTTCACCACAGATTCCACAGATTTTCACAGATTTATCC
>CAYMQY010000014.1:0-32792 GCA_964392655.1 uncultured Saprospiraceae bacterium
CCCTGTTTTGTCCGCCACCACTTCTACGACGTACACGCCTGCGGGAAGGTGAGCAGGTTCCCGAATCGTACCGCAATCAGCAGCAATCCTCGGTTTGCAAACACTTTTCATGCGCCAGACCGCCTCGCGGTCTGGCGCATGGCAATTAGTTACAAAGCAAAAACCGTTGCGCAATCAGCCGTACAATTCGTAAATAATCTGACTGCGGTCGTATCCCAGTTTAATCAGCAGGTTCGCGACGGCGTCGTCAATCATGTTCCCCCAGCCACACAGGTAGAAAGCCACGTCCGGGCGTTTTTGGGCGTAGTGTTCCAGGTAAATCTGGTGGACATAGCCTTTGTAGCCGCTCCAATCCGGTTGTCTGGACAATGCCACGTCGTATCGAAAGCCGGGCATGCTGCGGGCGAGCGCCTCGAATTCGGCGCGGTACAGGATGTCGGCCTCGGTGCGGGCGCCGAAAATGAGATGAATGTTTCGGTGCGGTTTGCCGCTGTGCTGCAAATCGCGAAGCATGCTGCGAAAGGGCGCCACGCCCGTGCCTGTGCAGACAAGAGCCAGGTCTTTTTCGAGGGTGTCGGGCAGACAAAACGTGCCTTCGGGGCCTTTCCAGCGCAGGGCGGTGCCCGGCTGCACGTCGTCGAAGAGGTAGCGCGTAGCCAGTCCGTCGGGCGCGCGCACGATGCAGAGTTCCAGCAGGTTGGGGTCGTCGTCCGGGGCGGAGGCGATGGAATAACTGCGCCAGCGTTGCAGGCGTTTTTCGCCCACAGGCAGATCGAACGTGATGAACTGGCCGGCGCGGAAGTCGGGACGCAGCGCGTCGGGGGTTTCTAACCAGAAGCGGCGCACGTTCGGGGCGGCCTGCTCGATTTTTACGACGGTGCTGTTGTACCAGGTGGGCATATTCAAACACGGGTTGGAATAACAAACTGTAAAACAGCATGGTTAACCCGCCTCGGGGGAGTTTGTTGCAATAGGCCGAGGCCGTCCTGTAAAATCATTTAATTCGTGCCCTCCGGATTCCGGTCTGCCGGGTCAATACCCTCTTCAGGCAACACGACAACCTCGGGTTGGGTCGGAGCCTGAACTTCAGGCGCAGCCGGAGTTTCTGTCGGGGTCGCCGGTTCAGTCGGTACCGGCCCTTCCGGCTGGGCGGGTGTCTCCAGCGCTGGTGTCGCCTGCCCACCCGACGCCGTAGCGGCAGGCACGAGCGTTACGCCGTGTTTTTCCAGGTACGCTTTCACGGCATTCTGGATATCATCAGACGCGGTGGCTTTGTCGTTCTGACGCGAAATTTCAGCCCACTTGTTATTTTCCTTGGCCATGATGTCTTCGGATTGCGACACAAGCAAGGTAAACGCGCCGTCGTTGGAAAGGCCCGTGTACGGGCCGCTCCGCCCCATGAAAAAGGAAAACTCCTGGCGCAGTTTTTCAGCGGTCATGCGGTAGTCAATGTAGTGCTCCTGGCTTTTGTACAGCGAATTGAACCCTTCCAGAATGGCAATGGTCACGCCCGCAGCGCCGACGATGACTTTTACGATCAGATCGAAGACCGGGTTGGTTTGTCCATCGCCGAAGGTCAAGCCGATCAGTCCTACCAAAAACGGAATGGCTGCCGATAGAATGATAACCCAGCGGCGGGCCGACTCCCATTTTCGCTTAAAATAACCGCTTTTTTTGTCGTACCACGTGATCTGGTCGCCGAGGCGGTTGATCAGAAAATTGCCGAAATGCGGCGGCGCATCCGTAGTGGCGGCCAGGTAATCGCGCAGCATTTTGATGGGGTCATACCCGCCTGACGCGCCGGCGGGGGGCTGGGTGTTGGGCGTAACGGTTGGGTTGGACATGGTTTCGTTTTTAAGATTTCCCGACATGGCGTGGAAGTGTCACAGAGGCTCATGTAGCAAAAAGAGGCTCACAGAGTTTTTTGTCATTCTGAAGGAATCCGTCCACGCTCAGTCAGAAAAAAACTCTGTGAGCCTCCATTCCCTCTGTGAGCCTCCATGACACTCCCACGCCACGAAGGTAGCGATTTTATTTCCCCGAAATCCCCAAAAAATACACCGTGAACCCCTTGCGCGGATCCCTGGGCACTTCCGGCTCGTACATGATCTGAATGGAATTGCTGCCCGGTCGCAGCCATTCGCGCTGGATGGTCAGCACGGTTTCTTCCACGCCGGAACCCTGGTTCTGCGGCAGCCGCACGGCATTTTCTCCGTTCAGCACCACCAGCCCTTCCTGGTTGCTGTCCACGCCGGAAGCGCGTACGGCGAGTTCGATCTGATTGAGGGAAAATAGCGACTCGGGCAGGGTCATGTGGTACTCCTTGGACTCGATTTTGTTGTCCACGCAGCCTAATTCCACCACGAGGTTCTGGCGCTCGGGTTTGGGTTGGGAATGATCCCAGCCGAATACCATCATGGCTCCTTTGGGCGTAGCTTCGGGGTAGTAGTGCATATTTTGGTACAGCCACAGCAGGGCGCGCTCGTCGGTGAACACGTTTTCGAGGTAGTAGTCGGCCAGCAGCCAGCCACGGGGCGACTGTTGCACGGTGCGCACGAGGTCTTCGAACGAGGCTGCACTTGGGCCGCCGCCGGGGTTGGGGGCGTTCAGTTTGTAGCGCTTTTCGGCATTGTCGTAGTAGGCCTGCCGGAACCACAGCACTGAGTCCTGATTCAGGTAGTACGCCGCCGCGGTGGGCACGGTGGCCATGATCACGTCGCCGGGTTGGCGGTTTTTGGACACATAGTCGCAGGCTTCTTTCCAGTTGGTAAACGACCAGTTTACCACACGCTCGTCTACCACATTGCCTTCAAGTTTGCGCGCCAGCGCCATATCGGCTACCGACGACCAACGGGTATTCAACAGAAGCAATGCAAACGGCAGCGCAAGCGCAGATGCCGGCATATCCGGCCAGACTTTGCTGCGCAAATACTGCCAGGCCGCGTAAAAAAACACCCCCGCCGATATCAGCAGGTACGGGTAGGCAAAAATCAGATAGCGCCGCAAAAACGGCTCCCGGAACACAAAACTCAGCAACAGGAACGGCACCACAAAACTGCAAACCAACCACAATCCCGCCTTCGGACGCACCCAAAACGCCGCCACAAAACCCAGCAGGGCCGGCACGTACAGCAGGTTCAGGTCGTACAGCAGCAGGCTGTTGTACAGGTTAAACGCTTCCAGCGGTTTGGCGCTTGTGAGTGCGCCCAGCCGCCCCCAGTCGGGTATGGCCCATTCGGCAATGTTGGACAACAGTAGCGGTTGCAGGGCATTTTTCAGCGCCTCGCCCAATGGCGGCACGAATACCGCGAGCAACAGCGGCAGTGTGAGGCCGGTCAGCCAGGCAAATTTTACGCGTTCGGTGCGTTCGCCGCCCACACGGTACGTGCCGATCAGGCGGATCAACGCATATACGCCGACCGTGAACGCAAAGAAAAAGGTCAACTGGTGCGACAAAAACGACAGCAGTGCCAGCACCGGCAGCAACAACAGGTGTTTTTTGGAAATGCCCGCCCGGGCGAGGCGATCGCCAGACTCCCGATCGGTTTTCGCCTCAAAGGCAAGCAGAAACACGACCCCGAGCAGCAGGTAAAAAACGGCAAGCGGCATGTAGTTCCGGCATATCCGCGACCAGAAAATCAGGTACAGCGACAGTGTGGCGCCGCCCGCAGCAAACAACCCGACGTAGCGATTGAACAGCCGCGTACCTACCCGGTACACCACATAAATCAGCGCCACGCCAAGCAGTACATTGGGAAATCGCGCCCAGAATACGCCGGCGCCGAACGTGGCAAAAAACGGCAGCATGGCTACCGTGAGCAGGATGCCGTTGTTGTCGTCGGTAAGTAGCGGGCCGCTGCTTTCCACAAAATTTTTGGCGCGCAGCACGTGTACATACTCGTCCACCCAAAGGCTGAGCGCCGAAATATTCAGGATGCGTACCAGCAACCCGACGGCAAGCAAGGCCAAAAGCAGGCGCGGCGCCCACGTCGCAGCGAGAGCGGCATAGTCGGTTGGCGTGGCCGGCGGTTTCGGTTTGGCCGATGGAGATGCCGGGCGGGCGGGCTTTTCGGCAGGGCGGCGAATTTTGTTTTTTTGTGCCATGTGTGGAAAAACGAAAGCGTGCGCAAGTATCGGAAAAAGTGGCTGGAAGTATATCGGAAGGTGTGATTTTGGTATTTCGGGGATTGTAACCGACAAAATACCCGGCATTTACCGGATCATAACCGACAAAATGCCCACTACCTTTGCCCCGTGAGCAACATCAGCCACCTCCTCGAACGCTACCGCGAACATCCCGCTGCCGCACAATTGGCCCAAGCCCTGCAGGAATCGGGCGCCCGCATCCACCTGACGGGCTTGACCGGTGCCCAACTGGCCTTTGCCGTTGCTGCTACCGTCACGTCATCCGGGCGACGCCAGGCGTCCGCGGTCCTGTTCATCGCCGAAAGCAAGGAAGAAGCCGCTTACCTGCTCAACGACCTGCAGGGCATCCTTGGCGAGCAGGCCGTGCATTTTTTCCCCGACAGTTTCAAACGCCCGGCGTTCTTCGACGACCTGAATCCGACTCAGATTTTGCAACGCTCGGAAACGATCAACCGCATCACGGCGCCCGACGCAGGGCGATTTGCGGTGATCACCTACCCCGAGGCGTTGTTTGAAAAAGTGGTATCGCCCGAGGTGCTGGCCAAAAGCCGCATCGAGGTGGCCACCGGCGAAAAACTCGACATGGACTTCGTCATGCAGGTACTCGTGGAGTACGGCTTCGAGCGCACCGATTTCGTGTACGAGCCGGGTCAATTCAGCATCCGGGGCGGCATCGTGGACCTGTTTTCCTACGGCAACGAGTTCCCCTACCGTATCGAACTGTTCGACGACGAAGTGGAAAGCATTCGCACCTTCGATCCGCTCACGCAGTTGTCCAGACAAACCATCGGCAGCGTACGCATTGTGCCCAACCTAAACACGCGTTTCCGGCAGGATCAGAAAGTGGCGCTGTTCCGCGTGTTGCCTGCCGATGCCGTCATCTGGGTCAAGGATTTTCAGTTTTTGCTCGACCGGCTCCAGTATTGTTTTGAAAAAGCCGAACTCTTCGCCTCCAAAATCAGTGCGTTGGACGCCGCCGAACTGCGCGAGATTTTCCGCGACCGCGCGTTTGTGTATCCCGCCGATGTGGTGGAGGATGTGCGGGAACATCCGTTGGTCTTTCTGGAAAAACCGGCAGTGGGCGTGCTGGAGATGCTGAATCTGAAATAAGTGCTCCCCACGCTCCTACCGCATAAGCAGTATTTTCAGGAAAATGCCGGTACCGGTCAATTCCCTTGTTCCGGATATCTGGCATTCGACCCGAACCTGGAATTTTTTAATAATTGCCTGCCAACCTTGCACAGCGGCGAACGGTAAGCCTACATTTGTAGCCGGTTGGCCATATTCTCGCTTGGCCACCCGAATCGCGTTTCCCCCCTTCGTGAAAAGCAGCAACGCTTGCCGGAGCATCTTGGCAAGTTTATTGGAGATTTTTCTCCCCGGTATTTCTGTCTATTGAAAAAACACCCTGTTCCCATGGGAAAAATACATATTGACTTCTCTTTCCTACGAATGCGTTTGTTTGCCCTGACGCTTATGGCACTGCCTGCCTTGCTTGAAGCCCAGGTCAGCGTAACGTTTATTCAAACAAATGTGTCGTGCTTTGGCCGTTGCGACGGCTCAACTACTGCCGTCGGACTCGGCGGCACATTCCCGTACACCTATGTTTGGAGCACCGGCGACGCAGGCGCGTCGCTCGACAGCCTGTGCGCCGGGAACTACACCGTCACAGTCACGGATGCCAATTCCGTCACGGCCGTCGGTACCGTTTCGATCATTCAGCCCAACCTGCTGAGCGTAGCAGTATCGACCGAAGACCAGATTTGCGGCATCGCTCCCGACGGTACCGCCACGGCCGTACCCACCGGCGGCACCGCCCCGTATTCCTACGAATGGAGCAACAACGGCAATGCCGCCCAGATCATCGGCCTGACCGAAGGCCCGTACACCGTCACGGTTACCGATTTCAACGGCTGCACCGCCGTGGGCAACAACACGGTCTTTTTCCAAAACGAAGGCATCTGGCTGATGGCCATACCCACGAATATTCCCTGTTTTGGCGACAACAACGGCTCAGTGTATGCCGGCCCCATGACCGGCACCCCACCCTACTCGTTCGACTGGGGTCCCGGTCTTCCGTCCACACAAGTCCTGCCCAACCTGCCGCCGGGCACCTACACGGTGACCGTCACGGATGTCAACGGCTGCTCGAATTCCGCTTCGGCAACCGTCGTGGAACCGCCCGCGCTGGATGTGCTGACCACCTTCACCTCCGCCGCCTGTGGTGCTCCCGGCAGCGCCACGGTATCGCCTTCGGGCGGTACGCCGGGCTACACCGTGCTCTGGAATACCAGCGACACCACCTTCACCACCACCGGCCCGGCCGGTCCGGTGAGCGCCGTGGTCACGGACGCCAACGGCTGCGAGTTCCTGCTGGATGTGGATATTCCGGGAAACAACACGGTGCTGAATGTCACGACCGACAAAACCGGCGACGCGCTTTGCCTTCAGGGCGGTAGCGCCTCCGCTTCGGCAGCCGGCGGCTCCGGTAATTTTACCTACGTCTGGAGCAACGGCGACACCACGGCAACAGCCGACAGTCTGGCCGCCGGTACCTATACCGTCACCATCACCGACGTGCCCACGGGCTGCACCGGAACAGCGACGGCGACCATCGTTCAGTTGCCTTCCACGCTGTCGGTTTCGGCGACGCCTACCGGTCCGGCTACCTGCCTGACCGGCGGCAGCGCCACGGCTACGGCTTCGGGCGGAACCACTCCGTATGTATTTGTATGGAACGGTACCGACACCACCGCGACGGCCACGAACCTTGCCGTCGGGTCGAATATCGTGGTAGTAACCGATGCTACCGGCTGCACCGCTTCCGATACGGTTGCCGTGGTTCAGTCACCTCCGCCGGCAGTGACGGCCAATGTAGCGGCGCCGGTGACCTGCTCGGCATTGGGCAGCGCCACGGCTACGGCTTCGTCGGGTATCCCGCCGTACACCTTTGCCTGGAGCAGCGGAAGCCTGAACGCAACGGCGACCAATCTGAACGCTGGTACTTTCACCGTCACCGCCACCGACTCCGGCGGCTGTACGGCTACGGCCACCGTTGCGCTTGCTTCCCCGCCAATTCCGTCGGTGACCATCACCTCGGTCGTCAACGCAACCTGCCTGGTACCCGGCAGCGCCACGGCTTCGGCCTCGGGCGGCACCCCGCCGTTCACCTATTTCTGGAGCAACGGCGAAACCACTGCGGCGGCGGCGAACCTCAATCCGGGCCAACACATCGTGACGGCCACCGACGCCGGCGGCTGCACCGCCACGGATACCGTTGTCATTGCCCAGCCTCCCACACCCACCGTGACTCTTTCGGTGACCGCACAAGCCACCTGTATCAGTCTCGGCTCAATTCAGGCAAATGGATCGGGTGGCACACCGCCGCTGACGTTTGCGTGGTCAAACAGTTTTTCCGGCCCGGTCAACTCCGGTTTGGCGCCCGACACCTACACCGTGACGGCTACCGACAGCAACGGCTGCACGGGTACGGCCTCGGTGACGCTTCCCGCGCCGCCACTGCCCGCGGTGAGCATCGTGAATGTGACGGACGCCAGTTGTTCCGGTCCCGGCAGCGCTACCGCTGCCGCTACAAATGGCACGCCGCCGTTCACATACGCCTGGGACAATGGCGAAACCACTGCCACGGCGGTCAATCTTTCCCAGGGCATGCACACCGTGACTGTGACGGACGCCAACGGGTGCTCCGCTTCTGCCGGGGTGACCATTCAGGTTTCCGGCGGCGGCGGCACTACGCTGGGTGATTTTGTCTGGTACGACAATGACCAGGACGGCGCCCAGCACCCGACGGAGAAAGGCGTGCCGGGCATCACGGTCAGGTTGTTTCAGCCCGGGCCGGATACGCTTTTCGGCACCAACGACGATATTCTTGTGGCAACCGTGATGACGGACACTTCCGGCAAGTACGCCTTTGCATGCATTGCTCCGGGCAAATACATGGTCCGGTTCAGCGGCCTGCCCACGGGGTATGAATTTACCGGAAAAAACAAGGTGAACAACCCCTGCAAGGACAGCGACGCCAAAAGCAACGGCACCACCGACCCCATCACTATCGTAGCCGGTCAGGGCGATACCCTGTGCACCGATGCGGGCATTCATGTGATTTGTGATAACGTCACAAAAGCCGGACTGATCTGTTGCAACCAGACGATTTGCGAAGGCGAAACACCTGCGCTGTTGTACGGCAATCCCCTGTTTCCCCCGCAGGGTGGCAGCGGAAAACTCCAGTATGTGTGGATGCAATATGTCAAAACCAGCCAGGGACAATGGACCTGGGCGGCTATTCCCGGTGCTACGGACTCGGTATACCAGCCCGGCCCGCTGTACGAAACGGCGTATTTCATGCGCTGTGTACGCCGCGAGAACTGCCTGCACTTTCTGGAAAGCAACATCATCAAGATCATCGTAACGCCTGCCGGTACGGGCGGCTGCCCGCAGTTTTTCACCATTTTCAATGCCAAGCCCATGAGCAATGCGGCTGTGAAATTAGAATGGTGGACCATGCCGGAAAAAGTCCGCTACCGGTATGTAGCGGAACGCTCCATGAACGAAGTGGATTGGAAAACGGTAGGGGAAATAGCCGGCTTCGGGGATGGCTACGGCCACCGGTACGATCTGATGGATCACGCCCCGGAGAGCGGCATGAACCACTACCGCGTGCGCCGCATGAGCGCGCTGGGAGAGGATGCCTATTCCGAGGTGCGGGACGTCATGCTGGATATTCCGCGCGACGAATCCCTTGCCGTGTACCCGAATCCGGTGGAGCAGGTGCTGTACATCCGGAACCTGATGGCGTACGAATCGGACGCTTCGGTGCATCTGTATTCGGCGAGCGGGGTGCTGGTGCATACGCTGAATATTCCTGCGGGCAGCATGATGCTGTCCGAAGTGCCGATGGCCAATTTGCCTGCGGGCATCTACCTGGTTCGTATTCTGTTCGGCGATGGCGAAACCCGGACCGTGAAAGTGAGCAAATTCTGAGAACGGCCGGATGCTACACAGTTTTTTCGGATCCATTTCTCTGCTTTCGGCAGTGGTGGTGGTTTGGCTGTTTGAGTTAAATATTCGGGTGCTTTCGCCCGGGGCATACGCCAAAAGCCGCTGGACGTATGGTGTGCTGACACTCGCCCTGTCATCCTGTTTTTTATTTATCGGCATGACCGGATCGTCCGGTTCGGCGGGTTTGGCCTTTGCGCTGGCTGCGCTGTTTTTCGGTCTGCGCGCGCTGGAACAGGAGCGAAACCTTGACGCTCCAGGATTTGCCGTTTTTGCGGCAACGGCTGTTTACCTATGGATTGATCTGGCTACGCTGCTGGTTTTGCCGACGCTGGCCCTGCTGCTGGAACTCGGGCGGCGGCGGCAGTGGGCATGGGCAGCAAGTGTCGTGTTGCTATTTTCTGCGGTCTTGGGCGTGTTGGCCAACCTGGATAACTGGAGGCTGTACCTTGCCCCGATCTGGCTGGACTGGTCGGTATTCAATTTTTTCAAGAACACTTTTGTGCGTGGCGGAATGGTTGATTCGAATACCCTGCCCAACATTGCCTATCTGTTTTTTCTGCTGGTGCATCCGGGGTACTGCCTGACCCTGCCTGCCTTGTTTTTGTTGTTTAAAAAAACGGATGTACACCTGTACTCCAAACGAATACTCGCGCTGAGCCTGCTGATATTTCTGGTGTATCAGGGCGGCTTGCCGATGCAAAACCTTGTGGGACTCCTGCCCGGGTATGTTATTCTGCTGCTGCTGCTGTTCCCGGCTTGGGACCGCTTTTTTGCCTACGGCATATATTTTTTTCCGCGTCTGGCCTACGCCCTGATCGGCCTGACACTCCTCTGCCAGATATTATTTTTAAGTTTTATGATCCGGCAGTAGTGGTACAAAATCCGATGCGTCGGCTACCTTTGCCAGCATGTATCCAGACTTATCGTACCTGTTTCATGCCATCCTCGGCACCGAGCCGGACAACTGGCTGTCGGTGTTCAAAACCTTCGGCTTTTTTCTTGCCCTGGCTTTTCTGGCCAGCGCGGTCACGTACTACGTCGAACTCCGGCGGAAAGCCCGCGAGGGTCTGTTCCGTCCGACCCGGGTAGTCATTACCGAAGGCTTGCCTGCTACCCCCTGGGAAATTGCGAGCAACGCCCTCATCGGCCTGATTGTGGGCGGGAAAGGCCTGTATGCAATTCAGCATTTTGCGGACTTTCGGCAGGACCCGGCTTCGATCATCCTGTCGGGAAAAATGCACTGGCTCGCAGCAATTCTCGGGGCGGCGCTGTTCGGCGGACTGAGTTGGTGGGAAGCCTGGCGCAAACGAAAAGAAAAGCCCGAGCCGCGCGAAGTGGATGTATGGCCGCACGACCGGATCAGCGAGATGACCGTGTGGGCTGCCGTGGGTGGAATCGTCGGCGCCAAGGTGTTCGACCTGTTCGATAACTGGGAGTCGTTTTTGCGCGACCCGGCGGGCGCCTTGCTTTCGGGTGGCGGACTGGCATTTTACGGCGGTCTGGTGCTGGGTTTCATAGCCGTGGTGACCTACATCTGGCGAAACGGCATTCCATTTTTCCACGCCGCCGACGCTGTGGCGCCCGCTCTTGTGGCCGGCTATGGCGTGGGGCGTATTGGGTGCCAGTTGAGCGGCGACGGCGACTGGGGCATTGTGAATCAGGCGCCCAAACCCGACTGGATGAGTTTTTTGCCCGATGGTTTCTGGGCTACAACCTACCCGCACAACGTGCTGAATACCCCGTACACCGATCCCGTTTCGAGCGTGCCCATCGAAGGCTGCTCCTGGGAATATTGCATGCAACTTTCCATGCCGGTGTACCCGACTCCGCTGTACGAAACCCTGATGATGGTGGCGGTTTTCGGTATCCTGTGGGTGTTGCGTACACGCCTTAAAGTACCGGGCATATTGTTTTTTGTGTACCTGATCCTGATCGCCGTGGAGCGTTTTTTTATTGAAAAAATTCGGGTGAACGTGCTGCACGACTTCCTCGGCATGAAAATGAGCCAGGCGCAGATCATTTCGTTGGGGCTGGTCACCGTGAGCATCGTTGGGATCGTGGTGCTTTGGATGCGTTGGCGCCGGAACCGGTGATTTTTATGAAACGGTGGAGTAACATCGGGGATGTATTGGGGAATCGCGCGTTGCGTTTGGCGACCCCACCCCCGGCCCCTCCCCCAGGGGGGAGGGGGGGCGTGATGCCCTCCAAACCGCAGATCTTTGTCGGCACTACGTCACCCCTCCCCTTTGGGGGAGGGGCCGGTGGTGGGGTTGCCAGATGCAACGCACGCCATTTCCCCTCCCTCAAAGCCTGCCTTCCCACGATCTGCACAACCTTTTTCCTGCTCTTCTTTCCTCTTGTTACCCATGCCCAACTCGCCCTGGAAGCCACCACTTACTACGGCTTTCTCTGGCGGCATACGCCCAAAACGACGATCCAAAGCGGACAGCCGGTGTGGGGGCAGGAACTTGGCGTCCGGTTTCAGACGCAAGGGAAAAAATCATGGCAGGTGTGGCAACGTTACCCGGCGTTCGGGGTGGCGGTTGCATATTTTCGGCTTGGCGAGCGGTCGCACGGCAATGCCTGGGGGGTGTTGCCCCATCTGGATGTGCCGGTACTGCGAACGGGCAGGTTTTTGGCCACCTTTCGAGTGGGCACGGGTTTGGGTTATGTGACCAAGCCGTATGACTATTTTGATAACCCCGGGCAAAACGCGATCGGTTCGCACTGGAATAATTTCACCCAGTTCCGGCTGGGCGGCGAGTACCGGTTCGATGCGCACTGGCGCGTGCAGGCCGGCGGGGCGCTTAGCCATTTTTCCAACGGCGCTTCGGCGCTTCCCAATTTTGGAGTGAACCTGCCCGGCGGTTTTGTGGCTCTGACCTGGTCACCGGGCGGAATCCGTGAGGCGGATTTTTTACCGGCATCCGAGCCGAAGCAGGTGGCGCGGCGCTGGGGCGGAATCGCAGCAGGCAGCCTTGCCCTCATTGAGTATTCGGTGTACGACGGGCCGCGTTACCCGGTTTGGGGCCTATTCGCTGCGGGTTATTTTCGGGTAAATTCCGTGAATCGGGTACTGCTGGGTCTGGACTATGAGTACAACCAGGCGGTGTACGCGTTCGGTTTGCGCAGTTCTGAATTTAAAACCAAAACGGAAGCACAGCAGGGCGCTACGCGGCTGGCGGTGGCAGTGGCCGACGAGTTTCTGTTCGGAAATCTCGGGGTGCAGGTATTGGCCGGTTTTTATCTGCGGGGCCATCTGAGTCGCGTGGTTCCGGAACCATGGTACAGCAAACTCAGTGTGCGGTACTATTTGCCCCCCATGTTCAGCACGCCGCTGCGCTGCCACCTCGGTATTTCCCTGAAAGCGCACAGCACGACTGCGGAACTGATCTCGACCAATGCAGGCGTGGTGTTTTGAGCCTTATTCTTTCTCCGGCGGCTTTTCCACCTTCCGCGCACGCGGCTCCCTTCCTGCCTCCTTCAGGGCACGGCTGACGATCCATTCCACCTGGCCGTTGATGCTGCGGAACTCGTCGGCAGCCCACTTTTCGAGTGCCTCGAAAGTGGCTTCGTCTATGCGCAGCACGAAGTTCTTTTTATTAGCCATTGCGTTTTTTTAGTGTAGGAAAGTTGGAAGGTTGGAGAGTTAGAAGGTTGGATAACTGGAAAGTGTCCCTGCTCTGTGTGAAACCTTCCAACCATCCAACTCTCTAACCCTTCAACCTTCCAACCTTGATTATTTACTGATGCAGCGTGCCGGTATTCAGCACCGGCTGGGCGTTTTTGTCGCCACAAAGGACGACCATCAGGTTGCTGACCATAGCGGCCTTTTTCTCGTCGTCGAGGTCCACGATGTTCTTTTTCGAGAGCTGGTCGAGGGCCATTTCCACCATACCTACGGCGCCTTCCACGATTTTGCTGCGAGCGGCCACGATGGCGGTGGCTTGCTGGCGCTGGAGCATGGCGCCGGCAATTTCTGTAGCGTACGCGAGGTGATTGATGCGGGCCTCAATCACGTCAATGCCTGCAATTTCCAGGCGTTCGCTGATCTCGCGTACCAGTTCATGATTTACCTCGTCGGAGTTGGTACGTAGCGTCACGAGGGCGTCCTCGTCCTCGAGGTTGTCGTAACTGTACATGCCGGCGAGTTTTCGGATAGCCGATTCGCTCTGAATTTTGACAAATTCCTGGTAGTGCTCTACCGCAAACGTGGCCTTGAAGGTATCTTCTACCCGGTACACGGCTACGGCGCCGATCATGATCGGGTTGCCCTGTTTGTCGTTCACCTTCACTACAGGCACATCGAACGTGACGGCTCGGGTAGAGATTTTTTTCCGGGTGTAAAACGGATTGACAAAAAAGAAACCACTTTCCTTGACGGAGCCGACATATGTACCGAACAGGTTCAGCACACGGGTACTGTTTGGCTCGATAGCAATCAAACCGGGCAAAATGAGCGCAGTAGCCACGACAATGGCTGCAGCGCCGATGACGATGACTTTTGAAATTATCAGAGCAGCGCCGCCGACTATCATAAACAGGCAGAGGGCCAGCATACCCCAACCAGACGCAGGTTTTACAATCTTTTCCATGACTTGTTTTCGATGTTTTAATGATATTGAAATGATACCACAAAGGTAGCATTATGTTTTTCGGAAAATCAAGTGGCACCTCGAAAAAACAGCGGAAAAACCCGGCTTCACCGACAAATGAATACCCCGGGGTGACGAACGCACAGAGTCTCCCGCCTGGCTGAATTCGTAGAGCGGACGGATTTTTTCAAAATGACAAAAATGTAAAATGCACCGAACCATTCGGAACATGCAAGCCATTAGCCAAGCGCCAAAAGCCGGCGGCAGGATTCAGCAAAATGCCCTATTCTTGCGCCCAGATGGACAATTCCTCGCCGAAGCAAGAACTGGAGCGACCGATCCCCCTGGCCGACGCTCCGCCCATGAAACAAAAGCGCCTGTACGCCAACTACATCCGCGCCATTGCTGCCTGTGCCGTCGTGCAAATGCACAGCATCGGGGTGTACCTGTATCAGTACAACCCGGCCACACCGATGGATGTGAATTTTATCACCTCGGATATTTTTTACGGCCACCTGCGCTGGGCCACCCCCTTTTTCATCATGATCAGCGGCGCGCTGCTACTGCGCCCGACCCGTGAGGTTGAACCGCTCCGGTTGTTCCTCGGCAAACGTCTCCGGCGCGTGCTCGTGCCGTTCGCGTTTTGGGGCACGGTGTATGCGCTGTACCTGTTTCGCGGCGAGTTGTATTTTGGCACCGGACCGAGTTGGGGGCGGGTGGTGGATGTGATTTTTTACCAGGATATTTATTTCCACCTCTGGTTTATACCGATGATCGCCGGGCTGTACATCCTGACACCGGCGCTCCGGGTTTTTACCCGAACAGCCACCCGGGCGGAAGTGGAATACTATCTGGCGCTGATCCTTTTTTTCAACGCCCTGCACCACTTTCTGCCAGGTGTATTCATTGTCAAACACTTCGCGTGGTTCGGCTATGTAGGCTACTACCTGCTGGGCTACTACCTGAGCGCATTCCCCATTGCCTGGAACTGGAAACGCATCGCTTACCCGCTTGCCCTGCTTATGCCTTTGCTTACGGCATACGGCACCTGGTGGCTGACGGTGCATCAGGGCACGTACAACGAGACACTTTTTGTGTACGCCAGTCCGAATGTGCTCCTGATGACCGGCGCCCTGTTCCTGTTCCTGAAAGATTTTGACTGGGATACGTTTGCCAACCGCTACCCGCGTGTACACAAGGCAGTCCTGTACATGGCCGAGGTCAGTTACGGCGTGTATTTCGTGCACCCGATCATTCTGGACGTGTTGAAAAACGGCTACATCTTCGGGCTGCACATCAACCCGCACAACTTTTTTAATTACCCGCTGCACCCCGCTATTGCAGGGCCGCTGGTAGCCGTATTGGCTATCGCGATGTCCGTGGGTACGATTACCCTGATGGGGAAATCGGCGACGTTGAAAAAGTGGGTGATGTGATCCTGCAGTAACCCATTTGGGTCACTGGCGGTTTCAAGCGCACATAGATGCACAGAGAGGTAAAAAACTCTGCGCATCTATGTATAAAAAAATTACGCCATCCGCATCGAAGAGGATGTGCCGGTATTTCCGCTTTTCTTTCCCCAACCGCCGTTTCCGAAGCGTTTGCGGCGGCGCTTTTTTGATCCCTCGGTCGGAGCAGCCGGGTCAGCAGGATTCGCAAACGCAGGGCGTGGTGCATTGGTTTTTTGCGCAGGGCTGTGTGCAGCAGGGCTGTTTTGCGTTCTGGCTGCCGGCGCCGGGCGCTGCCCCTTGGGCGGCAACACCGGGATAGGCGCCGAGTTGGCCGATTCGTAGTCATGCCCGGTCACTACGGGCACTTCGCGGCGGATCAGTTGCTGGATGTCCTTCAGGAACGGGCGCTCTTCGCTTTCGCAAAACGAAATGGCCGTGCCCGAAAAACCCGCGCGACCGGTGCGGCCGATGCGGTGCACGTAGGACTCGGGTATGTTGGGCAGTTCGTAGTTGACCACGTGCGACAGTTCGTCAATATCAATGCCGCGAGCGGCAATATCCGTGGCGACCAATACGCGGATCGTGCGGTTTTTGAACCCTTGCAGGGCGCGTACGCGGGCTTGCTGGGACTTGTTGCCGTGGATGGCCTCGGCGTGGATGCCTGCCTTCACGAGGTCCTGGGTCAGTTTATTCGCGCCGTGTTTGGTACGGGTAAACACCAAAGCGGACTCAATGGCAGGGTCTTGCAGCAGATCAATGAGCAGGTACTTCTTGTCCTTTTTTTCCACGAAATACACCGACTGGCGCACTGTTTCGGCGGTGGTGGCGATCGGCGTTACGGCCACGTGACTGGGATCGGTGAGGATACCCGAGGCCAGTTTGACGATTTCGGGCGCCATGGTAGCCGAGAAAAACAGCGACTGGCGTTTGGCGGGCAGTTTGGCCAATACGCGGCGCACATCGTGCACGAAGCCCATGTCAAGCATGCGGTCGGCCTCGTCGAGCACGAAGATTTCGATGTTGGCTAAGGAGACGAAGCCCTGCTGCATCAGGTCAAGCAGACGGCCCGGCGTGGCCACCAGGATGTCCACACCGCGCGCCAGGGTGTCGGTTTGCTGCTTTTGGCCTACACCGCCGAAAATGACGGTATTGCGCAGGTTGGTGTACTTGCCGTAATTGGTGAAACTCTCGCCGATCTGGAGGGCCAGTTCGCGGGTAGGGGTGAGCACGAGACAACGAATGCGGCGGGGTGATGCGGCCGGGCGTCCATCGAGCAGTTGAAGAATAGGCAGGCCGAATGCGGCCGTTTTGCCGGTGCCCGTTTGGGCGCAGCCCATCAAATCTTTCCCTTCGAGTACGAGGGGAATGGCTTGTACCTGGATGGGCGTAGGGGTGTCATATCCTTCGGCTTTCACGGCGCGAAGGATGGGCTGGGAAAGCCCGAGTTGATCAAAAGTCATGTGTAAAAATAACGTGTAAAAAAATCAGAAGGGTCTTACACGTCGCTACGATAGAGCGGTTTTGGGGCGCAAAACTGCGTATGTCGAGTGCAAAAGCATCTTCAATGAAAAATAATGGTGCAAAGGTAGGGCATTTTTTAGCAGCATAGCAAAATTTTCTTTTGCAAGGCTACTCCTCGAAGTAAAACATCCGCCCGCCGTCGGTCGTGATCCAGCCGCGGTGGCCGAGTACAAACACGTCGGAAGCGTCGGCGGATTCGGGCAGTCCGGCCAGGGGCGACCAGTCGGCGCCGCCGTTTTCGGTGCGCCACAGCAAGCCACCGTCGCCCGCTGCATACCCGCGTTCTGCCGAGGTAAACCACAGCGCCCGGAAGGGTTGGCTTGCGCTGCCGAAGGCGCCGCCTTCCCGGATGACCTGCCAATTTCGACCCCGGTCGGTGGTTTTCAGAATCGTGCCGTTGTGGCCGCAAATGTACCCGGTGTCGGGTGTGGGGAAATGCACGGAGCGGAAAAAATCGCCGGTGTGCGGGAGCCGCTGCCAGGAGCGGCCGCCGTCGTCGGAGCGGAGTACCCAGCCCAAGCCGACGGCGTGCGCGGTGAGCGAGTCGGACAGCCACACGGCGCTCAGCGCATTGGGAAACTGATGCACGGTATCCTGAAACCAGATCGCATCTGGGCCGAGTTTTCGCGCCTTTCCGGTCTCAAAACCTTCGCCGGACACGATGATGCCGTGCCGTTGGTTCCAGAAAAAACAACCCCGGCTCCAGGCGTAGTCCATGCGGAAGGGATGCCAGTGCGGCTCACCTACCCAGCGCACGAGGGCAAGTCCGTCCATGCCGCACACGTATCCGCTTCCAGCAGCGTCGAACATGACGCACTCCATGCGGTTGCTCAGCAGGGTGTCGGTTTGCCAGGTTTGCCCGCCGTCGGCAGTGGACAGAATGGCGCCACGCTGCCAGGGCGTACCGGCAGTGGCATAGCCGTGCAGGCTGTCGGTGAACCACACGGAGGTCAGGTCGTCGGTGGTCGGCACGGGCAATTCGCGGAATACGGGCAGGGGGAGCGGGTCTTTGCCGCAGGCGAAAAACAGGGTGGTGAGGGCCGCAAAAAGGGCGCTGTAGAAACGGTATGGACGTGACAGACCTTCCAGATTTTGAAACCTGGAAGGTCTGGGGTTGGCGTTCAAAAACATACGCGAAGGTAAACAAAGCATAACTACGGGGGCTTACCACGCGAAGTAGTTTTCACCACAGATTCCACAGATTCACACAGATTTATTTGAGTCAATCTATGTGAATCTGTGGTGAAATCGCACCCTGTAGCGGGCAGCCATTTCATTTTCGAAACCGTTCTTGTCCACGTTCGCTTTCTTTTACAACAAACTTCCGCACCATGAAAAAATGTTGCCTTTTCAGTCTTGCCTTCGCGCTGGCCCAAACTGCCACCGCCCAAATCAAACTCGAACATACGTACCAACGCGGATACCTGCTACGCACAGTGCTCGACGTATCGGGCGAGACCTGGCTTTATCGGCCCAACCTCGCCTGCGACCTGAGTGTGCGCGACTCCCTGCACGTGCAAAAACTGTTCATCCCGGTCGCTACGGCGGGCATGGATTGCAGTAACTATTCCGTGACCGAAAAAATCGTGGACAGCGACCCCGGTATCGAGGTGCTGTACTACTGGCTCGATGCCGGCATGGGAATCGCCATTGGAAATACGTTTCTCGACGACAACGGCTTATCAAAAGAACTGGGCCACGGACCGGTATTGCTCAGCCGCTTGCCGGGAGTGGCGCCCAAAGTGATTTCCCGCAGGTCGGTGCTGGCACTTCCGGGCCTGACACCGGAGCACAACTACGGTTCTTCATCAGATTTGCTGCTGACACGCCTGGTGTTCCCGAATGACGGCGAGCGCTACCTGCTGTACAACCGCAGCAACTTCGACGGCTTTCATTTTTTCGATGCGCAGCACCAGTTGGTGAAAACCGTCAACCTGCCGACACCGGGTTTTGTCGGACTATCCAATGTCTCGCAGCACGATTTCAATCCGGACAACCTGCTGGAGTTTTTCGGCGCCCGGAAAATGGCTACTCCCGATGCGCAGGGGAATTGCTGCCGCTGCGAAGTGGTGCAGGAAAACGGCAACGTACTTTTTTCCATGCCCGCACAGTATTGCCCGCTCAGCCGGCTGCCGGGGCTGCCCGACCAGATACTCGTGCAGCGCTACGGCGATCAAAGCCAGTGGCAAACGGTGCTGGTGGACGCGGCTACCTTGCAGCCGATCCACACCTTTGAGGGCCGGGTGGAGCACCGGGTAGCGCCCGACGGTTCGGAGTATTTTCAGGACGTCCATATTTCGGGGACGGCGGATGTTCGGGTGTACGACAGCCAGTTTGCCCTGCACAAAACGCTTAATGTGACCGACGCATGGGCACTGGGAAGCACCCGAGGGCGGTTTTCCGCAGGCAATAAATTCGAGTTTTTCTATACAACCAGGGATGCCGCCGGCAAGGTGCTGGTGCGCTGCGTGGATGAAAACGGGGCGCTTTTGTACGAGTTTCCCGGCGCCAAAGAGGCCGTGCTGGATCGCCGGGAAGGACTGGCCGATAAATTTATCGTAACCTACGACCACAACGACAGCATCGAAGTATATCGTTTTGACAAAAGTACCGGCACCGATGCGCCCGGTTCGAGCGGGTCCGTCGTCGTGTTGCCCAACCCCTTCCGGGAAACGCTTCAGGTGAAAATGCCCGAGGCGGCAGATTTCCGGCTGACACTTTTTTCGGTGGATGGACGCCTCGTCCGTACGCAGGAGTTTTTTCAGGAAAACCACGGCGCCATGACCGGTGCTGGACTCGCTGCGGGCGTATATTTTTTGCAGATTGAGGGCGGGAAAATCCGGGAAGTGATCCGGGTCGTGAAAATGGAATGAGTGTTTTTTTGCGCCGTGCGCGCGCACGGCGCAAATAGCGGCTTTGTATACACCGCGTTTGTCATCTCGTAGAGACCCGTCCGATCTAAATGGGCAGCCACACGTGGCAGCCCGCCGTGGCGCGGACGGATCTCTACGAGATGACAAACGGAGCGGACGCAAAATATGCGCATCCGAGACTCTGCGGTGAAAAGAAAAACCCTACCCTTCCGACGTAAACCGGAACCGCACCTTCGGGAAATTCTCCTGCACCGTTTGCAGCACCCAGGCGGTTTCGGCCAAAAACACCGGATCACCGTGGATGTCGCGGGCGATGTCGCGCTTGCGGCGCTCGAGAAATTCCTCCAGCGCTTTGGGGTCGTCACTGCTAACCCAGCAGGCCCTGTTCAGGTTGACCGGTTCGTAGCGGCATTTGGAACCGTACTCGGCTTCCAAGCGGTGCTGGATCACCTCGAACTGGAGTTGGCCTACCGTGCCGATGATGCGGCGCCCGTCGCTTTGGCGCACAAACATCTGGGCCACACCCTCGTCCATGAGTTGGTCGAGGCCCTTGGCAAACTGCTTTTGCTTGAGCGGGTCGGCATTTTCCACATAGCGGAACTGCTCGGGGCTGAACGAGGGGATGCCTTTGAAATGCAGCACCTCGCCCTCGGTGAGTGTGTCGCCTATTTTGAAATTGCCGGAGTCGTACAGGCCCACCACGTCGCCGGGATAGGCCTCCTCCAGCAGGGTCTTTTTGCTGGCCATGAACATCGTAGGCGCCGGGAACTTGAACTCGCGCTCCAGACGCACGTGGCGGTAGTTTTTGTTGCGCTCAAACCGTCCCGAACACACGCGCACGAAGGCGATGCGGTCGCGGTGGCGCGGGTCCATGTTGGCGAAAATCTTGAACACAAAACCGCTGAACTTGTCCTCTTCGGGCTGGACGAGGCGCTCCTCCGTCTCGCGGGGCCGGGGCGTGGGCGCGATGTCCACGAAGCAGTCGAGCAGTTCTTTCACACCGAAGTTATTGACCGCCGAGCCGAAAAACACCGGGCAGATGTCGCCGCGCAGGTAGGCGGCCTTGTCGAACGGCGGGTATACCGTCACAAGGGTTTCCACTTCCTCGCGCAGGATTCGGGCGGCGCTTTCGCCGATGTGTTTTTCGAGGTCGGGATGGGCGAGGTCTTCGAACACGACGATTTCCTCCTCGTCCTGTTTGCCGTGCGGATTGAACAGCACGAGTTTGCGCTCGTACAGATTGTACACGCCCTTGAACCGCTGCCCCATGCCGATGGGCCAGGAAAGGGGACAGACCTTGACGCCTAATTTTTGCTCAATCTCGTCCAGCAGGTCGAAGCCGTCGCGGCCCTCGCGGTCGAGTTTATTGATAAAAAAGATGATCGGCGTATCGCGCATGCGGCACACCTTGGTGAGTTTTTCCGTCTGAGTTTCCACGCCTTTGGCCACGTCGGCCACCACAATGGCCGAGTCCACGGCAGTGAGGGTGCGGTAGGTGTCTTCGGCAAAGTCTTCGTGGCCGGGCGTATCGAGAATGTTGATTTGCAGGTCGCGGTACTCGAAGCCCATGACCGAGGTGCTCACCGAGATACCGCGCTGGCGCTCGATCTCCATGAAGTCGGACACGGTGCTTTTTTTAATTTTGTTGCTCTTCACGGCGCCGGCGGTCTGGATGGCGCCGCCGAACAGCAGCAGTTTTTCGGTCAGGGTGGTTTTGCCGGCGTCGGGGTGCGCGATAATGGCGAAGGTGCGGCGGCGGTGGAGTTCGTTCAGAAAAGTGGACACGGTGTGAGTGGTGTTTGAAATGCTGCGTTTTTGGAAAACGGGCGCGAAGGTACACAACACGGCGCGTCCGGCAGCGCTACGGCGGATAATTTGGCGGGGGAAACGGCAACCAGCGAACCAGTTTTTATGCATTTTCGGAATTGAATTCCCAAAATGCATACTCTGCCTACGGGATGTATCGCAGTGGAGGTAGTGCAAGACTGCCAGGAGTGGGTCTTTTAAATTAGTTGAATCAGCAAGTGACGCGTATTAAAAAAATCCCCTCTACCGTATCTGTTTCCACTCCTCCACGTACGATTTGCCCAAAAAGAGCAAGGAAAGCCCCTCTCTGAGGTAGATCAGGTTTACCCGAATGTAGCCGTACTGCCGGAACCGCCGCGGCGAGTGGTACACCTTGAGGCGGTAGAGGTAGGCGATTTTTCCAATTTTGTGCAAGCGGTAAAACAGGTTGCAGTCTTCGCCGGCTACGATTTTTTCGTTGTAGCCTTCGATACGCTCAAACTCGGAGCGTCGGACAAACTGACATTCGCCCTTGGCCAGATATACGCCAAACGTGAAAGAAAGGCGGATGACCAGGTTCATCAGAACGTGGTAAGTTTTGTCGGTGAGGCTCGCCTCCTGCGGGTACACCCAGATGGGTGTGGTAGCGGCTACGACTTTGGGGTCGTCAAATGCCGCCAGAATTTTTTTAAAAAAAATCTCCGGGTTGGGGATGTGCACGTCGGCGTCGGAGTGAAACAGGATGTCGCCGACGGCGGCTTGTGCGCCCAGATTCCGGCCAATGGCAATATTTTGTTTCCCTTGCGCCTGCACCAATTTGACCCGGTGTTCGCCCCATTCGGCCTGGTACCGCCGCACAATTTCGACGGTTTCATCGGTGCTGTTGGCATCGGAAACCACAATTTCCAGATTGAAAGGCTCCAGCAGCCGGCGATACTGCTCTATGGTAGGGCCAATGTATTTGCCTTCGTTTTTGGTTGGAATGATGATGCTGACGCGGGCCTTTTCCATGCTGACGGTTCAAAATGGACGAATTCACAGCCAAAGGTAGGAACTCTTGCCGGGATGACAATTTCGGATATTCCGGCAGGTATTCCACCGAAAAAACCGAAACAGGAAAAAGGAAAAGGCGCTGTACCGGTTCGGCTGTTTACTGGAGGACGATATCTTTTTCAGCCATCATCTTGCGGATGTTGATGAGCGCATAGCGCATCCGGCCCAGGGCCGTGTTGATGCTTACGCGGGTAAGCGCCGCGATTTCCTTGAAACTCAGGTCGGCATAGTGCCGCAGAATGACCACCTCGCGCTGCTCCTCGGGCAGGGCATCCACCAGATAGCGGATTCGGGTGTGCATTTCGCTGCGAATGATATCGGTGTCCGGGCCGTCGTCGCTCAGACGCAAGACTTCGAAAATATCAAAATCTTCGGTGGGATTGATGTGCGAGCGGCGCTTGTTGCGGCGGTGGTAGTCCACGCACATGTTGTAGGAGATGCGCATGGCCCACTGCACGAATTTGCCTTCGTGGTTGTATTTCCCTTTGCGCAGGGTGTCAATGATCTTGATAAAAACCTCCTGGAAGATGTCTTCCGCCAGGGCCTGATCTTTGACAAAGAGGTAAATGGATGTGTAAATTTTGGATTTGTACCTGTGGAGGAGCGTTTCGAAGGCACTTTCGTCACCATCCACGTAACGGGCGATCAGTTCGTGATCGTTGATCAACATCGGCATAACTTGCATGAGCAAAGGAGTGTTTTGCTGTTTTACCAGTTAAATTAACAAGAGCATTTAAATGGTGTACAAGTTGTAGCCGATACGCAAAGAAAATTTGGATGAATAAAAATTTGATAGTGCCTCTGTATTGCGAAGCCAAAAGTAGGCGCTTGTTGTATCTGAGCAAAAAATATGCCCTGCTTTAACATTTTTTAACAACCGCCCAGGCAACCCGTATAAAAACCCTGCAAGATTACGGCATCTTGCGATACTTTTGCAGCAATTTTTCATGGACATAGCCATACTAATTCTTCTGTTCGCCCTCCACTGTTTTCTGGTGTTGGGCGAAACTGCCCTGATCGCTGCGAAACGAACCAGCCTTGAGAGCGAACGAGCCAAAGGGAACCGGGGCGCCGGCACGGCTCTTGCCTTGCTGACACATTCGGAGGGTTTCCTCCTGACCATACGTGTCGGCATCTCGCTGCTCACGCTGATCGAAGGCGCATTCGCCGGCGTCAAATTTGGCGGATACTTTGCCCCCATGTTGGCCGGCATTCCGGTGTTTGAACCGCAGGCCGGAGCACTTTCGATGACCCTGACGCTGGTGCTTGCCGCCGCATTCGCTATAGCCGTCTGCGAACTGGCGCCCAAACATATTGCCGTGCGCCATGCCGAAACACTCGCGATGGCGTTGGCGCCGGTACTGAACATCATTGCCTGGGTCATTCGTCCGTTTTCGTTTTCGCTGAACCTCCTCACCCGGCTTTCCCTGCGTTTGTTCCTGATCAAACCCCGCGAAGAGCAGCATATTTCTGAAGAGGAAATCAAACAAATGGTGCGAAAGGCCAACCAGCAGGGGGTGTTGGAGAAAAAAGAAAGCGAGTTTATTCAAAATATTCTGCGTTTTGCCGACCGGGACGCCTACTCCGTGATGACCCACCGGAACGACCTGGTCTGGCTCGACATTCATGCGCCTGCCGACGAAACGGAGCGAATCGTGCGGGAAAGCGGCTACACCAAGTTTCTGGTTTGCGACGGGTCCATCGAAAATATTCTGGGTGTACTCCGGTTGCGCGATTACATTGACAACCGGGACAAGCAAGGGGTTGACCTGAAAGATATCCTGACGCCGCCCTTGTATGTGCCCGAAACCATGAACGCCCTGAAAATTCTGGAACGCTTCCGCAAAGAGCGCAACTACTTTGCCATCGTCGTGGACGAATACGGCTCCATCCAGGGGATCATCACCCTGCACGACCTGACGGAAAATATTTTCGGGGCGCTTCCGGACATGGACGACATCGAGTACCCGGCGATCGTTACCCGCGACGACGGCAGCCTGCTCGTGGAGGGCGGCATTCTGATTGACGAACTGCGCGAAACCGTGCATATCGCCGAGTTTGACTCGGACGAGGCCGATTACGCTACCCTTGCGGGCTTTATCCTGCACAAAATGAGCGAAATCCCTCGCGCCGGCGATCACTTCGACACCGAAGGGTACCGCTTCGAAATTGTGGACATGGACAAAAGCAAAATTGACAAGGTTCTGATTTTCAAACACGCGACCACAACGTAAACCAATCGCACCGCGCATCCGTGAACATCCCGTTTCTCTTCGCCCGACGATACCTGTTTGCCCGACGCAGCACCAATGCCATCAACATTATTGCCGGCATTTCGGTGTTCGGTATTTCGGTGGGTACGGCGGCGCTGATCCTCATCCTGTCGGTGTTCAACGGATTTGAAGACCTGCTTTCGGGCTTGTTCGGGTATTTCAATCCCGAGGTCAAAGTCACCGCAGCCAAGGGCAAAACCTTTGAGGTGGACAGTTTGACGCTGGAAAAAATCCGTCGCCTGCCCGGCGTTCTCGTCGTGAGCGAAACCCTCGAAGAGATTGCTTTTTTCGAATATGAAGGCTCGCAGGATTTCGGCATACTGAAGGGCGTGGACACATATTTTGCCCGCGTCAACGGCATTGATTCGACCATCCGCGAGGGCGAATACCGGCTGGAAGAAGAAGACCGGAATTGCGCCGTTCTGGGCGCCGGGATGTACAACAAACTCAGCGTGAACATAGACAACCCCATTGCCGTGCTCCGGGTGTATATGCCTAAGGAAAAAGCGGCGGTATTGGACAATTCGTTCACCGTGCGGTATGCCTACCCGAAAGGCGCCTTTGCCATTCAGCAGGACTTTGACAACCAGTACGTGCTGACCAACCTCGGCTTCATGCGCGACCTGCTGGAAGTACCTCCCGGAACCGTTTCTGCGCTGGAACTGCGCTGTGCCACGGGGGCCAAACCGGCAGCCGTCAAACAGGCCGTCGCCGGGGTGCTGGGCGATGGATACGTGTTGCGCGATCGTTACGAACAAAACGAGGCGTTTTTCAAGGTCATGCGCCTCGAAAAATGGATGGGTTTCGCCATTACCACGCTCATGCTCCTGCTCATGGCCTTCAACATGGTGGGCGCTTTGTGGATGATCGTTCTGGACAAACAAAAAGACATTTCCATTCTGAAAAGTATGGGCGCCGACGACCGGACGGTTCGTTGGATATTCCTGGGCGAAGGGTTGCTGCTCACCGCGCTCGGCATGGGCATCGGCATGGCGCTGGCGCTGGGGCTTTATTTTGTGCAAAAAACCTGGGGCATCGTCACCATCCCGCAGGGCTTTCTGGTGGATAGTTATCCCATATCCATGCGAGCCGGGGATTTTATACCCGTCACCGCTACGGTGCTGGGCATCGGACTGCTGGCATCGCTGGCGCCGGCTGCGCGGGCGGTACGGGTGCCGGCCTATTTGCGGGAGGAGTAATTGTGGAGCCTCGGTTTGATAAAAAAGAATACTCCCGGAAAAACACATGGGCCACCCCGAAAACTCGGGATGGCCCATGCTGCTTCGTAATTCGTACTTCGTAACTCGTATCAGTTTTTAACCACTTTCGCCACGCTTCTGCCGATGCTGCTTTCCACCTGAATGAGGTACAGGCCGGCGGGCAGTTGCTGAATGTCGAGCGGGAGTACTTGCCCGGCATGTACATTGTTGAGGCGTTGCTGGAGGGCTACGCGGCCGTCGGCGCCCATGAGTTGCACCTGCACGGCGCCTTCGGCGGAAGCGCCGAACGACAGGGCAACCAGATTGGTAGCCGGGTTGGGCTGTACGCGCAAGCCAAGAGCATTGCTGTTGGTCGGCTCATCGGTGTCAACCAGCGTACCGGGTTCCACGATCACACCGCGTGCCGGGGCACGGGCGCAGGCCACATCGCCGGCATCCGAGCGCACGCAGGCTTCGGAGTCGTAGTTCAGCATGTCCATGATGTCCACCTGATCCAGGTACCAGGCGCTGTTGGCCGGAGCCGTGTTGGCATCGGTGCCGAAGCGGAACTGGAAGGTGATGTCTTTGCCGACGAAATCGCTCAGGTCGAAATAGGACTGTATCCATCCGTTGGAGTTGCCGAAAAAGCCATTGAGGTATGGGATGGCAAAGGTGCCGTACTGGATGCCGCCGTTGTAGCCGTTGCGGAATACCTTTTCGCGCGGGAAACGGCGCCAGGTGGATTCGCCCACCACCTGCATTTCGAGGAAACCTGCATCGGCGAGGGCCTCGGTGTTGTAGTTGTGCCAGAATCGCAAGGTGGGTTGGGCGCCGGCGATGGTAGTCGGGTCATAGTGCCAAAGAACCTGATCGGTTTCGGTGATCGGCGCATCCGCTTTCCATGCCCGGGTACCCACTTTTACTGTTTGATCCTGCAGGTAGAAAAGGCTGCTTCCCTTGCCGTTGATGAGCGAAGCCCAGGTATCGCCCTCTTCGTCCATGACGTCGCGGAAATACAGGGTGGAGGTAGCGGCGGCGTCCGATTTGGCCGTGTAGGTCAGGGTGATTTCCTGCAGGGTGGGCATGTTGCCGAGGTTCCAGGTGACCACGCCGCCCACATTGGTGCCGCCATTCGATGCCGACACGAGCGTCAGGCCCGGCGGCAGGGGATCGGTGACCACCACATTCTCCGCCGTTTCATCTTTGTGGTTGACCACCTTGATGGTGAACTCCGCGTTTTCGCCCGCAGTAATAGTGGGCGTAGAGGTTGATTTGGTAATTTTCAGTTCCTTGATGCAGGTGGGGATGGCGTCAAAGTTTTCGACGGCGTCGAAGGCGTTATTGCTATCGCCCTGGCTGGCATGGATGCCCATGCCGCGACGGGCAAATACGGAGGAGATCAGGCAAGTATCCACGCCGTTGTAGTTCAGGAAATCGGCAGCGATAATGGCGTCACGACCATCAAGGAAACCGGGACGGCAGGGTTGCAGTTTCATGCCGTCCATGACCAACTGGATAGCGCGGAAGTTGCCGCTGTTGGTATTGCTCCAGTCGGCGTCGTAGCCGTATTTTTCTACAAAAGCCCAGTACATATCCCAGATTACGGTGGCCCAAACTTCGCCGATAGCGTGTACGCTGGTGTCGCTCAGCGCTACGGTGGCCAGCGTGTGCGGGTCAATGCTCATGTCGGTGCTGTACGGTACGCGGCGGATACCCACCCCGTCGTTGGGCTGCCGGAACACGAAGGTTCCCATGCCGCGACGCTGTTCGCCCACGTCGCCGGGTTTGACGGTGTTTACCAGCGCGAACCAGTCGCTCCAGCCCTCGCCCATTTGCTCCTGGTTGTTCAGGCAGCTCGGGTTACTGGGGCCGCCGGTCAGGCGAGTGGAAATGCCGTGGCCGTATTCGTGGGAAATAATGCCGTTGTCGAGGCTGCCGTCGAGCAGGTCCGGGCCGGCAATGGTGGGGCGTACGAGGGAAATATTCAGGCCGGTTCCGGCGTACTGACGGATCAGGTCGCACTTGGATTTGGTCATCATGACCACCGGAATGGTCACCTGAGCGCCCTGGGCGCCGGCACCCATAAGCAAGGTTGAGTTCTCAAAATTGCAAACAATGCAGCCGATGGCGCCATTTTGTTGGGCGCGCAGGGCCTTGGCTCCGAACTCGCATATGCCGCGGTCAATGATGGCAATCTTGCCTTGCAGGCTGTTTGTCGGTGGATTGCAGTTCAGCGTGGCATTGTCCGAGCCGGAACCGTCGTCGGTCACTACGGCTTCGCCGGTAACAGGGGTATCCGTGATTGCTCCGCCAAAATCGCCTGCCTGCGCGTAGTAAGTGCCCATCACCTGACTCGGAGCATTTACGGTCACGATATTGCCACTCTGGCCGCTCCACAAGTACATCTGCATGCGGCCGGGAGAACCATCCGGGACTACGGAAAAATTGGCGTTGTTTTCGCCGCCGCCGTCGAGGCCCTCGGCACGTACGGCATCGTTGGCGGTGCCACCACGGCCGTAGTTGTTTTGCTGAAAATTGCCCGCCTGCTCATCAAACCCGAAGTGGTAGAAGCGGTCGTGCATCATGTTGTTTACGTAGAACAGGTTGGTGATGGCCGCTTCGAGGTTCGTCGCAGGCTCAGCATTCGGGTCGTACGGAAAATCAAAGGTGTAGTTCGTGCCGGTCACATATTCGCTGAGCGTTGGGGTGTTATTGAAGTCGCGATCCTCGTACGCCCGCACGTTGTTGCCGCGGGTGTAGGTGTAGTCCGGCCCGGTTTGGCCGTTGTCGTCGAGCCATCCGTAGGGCGACGCCACTGGGTCGGCAGGATTGATGAGCAGGGTGCGGCCGCCATGCACCGGGCTTTCGGCGGGCAAGGCGAATACGTTGTACACTTCGTCCACTGAGCCACTCGCAGCGGTTGTTTTTTGTACAGCGGCTTGAGTTTCACTGTTTGCAGTCGCCTCCTCGCAGGTGTCGCCTTCGCGGTGCACGTGTCCGGCTTTGCAATAAATCGTGTGGTTGAACTGTGTGATGATCTGACCGGTTTGTGCATCCACGGTGATCGTCCACATATCGGAAGAGTTCACCTGATCCAGGTAAAGTTTCCAGGCTAAGCGCGGCAAGCCGTTTTTGGAGCGGTCGTAACAGGCTTCGACCGGAATTTCGGTGCGAGATACCTTGCCGGCCTCAAACACCCAGTTACGATCATTGATTTTGCGGCTCACTGCGGGGGTGAGGTCGGGCGAAAAACCGAGGTGGGTCACAGCGATTTCCAGCGCGCGGGCAGCGCCCAGCGACGGTAGCACCGTGTTCACCTGCCGGCTCAGGTCGGGCAAAAAACGGTGGCCGAGGTGCAGCACGCTGCCATCAGGCTTCACGTGCAGGCCGAACAGGGCGTTGTACACCGGAATACCGGCGTGTTGTTGTTGCACCCAGATGTGCCGAACACCGTTGTGCCTGGACACGTAAGCGTCCGTGATCCGCACGTCGGACACGTCCTGCCGGGTGAGGTTAAATTGTTCGGGATTGTTTTGAAGGAAACGCAGAGCAGTCTCTTTGGCTTGCTCCAGGTCTTGCGCTTGCGCAGAAACGACAAGGCCGGCCAAGCCGATTGTCAACAGCAATAGGCGGTGTAAAAATGTTTGACGCATCGTACAGACAGTAGTGATTTAGTTAAGAAAACACGGAAAGGTTTCGCACCGGTTTTTTCAAAAGCGGTCAAAGGTAGCGCTTGCCGAACTTTGGCTGTGCCTGCCAGTATGGGAAATGTCTGATTTGGCGAAATAACTAGTAGCTGCGCTATGTGCGAGGGGGATACACCCCACAGACGATTATGCCTCCAGGCTCCGGAGCAAGGCGCCCACTTTCACCATACACTCCTCATACTCTTGCTCCGGCACGGAGTCGTACACGATGGCGCCACCAACCTGACAGGACAGGTAGCCCGATGCCGCATTGTACAGAATACTGCGAATCACGACGTTGAAATCAAAATCGCCTTCGGGGGTGAAATAGCCCACGGCGCCAGAATACAGGCCACGCCGCGTTTTCTCGTACTGCTCAATGAGTTGCATGGCCATAACCTTGGGCGCGCCGGTCATGCTGCCCATCGGAAAGGCGTCGCGGATGGCTTCCACCGGGTGTACACCCGACTGCAACGTGCCCGACACCGTCGAGATCATCTGGTGCACGGTCCGGAACGAGTAGATGCCGAACAGCTCGTCCACCTGCACGGAACCGGGCAGGCAGTTGCGGGCCAGGTCGTTGCGCACGAGGTCCACGATCATCACATTTTCGGCGCGGTCTTTTTCGCTTGTCCGCAAATCTTCGCGCACACGTTCGTCTTCTGCGGGATCGGCATGCCTGGGGCGGGTGCCTTTGATCGGCTGCGAAATCAGCTTCGGGCCTTCCTTGCGCAGGAAACGCTCCGGACTGGCGCAGAGCAGGTAGCGGTCGTGCAGGCGAAAAAAAGCAGCGAAAGGCGCGGTCGTGCGCGCATTCAGCCGTTCAAAAACCGCAAGCGGTTCAATCTGTGCCTGCCCGGCAAAAAACTCCTGGCAGAGGTTCATTTCGTACACATCACCTGCGATGATGTGCCGGCGAATTTTATCCACCGTGGCAAGGTAGTCAAGGTGCGAAATACGAGGTGCGAGGGACGAAGTACGAGGTGCGAAGTGCGAAGTACGAGGTGCGTCGGGTTGGGAGTGCCGGACGGCCGTCCAGATGTCCTCGGGATTGCCCGCCAACGTATGCACTTCAGCAAACGCATCTACTTCCTCATCCGAGTATTTCGCACTTCGAATGCCGATTACGATTTCCGGCTGAAAAAAAAACAGGTCGGGCAGGCCGATGCCGTCGGGATGGCCGGACTGGAGTTTTTCCACCTCGTTTTTCAAGTCGTACCCGAAAAAACCGAAAAGCCAGTCCTGTTTTTTTTCACAAAACTTTTTCAGGCTGGCAAATGCCTCGCCGCTGTTTGCCTCGAATACATCGGCTGCGCTCACGGCCACGAGGCATTCCCAGGTGCTGTGCGTTTGGGTGGGAAATTCGTTGCTGTCCAGATACACCGCCACCGGGTGGCCGGCTGCCCAGGTGAGCAGTTGGCGTTTGCAGGCGACAAGGTCGCCGACGGGAAAACGGGCGTGGTGGCGCATTCTTTTAGCCTACGGGCGCTTGATCGGCGGATTCAGCAGGTTGTCCTCGAAGAAGCGGTCAATTTTTTCAAACAAATGCACCCGGTCGCGGCCCATCACGTTGTGCTCGTGTTCGGGGTAAACGAAGTAGTCAATCTGCTTGCCTTTTTTCACGCACTCGCGTATGTAGCGCAGCGAATGTTGCCACAGCACCACGTCGTCCGACGAGCCGTGAATCATCAGCAGGCGGCCTTTCAGGTTGTCAATGTGGTTGAACAGGCTGTTTTTCTCGTAGCCTTCGGGGTTTTCCTTCGGCGTGTCCATGTACCGCTCGGTGTACATGATTTCGTACATGCGCCAGTCAATGACCGGCCCGCCGGCCACCGCACAGGCGAAGGTGCCAGCTGCTTCAGGGCGGCTCATCAGCGAGGTGGTCATAAACCCGCCGTAACTCCAACCGAACACACCCATGCGCGTGCTGTCCACGAACGACTGGCTTTTCAGGTAGCGCGCGCCGGCGAGTTGGTCTTCCACTTCTGCGTCGCCGAGCCGGCGGTGAATCGTTTTTTCAAATTCGGCGCCACGGTTGGCCGAGCCGCGTCCGTCCACCGTGAACACCACATAGCCCTGCTGCGCCATGCGATGCATCCAGAGTTCGGAGGCGCCAAGCCAGGTGTTGGTAACGAGTTGCACGTGCGGACCGTTGTACAAGTACACGAGCACGGGGTATTTGCGCGCCGGGTCGAAATTGACCGGCAAAATCATGCGGGCATTAAGCGCCGGACCACCGGGCGAAGGAATTGTGAGGAATTTGGTTTGGCCCAGCGCATAGTCGGTTACCGGGTTCTGGGCGCTGAAAACCACCTTGCGCTCGGTTGTTTTTTTCAGCGGATAAACAAACACGTTGCGGGGTGTTTCGGCATTGGAGAACACGTCGAGCGCCCACTCGCCCGTGGAACTGACCAGCACGTTGTGCGTACCGGCGTCGGTGCCGTTGATCCAGGTCTGGCCCGCATTCGGGTACACTTCGGCAGTGAGGCAGTTGCGGTTCATGCCGCTCTCGTCGGCCATCTGGAAATAGCAGCGTTTGCCGTCTTTGGCAAAGCCGATGAAACGCGTCACCGGTGCATTGCCGCTGCTGATCTGGCGCAGCATTTTGCCCGACAGGTTATACAGGTACAGGTGGTTGTAGCCGTTGCGCTCGCTTTGCCATACGAAGTCGGTATTGGAGCCGGGCACAAACACGGGCGGGTTTTCAGGCTCCACCCATTTGTCGTTTTGCTCTTCGAACAAGGTTTTCACAAAAGCGCCTGTGGCGGCGTCGTACTGGTTGAGCCAGACATGGTTTTGTTCGCGGTTGACGACGGCGATCAGCACGTATTTGTCGTCGGGCGACCAGGCGATGTTGGTCAGGTACTGCTCGGCGGGTTCGCCGGTTTTGACATACCATTTCTGACCGGTCTGGGTGTCGTAAATGCCGAGCGTGACGTGGTGGCTGACGGCCCCGGCGTAGGGGTAGCGCACATTGCGCGCCTGCGCGGGCATGGAGTCGAGGATGTAAATCGGGTATTGGGTCACCATGGTTTCGTCCATGCGGTAGAACGCCAGGTAGCGGCCCGAAGGACTCCAGAACGTGCCTTTGGTGATGCCGAATTCCTGGCGGTGCACGCTTTCGCCGTACACGATGCCGTCCTGTTCGCTTTGGGCCACGCCGAGTTCCTTGCCGCCGATGGCGACCCACA
>CAYMQY010000014.1:32892-36789 GCA_964392655.1 uncultured Saprospiraceae bacterium
CCGTCCTGTTCGCTTTGGGCCACGCCGAGTTCCTTGCCGCCGATGGCGACCCACAGGCCCTTGTCGCGGGTGTAGGCCGCCTTGTGGGTTTTTTCGTGAATATCGAGGTGTGCTGCGCCTTCGGGAAACCAGTTTTTGCGCGTGAGCGTACCGTCCAGGTTGTAAGCAAACACATCGTTTTTGGCTTGGAACCAGATGTTTTTGTCGTCCGTCCACGAAAGCGCGGGTATTCCCTTGAGCGTTTCGGCGCTCAGTTTTTCCAGTCCGGCGTTGATACCCGCGAGCAGGTCGAGGGTGTCGGTGGCGAGGTCGGCGGCATTGACGCGCACCACCTTGTTGTTGGCCACGTGCATGAACTGGTTCGTGCCGGGTATCCACTGGAGTTGGCGCAGGCTGGCGGGCGCCAGAGCGGTGCGGCCTTTCAGAATGGCGTCGGCCATGGTGAGCGTTTTTTGCGCGCCGAGCAGGAGCGGGAGGGCGAGCAAAAGCAAGCCGGACAGAGCAGTTTTTTTCATAAAAAACGGAAGTTGCTGGTTGGGCGGGCAAAGGTACGCAGGGCGGGGAGGCGCGGAGCGGAAATGGCAGTGCTTTCGACGGAACGGAGAAGTCAGGGTGTGAAGTCGGTTTTTGTCGCTACGTTTGTTGCGAAATAAAAAAAGAGGCAGTGCCACCACAGCACTACCTCAGCCCTAACCAAATAAAACCAAATTTTTCTTGCTCCCCTGTTTTTTGGTGCAACAAAGGTAAATGCCTTTGTGTAACTTATACAAGAACGGGGCAGATTTTTTTTCGTTGTTTTGGAAAAAAATTTGATGAAAAAACTGACAAGGGTGGAGAAATACCCAAAAATTAAATAATGCGCGCACCCGATTTTTTCCAGACATAAAATCTGCCAAACCAAATTCCAAATGATCGTTGATTTTTGCCTTTTTGCCAACACATAATCTTATTCTTATTGATTCATGGAAATTAATCGTACGAATTTGACTCGCATGCTTTTAAAAGCCATTCCGCTTATTGTATTCGTTACACATTTTTCGGTACTGGGCGCCCAGTCTCCCGACCACGCCGCCGACGCGGCCTTGATCCGAAAAATTTACGACCAGGCGCTCACCGACGGACGCTGTTACCCCTGGCTGCACGACCTCTGCTACGACGTGGGCCACCGCCTGAGCGGCAGCGTCGGCGCCGAAAAGGCCGTGCGCTGGTCCAAAGCCGCACTCGATACGGTCGGGCTTGACTCGGTTTGGCTTCAGCCGGTTATGGTGCCCCGCTGGGAGCGCGGCGAAGCGGAACAGGTGCAGGTGCTCGGCAACAAAAAACGCGGCGGCCTCCGGCTGGATGCCCTCGCACTCGGCGGCTCGGTGGGCACCGACGGCAAAGCCTTGACCGGAGAGGTACTGGAAGTGCGCTCCTGGGAAGCGCTGGACTCGCTTGGCGAGGCGCGCATCCGGGGCAAAATCGTGTTTTACAACCGCCCGATGGACCCCACCAAAATCCGCACCTTCGAGGCGTATGGCGGATGCGTGGACCAGCGCGTACACGGCGCATCCCGTGCAGCCAAATACGGAGCCGTGGGCGTATTGGTGCGTTCCATGGGTTTCCGGCTTGATGACTTCCCGCACACCGGCTCCCTGCGTTACGATTCTGCGTTCACCCTGATCCCCGCTGTGGCCATCAGCACCAACTCCGCCGAAAAACTCGGCGCCCTGCTGCGCACCGAAACCACGCCGGCCAAGGTGTCCATGACGCTACACTGCCGCACCCTCCCCGATGTGCCGTCGTACAACGTAATCGGCGAAATCCGCGGCTCGGAATTCCCCGACAGCATCATCCTCGTGGGCGGCCACCTCGACAGTTGGGACGTAGGCCACGGCGCCCATGACGACGGCGCGGGCTGCACCCAAAGCATGGACGTGCTGCGCTATTTCCGGCAATTGGGTTACCAACCCCGCCACACCATCCGTTGCGTGTTGTTTATGAACGAAGAAAACGGCCTGCGCGGCGGCCGCGAATACGCCGCAGAGGCGACCCGAAAAGGCGAATTCCACCTCTGCGCCATCGAAAGCGATGCAGGCGGTTTCACACCCCGCGGCTTTGGCTTCGACGCCGACGATTCGGTCATGGATCGTTTTTTTGAAAAAGTGGCGGCGCATCAGGACCTGCTCGAACCCTACGGATTGAAACTGTACCGGGGTGGCGGCGGCGCCGACATCGGCCCGCTCAAAGGGCAAAAAGGGCTGCTGAGCGGCTACGCACCCGACTCGCAACGCTACTTCGATTACCACCACACGGCAGCCGATGTGTTCGACGCCGTCAACAAACGCGAACTGGAACTCGGCGCAGCGAGCATGGCGGCGCTTGTGTATTTGATTGACAAACACGGACTGTGATCAGCGGTTTCCACGCAGGAGCCACAGCGTGAAAAACAGGTACCAGGCAACGCCCATGGCCGTTTCGATGGTGTATTCCACCAGAAACGAGACGAAAACCATGACCTGAAAGGCGAAGAACAGCACCCGCCCGCCGCGGAAGGTGAACACCGGGTAAAGAAATGCAATCAGGCTGAGTGCCAGTCCTAACAGCCCTGTGCCCGCGAGTAGGTACAGGAACTGGTTGTGCGGAAGTTTGGGCGCAGCGTGGTATTGGGGAAAATGTCCGGCCAGCACTTTTTCGGTTTCCGCAGGCAAATCGCCGGCGCCGACGCCGAGCCAGGGGTGGTTTTTCCAGATCTTCCAGCCTGTTTGCATGGAAATCCAGCGCTCCGAGTCGGAATAGGTCGCGCCCTTGCCCTGGCGGTACTGCTGCCAGTCGTACACGGTGTACTCCCATTTTTGTTTCAGGCTGGGCAAGGTTTGCACCGCGCCCCCTAAAACGCCCGCTGCCAGCAACCCTGCCGCCAGCACCGTACCCCAACGCCGCCGTAGCCAGGCCCAGCGCAAACCGAGAAAAACGATGGCGGCGTACAACGCTACCAATCCGCTACGCACGGCGAGAAAATGCGCGAAACCAAACAGGAAAAGCACAGCAAGGCCCAGCGCGTTTCGCTCCCAGTCATAGCGCCACACAAACCGCCGGCGCCAAAGCCAGGTGCCGGCCACCACCGCCGTGGCCAGCATCAGGCTGAACCGGATGTGGTTGCGCGGTACGGGCATCGGGCGTCCCTGGTACATGGCCTGCATGATTTCGGGCCGATGCAGGAAGAAGTTGACGGCTACGCCGATGCATAGCACAACCATCGTCCACACCAGCATGTAAAGCAATAGGTCGCGTCGGCGCTCGTCGAGGACAGGCAGGTTGGCAAATGCCCAGGGCAAGACCAAAAACGGAAGACGCACCCGCACCCGTTCCAGCCAGTATCCGGTATCGTCGGACCACAAGCCACTCACCGCCGGCACGGCCAGCAACAGCAGAAAAACCGTCAGTTCCGGGCGCCGGAACAGGTTTTCAAAGGAGTACGCCAGCACCCGCCACCAGGTTTTTTTGAGCTCGTGCGGCATTTCCCGAACGACCTGCCAAAACGCCGTGAACACCAGAAACCACATAGCCACCGACAACAGGAACGGCGACGTAGCCAGACTGACCACCAGCAGCGAGGCAAAAAAAAGCATGGCGTCGGCCTGCGCGTCGGGACGGCGCGCCCAGGTACGGATGGTGTCGGCAATGGAGGTCAGGAACATGTCCGGTTAACGTTTTTCTTTGCCGGTTTGCCGCCAAAGAAGCGGGCAAAGATAGCCACCCGGTCGTCCGGCTGCGTTCCGGTTTTCAAAACTTTCCGGTTCATGCGTGGGCTTACGGCGTACATTTGTGGCGCCAAGGACATTTTCTATTCTGCTGCACGTGGTTCAACCCCACCCCCAACCCCTCCCCCAACGGGGAGGGGAGCATGCCCTCTGT
>CAYMQY010000015.1:0-20463 GCA_964392655.1 uncultured Saprospiraceae bacterium
CGTTTCATTCTTTGATAATGGCCTCGGCACAAACGTACGAGCCTCTGTGACACCCCACTCTACGCCGCAAACTTTTCCCTGAAATTTTGTCCCCGGCTTGTACATTAGCGGCCTGATTTACTGCTGCTCACGCGCCGAAACGCCAACGAAACACCCGCCATGCTGCTGCCGAACTGGAAAACAATTCTCAACGACCTGGAAAAAGAACGCGCCGTGCTGCTGCTCGGCCCCGACTTCCTGTCGAACCAGGGCCGCTCGGTGGCGGCTGATTTTTATGCGCATCTGGGCGAGGCCATAGACACCGAAAACACCCACTTCTTTGAGCGCGACGGCTTGTTTGTTTTCGACACCGCCTTATCCAAAATGGACGCCCAAACCGAGGCCGAGGCATTTTACAAAGGCCTGGCGCTGGATGAAGCCGTGCTGAAACCCATTGCCGAACTGCCCTTCCCCCTGATCGTTTCGGTGAACCCCGACCTCGTGCTGCCCCAATATTTCAGCAAGCGCCAGATCAATTTCCAGTTCGACTATTTTTCCACCAAAGACAAGGCCACACCGGGCAATATCACCAAACCCGGCGCGGCGTCGCCGCTGATTTACAACCTATGCGGAAGCATCGAAGACTACCAGTCGCTGGTACTGGACTTCGACGACATGTTCGACCTGCTCAAAAACCTGCTCGGCGATTTCGGCGTGCCCAAGGTGGTGAACGACCACCTCGTGAACGCCACGACCTACATTTTCATCGGGTTTGAGTTTGAAAAATGGTACACGCAACTGCTGCTGCGCTACGTGAACAAAAATCGCGACCGTTTTTCCAACGCCAAAAAAAACTACGCCACCAAAACCGTCATCGGCGATGAGGATACCCGCACGTTTTTCCAGCAGCAGTTCAACCTGACCGTGTACGGCGGTGACTGGCAGTTTCTGCACGACCTGCACACCGAATACGCCGCCGCCAAAAAAATACGCCCGCTGCTCGACCCCGTCTCCGACCGCGCGGCCATGGTGCGCCGCCTCGTGCAGTTCAACAACATCGAAGCGGCGCTCGAACACCTCGAGGAATACACCGCCGACCTTTCCGCAAGCGACCGCGACGAGGCGACAATTTACAAGGCAAACTACTACGCCTGGCTGGCCGAAAACCGCGACCGCACCGCCACGCAGGAAAACCTCGACGTGAAAATCGCCCGCATCCGCAAGGGCATTCTCGACATCACCCAAAAACTGCCCTGACCGTGCGCGAAAAACACTACCGATACATGGGCGTAAAGCCCTTCGAAGCCGCCGACCGGAGCACGTTTTTCGGGCGCGACGAGGACATCGAGGGCTTGTTCAACCTGATTCTTTCGGAGAAACTCGTCGTGCTGTTCGGCAAATCGGGCTACGGAAAAAGTTCGCTGCTCAACGCCGGGGTATTGCCCCTGTTTCAGGAGGCGGAAGAGCCGGAACGCCGGGCGGTCGTGCTGGAGGCGCGACTCGGCGCATACACCCAGGGCCAAACCCGCGCGCCCATCGCCTCGGTTTTGGCAAAATTGCAGGAAAAACTGCCCGAATCCGACCTCGATCCCGACGACGGACTTGACCTGCTTTTTCCCAAGGCCGCCGAGCGGCCGCTGTGGTACCACGTCAAACGACGGCAAACAGCCGGCGCGGGCGGGCGTTTCGTGGTGGTGTTCGACCAGTTCGAGGAGTTTTTCTCCTACCCGCGCGCCGAACAGGAGCAGTTCAAACGCGAACTGGCCGAGTTGCTATACTCCGACGTTCCGCAGTACCTGCGCAAATACCTGTCCCAACTGCCGCCCGAAGCCAAACGCCGGCTCGCGCAGCCCATGCAGGTGAAGGCCGTATTTGCCATTCGAGCCGACCGGATGAGCTTGCTCGATTCCATGACCGACATCCTGCCGGCCATCCTGCACAAGCGCTACGAGTTGCGCTCCCTGAGCACCGCGCAGGCCCGGGACGCGATCGTGAAACCGGCAGGGCTGCCACAAAACCGCTTCGCCACGTCGCCCTTCGAATACACGGATGTCGCTCTGCAGAAAATCCTGACCGAACTGTCGGCCAACCACAGCAAGGGTATCGAGGCGTTTCAACTCCAGATTCTTTGCCAGTACATCGAGAGCCGGATCGAAAATGGGGAGATTCCCGACCGCGACCGAAACGGCCTGCCCGACGTGGATATGAGCGACCTGCCCGACATGAAAAACCTGTACGAAACGTACTACCGCCGCCAACTTGACCGGCTGAACCCCGAGCGGCAGCGCTCCGCCCGGATCGTGCTGGAAGAGGGCCTGCTCGCCGAAGACCCGCAAAGCGGCGAAGGGCGGCGCATGAGTGTGGACAGCCAGTTTTTGAAAAGTCAGTTCGAGGTGGACGACGAGCTGCTTCGCGCGCTCGAAAACACCTACCTCGTGCGCAAGGAACCCAATTCCGTGGGCGGCGAGAGCCTCGAACTTTCGCACGATACCCTCGTGGCGCCGGTGTTGAAAATGAAAAAAGAGCGCCGGGGCAGGGAGGAACTGGAGGAGGCCAAACGCCGGGAAGCGGAGGCACAGCGGCGGGAGGCGAAGGAACGCAGCCGGCGGCAGCGAGCGTATGTGTTGTCGGGGGTGGCCGTACTCATGGCCATACTGGCTGCGGGTCTGGGCTTGTGGGCAATGAACGAGCGGAAAGTGGCAGAGCAAAGCCGAAATGAGGCCGTTCTGGAAAAAAACAAGACGCAAAAAGCGCTTGACGACTACCAAAAAATCGAAGCGGAAAAAGTGCTGGTCGAAGTGAATGACTGGCTGGCTCGGGCCGAAGCCCTGCGCAGCCGCGGCTATGCCGAACATGCCGCCGCCATACGCGACAGTGTGATTGCCACCCTGAAAAAATATCCCGACAACCCGACCCTCCGGCGGAAACTTCAGGAACTGAAATAACCGATCACATCCTTGCCCATGAAAAAACGCACACTGCCGTTCCTCTTGCTGCTCCTGCTCCTCGGCGGAGCGAACGCGCTGTTTGCCCAAAACTGCCGTTCCATTTTCGAGCAGGCCCGGAGCGCGCTGGCCCGCAAGCAGTTTGAAAGCGCCTTGCGAAAACTTCAGGACACGGAAATCTGCGACATCCGCAACGAACTGCTGAAAGAACGGCAGGACCTGTACAACGACATTTTTCGGGCCGTCACCGACCTGCGCAACAAGGCCGAGCAGGATGCCGAAAACCTGAAAGCGAGCACGAGGCAATTGAGCGAATCCGGCGAAGCATTGCAAAAAGCCCTCGACGAGGCGAAACGCGCCAAACAAACCGCCGAGGACGCTCTGGCGGAATCCAGACGCAACGAAACCCGGGCCGTCGAAGCAGAAAAAGATGCATTGGTCGCCGGGAAGCGCTCCGACAGTCTGCTGGCCGTAGCCAACAACATTCTCGGTTCGCTCTACTTTTACCAGGACCGCTTCGCGCTCGCCTACGACGGCCTTCGCTACGGGTTCATGGACCGCAGCGGCAAGCCGGTGATACCCTTCCAGTACAATACTGCCGTCCCCTTCGATCAGAAAACCGGTCTCGCACAGGTGGGCCGCAATTACCAGCAGTTCCTGCTCGATACCTCCGGATGTGAATACCTGCTGGCGCAAAGTCTCGTGCCGTTCAACTCGTCCGTTGAGGCGGTTTACCTGTCCGCACAAACCCTGGATTTTTTGCCCGGGTGGTTTTACGAGACTAAGCAGTTGCGTTATGTGGCGCTTGACAACAACCGAATTGTAACCATCAGTGACCGTATCGGCGAATTGACAAGCCTGCAGCAACTTGACCTTTCCTTAAACTATCTTGGCAAGGTGCCCGATAAACTGACCCTGCTGAGCACCCTGACCCGGCTTGACCTCAGCAACAACCGGCTACGGGCCTTGCCCCGGGTGTGGCGGCTGCCGGCACTGACGAGCCTGAACCTCGGCTATAACCGGCTCAAGGATTTTGCGCCCGAGGAGTTCAACTCGCCGAACCTGCGCCGGCTGAACCTGTCGAACAACCGCCTGACAGCGGTCCCGCCCGTAGTGGCATCTTGTCCCCACCTGGAACTGCTCGACCTGTCGGGCAACGAACTGACCACAATGCCCCAGCAAGCCGGGTATTTCCCGAATTTGCTGGTGCTCGACCTCAGCCTCAACCGGTTTGCGACCGTGCCGCCTGCCCTGGGTGGTTTGTCCGGTCTTCGGGAACTTCGGTTGGCGTTGAACCAGATTGCGGAATTACCGTCCGAACTGGGGAGCCTTGCCAATCTTGAGCTGCTCGACATCAGCCACAACGCATTGGAAACACTGCCTGAATCCTTCCAAAACCTGACCCATCTGCGCGTGCTCAACCTCGCGGGCAACCGCCTGACGGAGTTACCCGGCTGGCTTGCCAAACTGCCCCGGCTGGAAAAAATTTACATTGCTGGCAATCCGGTACGCTTCGTCCCGGAGGCATTGAAGCGCAAAGTCGAGTAACCCATACAAGGCAAAAAATCACCCGGCACATGACCCGTTTTTTCAAATTTTCGGTCGTATCACTTGTCCTTTTGCATCTTCTCCCGGCCGAAGCAAGCGGGCAAAAAGTCACGGACGTGGCCTATTTTTCCGATGGCAACCGCATCGTGCTGACGTACAATATTTCCAAGAGCTGGATTCAACTCCCTCATTTCCTTCGCCGGAAAGTCTGGATCTTGCCTGCACTTGATGTACCCGGAGTTCGCCTGAATTTCGACACGATAAAATCCGTAACCGGCGACGCAGGTTTGCTCGAACGTCCCCGACCCGGGGCTAAAATCATGGTCTGGGATTTTTCAAAAGACATGGACCATTTGCCACCCGACTCCCGGTTGACGGCAAAACTCATTACAAATAGAATTATGCGCAACCGTACCTATACACGGTACTATGTGCCGGGCTGGTCGGGTTCGATACAAGCCCCCTTCGGGATTTCATTTGCCAAATACGGATTGATGGGCTGGTACGCCGGCGCCTCCGTGAGCAATTGGCCACGATCCGGCGTGGTTGAATCGGACCTCGGTTCGTACAAACCGCCATGCGACAACTGCACCTTTCGGTTTGATCCTGATTCTGAACGTGACAACTTCGACGTAGCCATCGGGATCAATCGAAAAATAACCAAATGGAACTACCTTGTTTTCGGCATCGGCCTGCACGGACGTGCCGCGGTGTACGAGGCCGGATATTTCAACGACAACAGTCAGTTAATCGGAACCCAATGGGTGTCGCCGGACAAGATCACTTTTTGGGCCGCCGAATTGGGCATTACCCATCGGTTCAACCGCTTTTTTGCCGAAGCAAGAGTGGGGTTGCCGATAAACGCCAACTGGAAATACGTCTTCCCCTCCTTCTCCCTCGGCTACGCCTTTGCTACGAAACAGGTCAAACGTTTTTAGAAAAAATCCTTGCACACCACTAAAAACTCTGTGCCCTCTCAAACTCCGTGAGCCTCTGTGACACACCACTCTACGAGCGCTACCCCCTCGAATAATTCGGCGACTCCTTCGTGATGGACACATTGTGCGGGTGGCTCTCCGTCATACCCGCGCTGGTGATCTGCACGAACTGGGCCTTTTCCTGCAACGCCTGCACCGTGGATGCACCGCAGTAGCCCATGCCCGCCCGCAGTCCGCCGATGTACTGCGTCATCACTTCGGCCACCGAGCCTTTGAACGGCACGCGGCCTTCGATGCCCTCAGGCACGAGTTTTTTGATGTCGTCTTCCACATCCTGAAAGTAGCGGTCTTTGGAGCCTTCGCCCATGGCGCCGAGGCTGCCCATGCCGCGGTAGGATTTGAACTTGCGCCCGTCGAAGATGATCGTTTCGCCGGGGGCTTCCTCCACACCGGCAAACAGCGAACCGGCCATGATGACGCCGGCGCCGGCGGCGAGGGCTTTCACGATATCGCCCGTGTAGCGGATGCCGCCGTCGCCGATGATCGGAACACCGGAGCCTTTGATGGCTTGTGAGGCGTTGTAAATGGCCGACAACTGGGCCACGCCCACGCCGGCCACAATGCGCGTGGTGCAGATGCTGCCGGGACCGACGCCCACTTTCACGCCGTCGGCGCCGGCATCCACGAGGGCTTTGGCGCCTTCACCGGTGGCTACGTTGCCGCCCACCACCTGCAAATCCGGGTAGGTTTTTTTCAGGCGTTTGACCGCCTCCAGCACCCCGCGCGAATGGCCGTGAGCGGTGTCCACCGTCACCACGTCCACGCCGGCGCGCACGAGTGCATCCACGCGCTCCAGCATATCGGCGGTGACACCCACGGCGGCGCCCACCACGAGGCGACCGAGGGCGTCCTTGCAGGCGTTGGGGAAATTGACGCCTTTCATTATGTCTTTGTACGTGATGAGGCCCATGAGGCGGAACTGCTCGTCCACCACGGGCAGTTTTTCGATTTTGTGACGCTGAAGAATCTGCCGGGCTTCGGCCAGCGTGGTGCCCACGGGGGCGGTCACCAGGCCGCGTTTGGTCATCAGGCTGCGCACGAGTCGGGTATGGTCTTTTTCAAAACGCAGGTCGCGGTTGGTGAGAATGCCCACGAGTTTGCCGCGTTTGTCGGTGATCGGGATGCCGCCGATGCTGTAGCGGCGCATCAGTTCCAGCGCTGCCGACATGGGGGCGTCGGGGTTCAGGGTGACGGGATCAATGATCATGCCCGCTTCCGAGCGTTTGACGAGGCGCACCTGATCGGCTTGCTCGGCAATGCTCATGTTTTTGTGGATGATGCCGATGCCGCCCTGGCGAGCAATGGCGATAGCCAGATTTTTGTCCGTCACGGTGTCCATGGCGGCAGATACGATGGGTACGTTCAGGCGGATCGTGCGGGTGAGTTGGGAGGAAATATCCACCTCGCGGGGCAGAACTTCGCTGTATGCGGGGACGAGCAGGACGTCGTCGAAGGTAAGCGAGAGGCCGAGAAATTTCGGCAGTGCATTGCTTGTTTCCATGCGCAAAGGTCGCTTTTCCCGCGGGAAAGTTTGTGCGGGTGGCGGCGGAAAATTTTTCGGCAGTTTCCCAAGACTGCACGTCGGGGTTCAGGTGGCATGTGAAAAAATGTCCGGGACAGTAAAAAATTGAAGTTTTGTAGGGACTTTTACGCGCAGCATTCTACACATGGACCTCCTTTTTCTCGCTTTCGCCAACCAGCCCACCGACCTCTTGCCCACGTTGCAAGAGGAGGACGATGTGCTTGGTCGCCTGCTGGCGCCCAGAGCCAGGGATCGGCATTTTCTGCTCCACCGCGAATCGTTCATCACGCTCGAAAAACTGCCTGCCTACCTGACGATGTACCGCGACGACCTCGCCTTGTTCCTGTACAGCGGGCATGCCGATCGGGATGTGCTCTTGTTTGGCGACGGCGCCGCGCAGGCCGGCGGTATTGCCCAAATGCTGGGTTTGTGTCCCAATCTTCGTCTGGTTTTTCTCAACGGCTGCTCTACCCGTGGGCAGGTAGCGCGTCTGCTGGAGGCCGGAGTGCCTGTTGTGCTGGCGACCAGCGCACCGGTCAACGACCGGAAAGCAACCTTTTTTTCCATTCGTTTTTTTGAGGCGCTTCAGCAGCAATTTACCCTTCGGGAGGCGTTCGACATGGCCAAAGGCGCACTCGAAACCGCATTTGCCGACGCATCCGTGCAGCAGTTCCGCTCCGCCGGTTTTGACACCGGCGGAGCGGAAACGCCCACGTGGGGCTTGTATTTTTCCGAAAAAACCGAACACATTCTCGACTGGAAACTACCGGTACAAGCCGCCGCGGAAGTTGCCGCTGCCGCGTCATTCACCCCCAACCAGCACCTGATAGACGCCCTTTTTGCATCGCTAAGCCCCTTCAACGACGAGGTGCGCAAACTGGAGCAGCAAACCCGCCGGGGTGTTCAGATACCGGTTCCCAAAAAACGAATGGCCCTGCTGAATGCCCTGCCCGCCCCGCTGGCGGAACCGCTGCGCAAACTCATGGTGCCGGTGGATAAGGAAAACGAAGGGTTTGACAAGGTGAGCGAAGCCCGGTTGCGCCAGATCGCCCAGGCGTTCAGCATCTCCATGGAATTGCTGTGCTACACCATGATGGCCGAACTGTGGGATGCCTGCTACGAATCGCCGGCGCCCACGATTGGGCCTGATCAACGGGAAGCGCTGCGCGCGTTTTTCCGGCTATCCCGTCCAGACCGGGAAACATACAACATGCTGCCGCTCATCCGCACCCTGCGCAGCATTTTCGAACAAAACAACATCCGTTTTTTTGTGGAAGAACTCCGGGAAATCTGGCGCCTGACCGACGAGGACGCGGAGTTTCTGGAATCCATTCAGTTCCTGAACAGCCTGCGCCTGCAAATGCGCCGGAACGAGGTGGACAAGTCCGACCTGGACTACCTGAACAAACGCGGCGAAACCTGCCTGGCCTGTCTGTACGGCCATCTCGGGTTCATGGCCCGCTACAAACTCGCCACTATCCAGAGCATTGACGTGGAAAAATACCGCCACCGGCGCGAACCCCGCTACAACCATGCCACCGTCATGCTGCACGACCTGCTCGGCGGCTTCGATGTGTCGGAAATCCATCTGGACGTATCGCTCGACAACCGCTCCATCCTGCTCCTGAACGAAGAAACCTGGGAATACCTGAACCTGACGCCGTTTGTGGTGGATGAAAATGCGTTCCGGGAGCGGACGGATGTGTGCAAACTCTTTTTCTTTTCCCACTACCTGAAAGCCGCCGACACCTACTGCTTCAAGTATGTGAACAAACCCGACGATCCGTACCTCGAGATTTCGGAAACACGGTATCCCCTGGTCAGGGAACAATTTGAGGCCTTCGCCGATCTGATTCTCCAAAAACCAATGCCCTCCCTATGACAAGCCCGTTCAAACTTCTGAATGCCTACGAGTCGGCAGATCGAGAGGCCTTTTTCGGGCGGGACGAAGAAGTGGCCGCCTTGTACGACATGGTGACCAAAAACCGGCTTATCCTCGTGTATGGCCAGTCGGGCACCGGAAAAACCAGTTTGATTCAGTGCGGCCTGGCGGCCAAATTCGACGCCACGGACTGGTACCCCCTGTTTGTCCGGCGCCGGAACGACCTGAACGCGTCGCTCGACCAACATCTTTCTGCGGCAGCCGGCAGCGCAGGGCCAATGGACGCGGTGGAGGCTTTAGATACAATTTATGAAACCTATCTGCGACCGGTTTACCTGATTTTCGATCAGTTGGAAGAGGTTTTTATCCTCGGCACATCCGAGGAACGCACACGTTTTGCCGACACCATCCGCAGCATCCTCGTGAGCAGCGTACCGTGCCGGATCATCTTCGTGATCCGTGAGGAGTATCTGGCGTATTTGTACGGATTTGAGCAGGTATTGCCGGCGCTGTTTGACCGGCGCCTGCGGGTGGAACCGATGAGTGTGTCCAAAGTCCGGGCCGTTTTGCAAGGCTCGTTCAAGCGGTTCAACATCCGTGTACAAGCCCCCGAGGCAGACTCGCTGCAACTGATTGTGGACAACATGAGCGGGGAAAAAGCCGGTATCCAGTTGCCTTACCTGCAGGTGTATCTGGATACCTTGTACCGCGACGACTTTCGCCGCACGTATCCCGACCGCGACAACAAGCCCGGCGAATGGTTGCCGATCGAAATCAGCCGGAAGGAAATTGCCGCGCTGGGCCGGATTGAAAACGTGCTGGAACATTTCCTGCACGAACAAAAAAGCGCCATCCAGCACCGGTTAAAAACCGAATTCCCGGAAACCCCCGACGATGCCGTTGAAAACGTGCTGGATGCGTTTGTCTCCGATGAAGGCACCAAACGCCCGGTGGAATACCGCCGAACCGACCGCGGCATCGCGGTAGATCCGCGCTGGGCCGCCCTTTTTCAACCCCTGCCCGATGCGACCCTGGAACGTTGTTGCGATCTGCTGGCGCAGGCTCGGCTCCTTCGTTTTGCCGACAACTACATCGAACTGGCGCACGACGCACTGGCTGCGCTCATTGACAGCAAGCGCTCCGACCAGCAGCGGCGCGTGCAGGAGGCCACAACCAGACTGCTGCACAACTTCCGCGAATACCGCGATACCGGCGAATTCCTGACCCGCAAACAACTCCACTACATTGACGACCTGTGGCCCCTGCTGGAGGCCCGGCTCGATGAACCGGTGCGGGAATTTGTGCGCCAAAGCGAGGAACACGTCCGGCAAACCGAACAGGCCGAACTGGAAGCCGAGCGCCGCAAACGCCGGCAGGCACGCCGAGTGGCACGAGTGGGCATGATGCTGACTGCAGCTGCATTGCTGGGTTTTGTGCTGGCCTGGGCGCAGTACCTCGAAGCCGACCGGGCCAGGACCGAAATTGCACGCAAAGCGCTGGAAGCACAGATGAACATCGCCACAACGCTCAAGGTGGAGGGTAAATACCCGCAAGCCCTGGAAAGGCTGGAAACGACCCAACAGTTTGCCGGTGTTTTGACCCCGCCCGAACAGGAACAAATCGCCCGCCTGACCCAAGACTGGCAGGCTGTGTACCGGCACATGCGCGCCGGTGACAGCCTGAGCGCGCTGGGCGATTTGCGGACGGCGCTCGACCGCTACCGGCAAGCCGGCAGCATCAGTCCCGACGCGCGCATTGACAACCGGATTGCCCAAACGACTAAGGACATTGAGCAAAAGTTCAGGGAATATCTGCTGTTCGGCGAAGCCCTGTACAATGCCCGAAAGTATGACATGGCGCTCGAAAACTACCGGAATGCCTTGCGGCTGAAACCCGACGACGCCGTGGCCAGACGGCGGGTGGAGGCGCTTTCAAAGCCCGTCGGGCAGTAGTTGATTCGTAAATCTGGGCGCTTGAGGTGAAAAAAATGTACGAGAAAGCGAATTGTCGGATTGCCGGGGTACATTTGTCAGCATAATTTTTTAATCCGTCAGGGGCCGCCTTCGCCGTACGCGTTCTCGCCCTTTTTCCGACGCGTTTCATTCCCCATCCTTGCCTCCCGGCAACACCGGGTTATGTGTACAGTTTTGTATCACCTAAGCATACCAACCGTATGAAAAACAACCGTACCCGCCTGCCGTCAGGGCTGTTTGCCCTTTGCCTGTTTTGCTTCAATCTCCCGCTTGTGGCGCAAGGCCCCTCCGCCTGCGATCAGTTCCAGTGGATCGAATGTGGCGACACACTGCTCAATCAGACCACACAGGGCGCTATTGACGATTACAACAATGTCAACTCGTTTATCTGTCTGCCCGACGACCTCAACAATGAGCTCAAAGGCCCGGACCGGTTATACAAAATCGTTGTCGGCCAGCCCATGTCCATCCGATTTGTGCTGGAGATTCTGGACAGCACCGATTTGGATCTGTTCTTTGGGGTGAACTGTCCGCCGTTTGTAAACTGCGACTACACGATTGAGCGCAACCAGGTTAACGGCATTTACCGCGAGGTGCTTGATGTGTATGTGAAAACACCGGGGACGTACGGTCTGGTGGTTGAAGGCAAAGACATTTTCGGCTTCGGCACCTACAACCTGTATGTGGACTGCTCCTGCACCTGTGTTGAACCCGGCGGCGATTCGCCCACCGGTGAGGTGGTTTTTTGTGATGATTTTGAAAACTACCTGACCGACAAGGTGCTCGAACCGCAATCCACGCGTTGGATGGAATGGGATAGCGTCAGTGTGGACGGCATAGTGTCGCCAAACGGTTTTGCGGGCCGGGGCGCCCGTTTCCAAACCGTTGGCAGCAGCAAACCGCGTATGATTTACCGGTTGCAGGACAATAGCGAACCTCCTGCCGGAGTAGGGCGCTACCGTATTTCCTGGAAAATGAACGTAGCCGCCGGAAAAACCGCCCGCTACAATATGCTGCACCAGGGGCCGCATACTGGGTTTACCAACTGGGGCTACCACGTCACGTTCGCTGCGGGAAATACGGGCAATATCCGGATCGGAAACCCGGCCAATGCACCCATCGCCACATTCCAGTATCCGGCAGGCTCCTGGATGAACGTCATGCAAATCGTGGACATGAACAAGGACTCCGCCGAACTCTGGATCAACAACAACTATGTGACCAAGTGGAAATTCAGTACCGGGTACACGTCGGCGGGCACCAACCTTCCCAACAACCGCATGAACGCCATCGAATTCGTAAGCGAAGACAACGCCGACTACCGCATAGACAACATTTGCGTGTGGCGTAAAACCGGCACCTGCACCGGCGACCTGCCTGTGTGCGTGAAAAACGGCGTGAACTACCCCAGCACCGCCGCCGCCCGCTGCGACCTGTACACCTCGCTGGAATGGGCCACCTGCAACTCCGTGTGCGACTACGGCGGTTCCTTCATTTATCGCGGCGACGAATATGACGGCGAACTCGATCCCTCCGACCTGGCGCCCGAACTGGTGCGCATTGACCCCTGCGTGGTCAGTGCCTACGGCGGAAATGTACCGGCCACCCTGTACGCCGACATCTACGTATTCTCCAAGGTGGACGACGATGTGCTCGACCTCATCGTAAACGTGGACAACCCCGCCACGACCAAAACTTTTGTCTTTTCCTGCAACTCCCGAAATCCCGACGGCTCCTGTACCACCGGCCAGCGCTGCCTGGCCGAAGTCGGAAGCAGCAATATCTACACCCCCCTGACCTGCGACAGTTTTTACTACATCGTGGTCACGTCCACGGTCGTGAATGCGACCTACGACATTCGGGTATTTCCAACCGGACCTTGTGGAACCAGCGCGGAATTACTGACGATTTTTTGCCCGGATCAGCCGGGGGGAGCAGTAGATGAACCCTATACGTTTGCTCCAACTTCAGCACCCGGGTTCGACACACAGACTCCCGGCAATGTGTATGAATCCTGCTACGGCGGCTCCTTGCCGTTTTCCGGCGGGGAAAAGATTTTCAAGTTTGTACTGAGCAATCCGGGAGCAATAAAAGTACGCATCTCGTCGCCGGTACGCATTGGCGCCTTCCTGTACTCGTTTATATGCGGAAAGGAGTGTATTGTCTACGCAGAAACCTCCGGAAGTGGCGACGGCGCACAATTCGTGGAGTTTCTGGCCGAAGGAACCTACTTCATCGTAGTGGACAAAGGCTTCGATTCGCCCACAGATAACGACTTCGAAATGGCCGTTGAGTGCGTCCGAAAATCGTACTTTGACATCATCAAGGAAGTCGGTTGCGGCGGCTTCAAGCCCGCCTCTGAAGGAGTAGTAGTGGAAGAATCCGGCTTCCCATACGACCCCGGGTCTTGTGACTGTGCCAGCTACTACTTCACGCATTTGGTCAACATTAAAGCCAATGCATTCAATTTTTCCCAGGACGACTACATCCAGTTCCTGTTCCGCGATTCAATTGACGGCAACCTCACCAGCAGCGCAAAACTTACCAAAAAATGGGACGCACCGCCCGGTCAAGACAAGGAATATCAAATTCGCAGCCTTGACCACGACCTGTACGGCAACGGCACATTCAAATGCTCCTATTTTGGAGGCGACACCATGTTCATTTGGCTCACCCAAACCGCGCCCGGCAGTCGGAATTTCAAGGAAATGGAAGTGCTCTACGAAGACCCGGCGACAACGCCCGGGGTGAATGCGACCAACCGGTTTGTGGTGGACACCTTGCCCAACGGCGATATTCGAAGTTCCATTTACTCCATGAAAGTGCTGAATACCGTCACCTTCGGCGGCACGTCGTTTGGTCGCACCGTCAGTCCGACTACCACGCAGATCAGCACCAAATTTGCTTCCAGCATCCCCTGGTACGTCGAAATTGATTCATCTGCCACCTGGCTGAGCGTATCGCCCATGTCCGCCGGCGGCGGCGGTTCGTATGATATCACCATAGACATGGATGAAAACACCTCGGCCCTTGACCGGCGCACGGTACTGCGGTTCATTTCACTGGACCGCCCGGATATGTACCGCTATGTCATGGAAATTCGGCAAAACGGCGTTTGCATCCCGGCCTCGGTTACCATTCAGCAAACACCGGCGGTTGCCTGCGAAGGAGATACGGTCATCCTGAAAGCATTTGTCGGGTTCGACCCGAACAATCCCGGCCTAAGCCTGGCGCCGCAGTACAAGTACACCTGGACGCCCTTCAACTTTGGCGATACAACCTTTGTTTTGCCGCCGCAAGCACTCGGACTCGGCGAAAAAACATACCGGGTAACCGTCACCAACAACAACCCCAACTGTGCCCAAACGGCTGCCGACACCATCACCTTTACCGTCGGCCAGCGCCCGGCTACCCCGAATGCCGCCGGCCCCCTGTCGTTCAAACTCTGCGCCGACGACCCGTTGCCCACGCTTGCCGTAACGCCTCCGCCCGGCACACCCGTAATCAACTGGTACGACCAGCCGCAGGGCGGGACGCTGCTAAAAGCGAACGCACCGACATACACGCCCACGCAACCCCTCAGCGCCCAGTACTATGCTGAAGCCCAAAACCCCGGCGGTTGCTCCAGCCTGACCCGACGGCAGTTCAGCCTGACAGTGGACTCCTTGCCCTCCCTTTCGATTTCCGGAGTAGCCTGCGATTCCACACACCTGACCTACGGTTTTACGGCCACTACCGACGGCACCGACCTGAACGTCAATATTGGCCAGAAATCTTTCGCCAACGGCACGTACACGATTTACAACGTGCCCATCGGAAACACGGTGCAGGTGACGGCTGTCAACGCTTTTTGCGACACCATTGCCTCGGTGTTGTCGCCCGTCTGCGTATGCAACGTCGCCATGCCGCAAAGTGGCGGCGACCAGACGGTGTGCAGCAACCAGCCCATCCCCCCGCTGACGGCGACCATCGCCGGCCCGCACGAAACGGTGGACTGGTATGCCGCACCCTCGGGAGGCACGGTGCTGCCGGGCGGACAGGGGACGTTTTCGTTTCAGGCCAATACCGCCGGCTCGTATTTTGCCGAAGGCCGAAACACCCTCAACGGCTGCGTGAACAGCACCCGCACAGAGGTACGCCTCACCATTCACCCGGAACCGCCGATTACGCTGACCGACACGATTTGCGCTCTGGATCTGAGCGATTACCAAATCGCGATTTCCACCACACCCGGCACTGTGCCGAGTATTTCCCCGCAAAACGCCGGCATCATCAGCGGAAGCAACGGCGCGTTCACGGTAAGCGACATAGCCGTCGGGCAAGACATTTTGATCACCGTCACCGACACCACGACGGGCTGCAGCAGCTCCCGGCAAATTCTGGCTCCCGACTGTGCCTGCCTCACGCTTGCCGCCCCGGTTTCCGGCGGCGATACTGCCGTATGCCCCGGTCAGCCATTCCCGGCGCTGTCGGTGAGCGTTGCTCCCGGACTGAGTGCCAACTGGTTCAATGCCAACAATGTGCTGGTCGCCTCGAAAACCCTTTCGTTTGTTCCGTTTGCGGCAGGCACCTATTTTGTTCAAACCGTGGATACCGTGAGCATGTGCGAAAGTGTGGACAAAACTGCCGTCACGCTCGGCATTCACCCGTTGCCGTTTCTGACAACCGGAACACCCCAATGCGCCCCGAACCGCCAGACGTACAGCCTGATGGTCAATACGCCGCCCAATGCAAGCCTGAGCGCTACGGCAGGAACCGTCAGCGGTAGTGCCGGCATGTTTTCCGTCAGCGGAATTCCGGTCGGCGAAGCCGTAATTCTGCGCGCGGAGGACAATGCTACCGGCTGTTTCCGCGATACCCTTGTGGCCTCACCGGCATGCCCCTGTGTGCAAAATATTCAACCCCCCACGGCGCCCGATACTGTCGAAATCTGTGCCGACGAGCCGGTGTCCATGCTGACGGTGACGGTCGGGCCGGATCAGACGGCCGACTGGTTTAATGCCTCCGGAAGTGTTCTGGCCCTTGGCACGCTCCAGTATCAGCCCTCGGGCGCAGGCGTCTTCCGCATTACCGCCCGCGACACCATCAGCAATTGCTCCAGCACCGACACGGCTGTCATTACCCTGAGCATCAACCCGGTTCCGGTTGTACAGGTTTCGGCCAAAACCTGCGACAGCACCTTGTTGAGTTACACCGTGACCCTGACCACGGCGCCGGGCATCGGCATTTCGCCCGATTTGGGAACATTGTCCGGCGGAAACGGCCTGTTCACGGTGTTCAACATTCCGGCAAACAACAACCTGACACTCGTTGCCCTGAACCCGCAAACCGACTGCGATGCCCCTTTGCTCGTTACAGCGCCCGTTTGCACATGCGACCCGAACATTGCCCCGCCTGTATCGAACGGGGATACCGCTGTTTGTAAAGGACAACCTTTCCCGGCCCTTGGGGTGAGCGTCGGTCCCGGCCAAACAGCCGTCTGGTACAATGCTGCGGGCGTGGCACTCGATACAGGACAAAGCTACACGCCTACAGCACCGGGCACGTATTTCGCCGAAACGCTCAACCTTGTGGACGGGTGTCCGAGCCAGACGCGCACGGCTGTCTCCTTGCTGGAAAACCCGGCTCCAACCCTGATATTGGCCGATACGATCTGTTCGGAAAACCTGCAAACCTACAGCCTGGAAGTACTCACCGATGGTACCGATGTCTCGGTGACACCGGCATTTTTAAAAATCCCGACCGGGCCGGGCGCTTTTGCTTTTTTGAACATACCCGTTGGCACTGCAGTGACCCTGACGGCGATCAATGCCAACACCACCTGCACGTTCAGCCGACAGGTAAACGTGCAGGTGTGTCCATGCCCGGCTTTGCCGGCGCCGACCAATCTGGGCGACCAGGAAATCTGTCAGGGCGACCCGATTCCGCTGCTGCGCGTGTCGGTAGTCAAACCCGCTACCCAGACCGCCGACTGGTACACCGCCGCCACGGGAGGTTTGCCTATTCTCAACGGCGGTATCGGTACGCTCGAATTTCAGCCTGCGCTCATGGAAACCCGGACCTACTTTGCCCAGACGCGGGACACCGAAACCAACTGCATCAGCGCCGCGCGAACGCCGGTCACCCTTACGGTGCGCGCGCCGGCAAGTGTCAATGCCGGGCTTGACCAAACGATCTGCGCGGGCGAACAAGCGCCGCTTTCCGGAACCCTGAACGGCGTGAACGGCGGCTTCTGGGACGCCAATGTGCCGGGCGGGGTATTTTTCCCCAACAACAATGTGGCAAGCGCGCAATTTTACCAGCCACCCGCAGGCGCAAACACTGTGACCCTCACCCTGACCAGCACCAAGCCACAAGGGCCTTGCCCGGCAGTTTCCGATGCCATGACCCTTGTCGTCAAACCATTGCCGGTGTTGACGCTGGATACCGCCTATTGTGCACCAAACCTGCTGACATATTCGGTCGAATTTTCTTCGGATGCCCTCTCCGTCACACCCGGTACGGGCATGTTGACGGCTCTGGGCAACAACCGCTACCGCATTAGCGGCATCAACAAGGGGGGGGCACTGACCGTAACTGCGGAAAACGCCGATTGTTCCAGCCAGACGACTTTCCCTGTGCTGGACTGCGCCTGCCCGCTTGTGGCGCCGCCGATGGCGCCACCGGTAGTCAGTGTTTGCGCCAACGAACCGATACCGATTATTTTCGCTCAGGCCGGCCTGGATGAAACCGTGGACTGGTACAGCGCCGAAACCGGCGGAATTTTGCTGGCGGGCGATACCGCAAGGTATCAGCCGGGTTTTGCCGGCACATTCTACGTACAGGCCAGAAACCGCACAAACGGCTGCACCTCGATGCGTGTGCCGGTCGAAGTGGAACAAAGGCCCTTGCCAATTGCCAATGCCGGCTCCGACAGGGCAGTTTGCCCCGGCTTTTCTGCCGATTTGACGGCGGCTTCCGGCGCGGGCTATTCCTACCAGTGGAGTACCGGTGAAACCGCTCCATCCATTTCCGTTTTGCCTTCCGCCAATACGACGTATTACCTGACGGTGACGCTGGCGGACTGTCAGGCTTTCGACTCCGTGGCGGTTGTGGTACTTCCGCAGGTGTCGGCGGCCATAGCAGGGGTTGAGCCGATTCAGTGTTTCGACGGTTCGGACGGTGTCATTCGGGTTAATGCATCGGGCGGAACGCCCGGCTTTTCATTCCAGTGGTCCAATGGCTCCGTGCTGGAGACTGTGGGGGCACTGGTAGCCGGCACCTACACCGTGACGGTCACGGACAATGCAGGCTGTCAGACAATGGCTACCTACCTGTTGACCGAGCCGCCGCCGCTCGTCATTGCCAATGTCAATACCACCAATGCCACGCCGGGCCAGCCCGACGGCGCCTTGCAAGTGACGGTTCAGGGGGGCTTGCCGCCGTACCAGTACCAATGGTTCCAGAACGACTCCCTGCTGACGGATCAAACCGGGCCTGTGCTGGATTCGGTTCCGACCGGTTTTTACAAGGTAACGATCACCGACAGCCTCGGGTGTACGGTCTCGTCCGGTGTCTTGTCCATCGGTTCCTCGATTACCGGCGATCCGGCCCAGGACGCCCGGGTTGTTTTGTATCCGAATCCCACGACGGGCCTGCTGTACGTCCGTCTCGATCTGCCGGCCAATACCCGGGTTGCCTCGCGTGTGCTTGATGCCATTGGCCGCGAGGTACTTCGGCAGGAACACGGTGACTACCGCACGGGGGTGATGACGATTGATCTGTCGAAACACGCTGCCGGAATTTATTTTGTGCAACTTTTGCTGGACGAACAAACCGTCACCAAAAAAATCAACCTGACCAAGCGCTGATACCATGCAAAACAACCGACTTGCGCTGTTGCTGCTCCTGCTGTTGAGCGGCTGTCTGGATGACACCCTGGACACGCTCGAATTCGTGGTGGCGATTACCGAGCCGCCCACCCCGGTGGATGTAGGCGCCATCCGGCTGAACGGACGTGTGGACGGACTGAACCTGCACACCGTGGATTCCTGCGGATTTGTATGGTCGGAAGATGAAAAAGCCATCCGCGACCTCACCCCCGGACTTGCGTCGGCGCCGGCAGTCGCCAAACCGGAGCACAATGGTCCTTTTCAAACAACTTTTCGGCTCAAACAGGGCCAAATCGTGTTTTTTCGGGCCTGGGCAGCCTTGGGTGAACGACGCGTGTACGGCGAAGTCGAGCCGTACAGCCTCGACCAGATCATCGTGATGAACACGGGTGAAGCAAGTGTTTTCAACGACAGCGCCTACCTGCACGGACGCCTCGTCGGGGTAGAGTTGCAGCAAACCAACGTGCGATACGGCCATGTGTACGCGCCGGAAGGTGTCGCGCAAACGCCCGCAATCGGATCACCGGGCTGCATCGCCACACCCGGGGAGGAAACCCTCGAAGATGAACCCTTCGGCAGTAGTCTGACGGGCCTGTCGTTCAACACCACCTACCGGTTCCGGGCGTATGCCATCGGAAAGCAGGATACGTTTTACAGCCAGACGGTGGACACGTTCCGGATACGCGACGGCTGGCGGCAGGTGGATGCATTTCCGCTGGACAACAAAGACGGCGTCGGCATTGGCTTCGGCGGCAACGGGTATGCCGGCTTTGGCTGCGGCAATACCGGTACGTGTCCGCAAAACGATCTGTCGCCTGCCTTCTGGAAGTTCAGCCCCGGTTTGCCGGCCGGCAACCAGTGGCAGCCGGCAACGCCGTTTCCGGTCGGCAACGACTTTGGTGAAAAACGCACCAATGTGCTTTCGCTGGCATTGAACGACACGGTTTACGTCATTTTCGGCGAGTTCTCCAACCCGATTTTCGGCGGCGGCATTTCGGCAGTCATTGATTTTTACAAATATATACCGGCTCTGGATGCCTGGGAAAAAGGCCCGAAAATGCCCGACCCGGATGCTTTCCGAACCGGCGCAGTCGGTTTTGTTTCCAACGAGAAACTCTACGTAGGCGGAGGAATTTATTTCCCGGCCAATTCTGAAACGTACCGCAACGATTTTTGGGAATACAACCCGGGTACGGGCACCTGGCGGAAAGTAGCCGGTTTGCCGGTCCGGATCAGTTTGTTTGACCCGACGATCCATTTCACAGGGCGCTACGAAGCGGCGGCGTTTTCCATCAACGATACCGGCTACGTAGGCGGTGGAGAAATCAAGGGCGGCTTGCAACTGACCGACTTCTGGAAATTCACCACCCCAACAGGCGTTGGGCCTCAGGATACAGGCAAATGGGAACTCGTCGGCTTCTTTCCGGGCCTGCCCCGCGTGGATGCCACTGCCTTTGTCGTCGGTGAAAAGGGCTACTACGGCACAGGCTACAACACGCAGGCCGGCTACCTCGACGACTTCTGGGAGTTTGATCCCTCGGCTGCCGAACTCTGGAAAAAACGTGTCTCCTTCCAGGGTGGGCGTCGTGCGCATGCCCTCGGTTTTGCCATCGGCAATCGGGGGTATGTCGGCACAGGCTTGTCGCAAACAGTGATAAACAACGGCCAAAACCTGCAATCCTCCCTGCACCGGGACGTGTGGATGTACACCCCGGAACAATAACTCGACCGACCATGCGCTACGT
>CAYMQY010000015.1:20563-36341 GCA_964392655.1 uncultured Saprospiraceae bacterium
CTCGCCTGCCGACCAATCGTACCGGATCGAGTTGGAACTTCAGTTGCCCGACGGCAGCCGCATCGCTCCGCAACCGCAGGAACTGACGGAAGCCGTTGTGGAAACGGGCAAAGGATTGCGCGAACTGATCTGGCAGGATGCCCTGGAGTATTTGCCCGATTTTGAGGCGAAATATGCCCTGCTGCTCCGCCGTTCGCTGATGGGGGCAGTGAATTGCAGCGGCGAGCGCCCGGTTTTTTCCCTGAAAAAACAACTGCCGCACTACGTCCTGGCCGGCGCGGGCCTGGCGCTGGTGGGGCTTGGGCAGGTGTACAATCAGCAAAAAAAAGATGCCTACGCGCAGTATCGGGCCTATTGGGCCGACGGGAAAACCCGCGAAGAAGCCGAAGACCCGTTTTTAAAAACTGCAACAGACAAGAAAAAAGCCGCTGAACTAAGCACTTATGTCGGTCTGGCCCTTCTTGGCGCCGATGCCGTATGGTACGCCGTGCGCGCCCTGAAAATCAAAGCCCGCCAAAACACCTACGACAAGTTCTGCGCTCCCCCGCCGGCCACGTCTTTTCTGCAGGTAAAACCAGCGGCCATCCCCTCCGGCACGCTGCCCGGACTGGGCATTTCTCTTACCATTTCCCTTTCCCGGCCATGAAAAAAATACTCCGATTTTGTTTGTCAGCGCTGCTCGCGGGCAGTCTTTGTACGGCATTTGCCCAAAAGTCGCCCGGCTACAAGGAATTGCGGGAGGATGGTATGAAACACAAGAATGCCGGCAACTACGCCCTTGCCACCAGCTCCTTTTGGGCAGCCATGCTGGCGCCCGACAAACCCGCAGACAATGACCTGAGTGTACAAATTCAATTGTGTCAGGAACGGTGGGTAAAAGACCTGGAGGCTTCCGTCCAACAACAAAAAGCCGCTTATGAAGCCGCCGAATCGGCCCGAAAAACGGCAGAAACAGCCAAACAGTCGGAGGCCGCCGCCCGGCAGGAAGCCGAGCGCAATGCCCGGCAAGCCCGCGAACAGGGCATCCGTGCCGAATCGTTGCGCATGGCTTTGGTCAGCGATATGGTGCGCCAAAAAGGCCGGACATCCGACGCCCTCACCTTGTCGTATCTCGCCCTGCAAATGGCCGGCTCGTATATGTCGCCACCCATGCTGCGCGCGTTTTCGGATGCTGTCCGGGATTCGTTTGTCATCCCGTTTTACAACAGCCCCGAAATGTTGGGCGGCCTGCAACTGTTGCAAGCACCTGCGCCAGGATTTTTGTTGAAACGAAACAACGGCAGCCATGTGCTCGTGCGCCCCGGCGGCAACGGCCTGCTGGCACAAGTAACTGAGTGGAAACCCGACCACACGCATGTAGTCGCTTCTCCGCAAGGGGATCGTTTTGTGGGCTGGGGTATCTCGCCGACGGCCCAGGTGTTCGACGCCACAGGCGCCGTGCAGGCCGTACTCGAAGGACATCTGGAACCGATTCGCACGGCAGCCTTTTCGCCCGACGGGCGGCAGCTAGTGACCGGCTCCCGCGACAACACCGCCCGGCTTTGGGGCTTTGCCGGAAAACCGCCGCTGGTGCTCTCGGGACATTCCGGCAACGTGCTTTGGGCCGCCTTTTCCCCCGACGGCTCGTTTGTCCTGACCCGTTCGTCCGACGGTACCGCGCGCGTCTGGTCGGCCAAAGACGGAGCGCCGATGGGTGTTATTGAAAACGATAGTGCCTATTTGTACGACGTGCGAATCCTGCCGGACAGCAAACAGATTGCTGCCGTTTTTTCGGACGGGCAGGCTCGACTTTATACGCTGGACGGCCGACCGGGCGCCGTTTTATCCGAAGTTGGACAGGCAGCAAAAGCGGTTGAATCAGTCGCCTCCCTTGTCGCCGTCCAACTGGGGAAATCAACCGTTCGACTGTACATGCCCTCTGGCGCCCTGCGGGCAAACTGCGAACACCCGGCCAACGTGACCGGCATGAAACTGCGGCCCGACGGTTCCGGTTTGGCTACCTGGGCTGCCGACCATGTGGTGCGACTCTGGGATGCCGACGGTCGAATGTTGCGGGAGTTGCGCGGTCATCGGGCCGGGATATTGCAGGTAAATTTTTCCCCCGACGGGAATTTTATCCTGACGACCTCTCGCGACGGAAGCGCCAAACTCTGGGATATTGAAGGAAATATCTGGACCGACTGGGCAGCCGGCTCCACCCCTCTGGCGGAATTCACCCTCGACGGGAAAGCATTCGTGACCACGGTGAACGGTGGAAAATCCATCGCACAAATGCCGCTTCCCGTGCTCGTTTACCGGCAAATGGATCGCTCGGCTGTGCTGGCCGCCTCGGCTACCAAGGGGGTGCTCAACGAGTTCAATGTACAGTTTCTGGACGCATTGCAGGAACATAGATAGACGGCCAAATGTATTGGCGTACTTTTGCCCGGCCATGCTCTCCGTCCATTCCGACTCCTATTTTATGCAACAAGCCCTCGCGGAAGCCAAACAAGCCTACGAGGCAGGCGAGGTTCCTGTAGGCGCAGTGGTGGTGTGCGAAAACCGCATCATCGCCCGGGCATACAACCAGACGGAACAGTTGACCGACGTGACCGCTCATGCGGAAATCCTCGCCCTGACCGCCGCTTCCAACCATCTTGGCAGCAAGTACCTGCCGGAATGCACACTCTACGTCACACTCGAACCCTGCGTCATGTGCGCCGGTGCACTGGCCTGGGCACAAATGGGCCGGGTGGTGTATGGCGCCACCGACGACAAGCGCGGGTTCATGCTGCATGGCGGCAAAAGCCTGCTCCATCCCAAAACCAGGCTCGAAATGGGCGTGCTGGAGCACGAGTGCGGCATGCTGATGACGGCGTTTTTTCGGAGCAAGCGGTAAATCGAACTTACGACATGCTGTTTTCCCGAATCCGGTACGCCGAGGGGGTCAGCCCGAATTCTTTTTTGAAATAGCGGTTGAACGACACCTTGTTGTTGAACCCGGCCTCGTACGCAATCTGGATGATGGTATGCCGGCTGTACGCAGGGTCGGCCAGCAAACGCCTGACATGCTCAATGCGGTATCGGTTGATCAGTTCAAAAAAATTGACCCCGTACTGTTCGTTGATGACCTGCGAAAGTTGGTGGTGGCTGATGTCGAGGTAGGCCGCCAGATCGGTCAGGCGCAATTCATTTTCCCGGAAAACCTGCTCCTCATTCAGCAAGCGCTCCAGCCGGTTTTTGATGGAAGTGCTGGCTCCTTCGGTCAAACTGGAACTTCGGTATTTCCGAACCGGAAGAAAATTCCCGATCGGCTCGCTCCGGAATACCCGACGCTGTACCAACCCCATGTAGGCCACAGCCAAAAGGCCCAGCGCCATCACAAAACTGATCGCGTAATCCCACTGCGGATTGAAAAACGAACAGCCCACCAATACAAAGTAGGACAAAAAAGCGAAGGTGTACATGAGCATCCCCCACGCCACTACGTTCGTCCAGACTTTGATGTTGGCATCCACCTGCCAGTCGTTTTTGGTGGTATTCCAGATGAGCACCGAGTAAAAAAGCAGATGCCCGGTGAGCAGCACAGGCGCCGTGCCCATACGAAAGAGATCGGGTGAGATACCCGTTTGAATCCCGAAATTAGACAAAAAAACGGGCAGTGTCAGCAAGCCGGAAACCGCCGGAATCAGGTAGTGCGCTGCGACCTGTCGTACCGAATATTCCTCCTTGAACGTGTCTTTCAGGTACAGCAGCAGCGAAGGCCCGATCAGGAAGGTCAGGCATTGCCACAGGTTTTGCAGGTAGGGGAAAACAGCGGCATAGCCCGTCCAGATCAGGACGTACGACGCCAGAATCAAGGCAAATGCAAAAACGACTACGGCGAGCCGTTTTTCCCCTGCCGAAAACCTCGATCGCCCGAAAAGCAGCGCAAAGCCTGTCAGAAAACCGATGGCGGAAACGAAGGCCAGCGCGCCGGTCCATCCGTTGAATCGAGGACGGAGCGATTCCCGCAGGCGAACAAATGCGGCACTGTGTCCGGCCAGCCGCCTGAACACCGGTTGTTCCAGCATGTCGCTTCGGAGCTGTCCGGGCGGTATGGCCAGCAAGCCGGCGAGCGCCAGACTGTCCTGCCCCAATGCCGCCAGGCACTTGGCTTCCCAGAAGGCGGCAATGTGGCGTTTTTGCGCTTCCATTTGCCGCACTTCGCGAAACAGGGCCAACGCGCGCTGCGCCTCGCCGTTGCGAAACAAACAAACCCCTGCGTGGAATTTCATGTTTTCGCTCGTCAGCGGTGTGCGGTTCAGTTCGGATGCAATTGCCGCACATTCTTGCCGCGCAACCGCCGACTCAAGGGCCTCGGCAGTCAATTGGCCGACTGCCGCCGAGGCGTGGAACAGCAGGAGCAATACGAGCGAAAGGCGCCTGTTTTTCATTGTACTATTTTTGAACTGCCACGGCTTGCCGGCCAAGCACACCGTCCGGCATGCGTGCCGTGATGTGGTAAATACCGGCAGGCAAGCGGGAGGCATCCCAGGTTGTGCTGTCGGCAAAGGTAATTTTCTGCACAAACACCCCGGTCGAGTTGTACACTTCCAGCGTTTGCACATCTTGCAGGGCATCCGGGCTGGCGAAACGGAAAACCGTGCCGACCGAGGGGGTCACGAAGGCCACTTCCCGGTACGGCGTCTGAACACCGGAGGCCGGCAGCGGGCGCAACACCACGGCATTGGGCGTGCGCAGGCCGAGCGTAGCCGGCGGCACGAAGTCGCCGACCAAGGTGCCGCCGGCGTCGTATTCCCGTACCGAGGACGTGCCGCCGGCACCGAGCAGGATGTGACCATTTGGGAGAACCGCCACGCCCTCCCCCTGGGGCAAGCCGGCGATGAAAACCCCCTTGTAGTTGCCGGCGCTGTCGAAACGTTTGACCGAGCCACCGTTGTAGTCTACCACGAACAGGTCGCCGTTTTCGGCAAACCAGATGTTGGTCGGTCCGGCAAGGTTCGCGCTGACAAAATTGCCCAGGTCGGCGCCGGTAGGACTGAATTTTCGCACGTACTTGCCGTTGTACGACGACACATACAGGTTGCCCGCGGAGTCCCAGTCCAGCCCGATGCTGGTGGGCACACCCGTGGCGGTAAACTCGCCGATGAAAGCACCCGCGAGTGTGTAGCGCCGCACTTTGCCGTTGCCCGACCATTGCAGGACGTACAGCAGACTGTCCGGGCCGAGTCGCATACGCGTCGGGCCACCGATGCCGGTGGCGAACTCGCCGAGGTGAGCACCCGTATTCGGGTCGAATTTGGTGATGCGCCCGTTGTTCAGGTTCGACACCAGCATCGTGTTTTCATTTTCGAGGAAAAAAATGTCCTGTGGCCAGGCCAGGTTTTGGGAAACCAGCACCTGGCCGTTCTGGCCATCGGCGTCGAACTTCAGGATTTTCCAGGGCGGGTTTTGAAAATTCACGGCGTCGCTTACGTACACCGAGTAGTTTTGGGCTGTCAGGGACCCGAGGCAGCAGGCCACCAGGCCTGCGGAGAGAAGGAATTGCTTTATTGTCATAGCCGTGCATTTTTGTTGGTAAAATGACGGCGAAACAAGGGCCGTACAGGAAACTGGAAGTGTCTCTCTATCGGGATTTACTTTTTTGCTCCGGTAATTTCCTTCAGCATCCGCCGGGCATTTTCACCGGTACTACCGTCCGGGTCCAGCGCAATGGCTTTTTCATAAAACTCCACGGCTTTTTCGGTTTGTCCGGCCTTGTAATTTGCCTCGCCAAGGCTGTCCCAGGTGTTGGCCGATTGGGGAAAAAGCCGGGTATTCAGTTGGAAAACGGACAATGCCTGCTCGGTTTTACCGCCGTTCAACAGGTCGTAGCCGGCCTGGTTGATGCGGTCTTCAAAGTTGATGTAACGGTAGCGCCGGTCGGCTACCATGCGTTGGGCTTCGGCTTCGAGGCGCTCGGTTTGGCCCGACTGGAACAGCGCACGCAGATGCGCCATGGGGTCGAGCACGGGGTCTTTGTCCGACATATTCAGGGCGGCTTCCAGCACGGGGTCGCGGTTGCTGCGGTAGTCGTCAAACGACAAGTCGGCGGCCAATTGCGGCGCCAGCCAGTCGTCGTTTTCCCATTGGGGCTTGTCCTGCCACCAGGCAAAGGAGAGGTACACGGGCAGTTTGCTGTTGGGTAGTTCCACGCGGCGGTTGTCGCCGTAAAAGTTGATGTTTTCGGAAGTCGGTTCGCCCACAAAGATGGCTTCGGTGTAGTTGTGCAGTTCGTTCACGAGGTTTTGGCAGGCCGAAAACGTGCGCCGTCCGATCAGCACGAAAAGTTTGCCGGGCTGGTTAATTTTTTTGGCCCGGATGAGGCCCTGCACGATGGGTTTGTTTTTGTAGTTGTTGCCGCCACCGTTGAGGCGGACGTCCAGCACGAAACGATCTACCTCGTTTTTGTCAATAAAATCGAACACGCGCTTGTAAAACTGCGCGATGGTTTCGTCCTTGTCGTCGAGTTGTTGGCTCTGGCGCACGTACAGGGTTTTGTGCTCGGGCAGGTACTCGAAGTAGTAGATTTTGTCGAGGTTTTTCAGGTAATGCGGTGTCCTGGAGGAATCGCGCACGGTCAGCCAGGCGCCGCCGGGCGCCACGAAGCCGTATTTCCGCGGGAAGCGGAATGCATCCACCACATCGAAGGTTTTTTCAAACGACTTGCCGTCCCGTTCGAACGTCATGGTGACGGTCTGTTTCAGTGCTTTCGTGATGCCCTGAGCGTGCAGCGCCTCGGGTATGAGCAGAAAGTCGAGGATGTACGCCCGGAAATACTGTTCGTTTTCGACGGGCAACAGCGGGCGCAGGGCTTCGAGGGCTTTTTCGACGGGCATGCCTTCCACCCGCAGGAGTTTGGCGCCAAGCGCATCGCTCAGGTTTTTCGGGCAGCCTTCCACCCGGATACCGTCGGGGAACCAGTACAGGTTGAGCGGCACGATGTGCGATTTGACGGGCGCCTGTGTCCAGCCAATGTCGGTGTGGCCGTAGCCGAATGCCGCCACCATACGCCCGAAACCGGCGAGTATTTCGTGCGGTTGCAGGGTCGGTATGGAATGGTGCAGTTTGTCTGCCTCGGCGTCCCATTTTTCTGCAGTAATTTTTTTGAACAGGAAGGGATAGTCCTTGTGCACGGTTTTTTGCAGAAAACGCAGGTCGGACTGCCATTCGGCGGCAGTGGGGATGGTTTGGGCATGAACTTTGGCCGGCAGCAAGGCAGCGAGTGCGAGAGCAAGGGTAAGCAGGTGTTTCATAGCGCAGGATATGGTTTACGAAATTTTGGACTTAGTCCGACGAGTTCGTCGTCGGACGAGAGATGCGCGAGAAAGGCCGTTCACGGCCTTTTCCCCGATTCGGCCTCTGCTTTTTTCAGGTTTTCCACAAACAGGTTCAGGTTTTCGTCTTTGTTTGCGCGGGCGAGTTCGACGGCTTTCCGGTACGACTTCACCGCCTCGGACAGTTTCCCGTTGGCCGTGAGCGCCTCGCCGTAACTGTCGTATACGTTGGCGGAATTGGGAAAAAGTACCGTATTGCTGTAAAAAACGGCCTCGGCTGCCCGGGCTTTTTTGTGGCGCATCAGGTATTCGTAGCCAAGGGCATTGATGCCCGGCTCATCCATCAAGCCGGCGTCGCAGTTTTTTCGGAGGCTGGCGAGCAACTTGTCCGTTGAACCCGTCGCTGTCTGATTTTCCAGGGTTTCGAACAGCTCGCGCAGCAGGGTGGCGTGTGTTTCCCTGTTTTTCCGGCGAAACTCGGCGGCAGCCGTGCCTGCAAGTTCGAGGGCTTTGTTCAGCGCTTCGGCCTCGGGTACCGGCACTTCGGGCACGACGCCAACGCCTTCCCAGTTTGTTTTTGTAATCGGGTTGACGGCCTTGCCAGTGGGGATAAACACCATGAACTTGTCGTTCAGCGGCACCGAACCGCCGGGATTGGCGCCACCGCCGGTGGTTTCGCCCACGAGGGTGGCCCGTTTTTGGGTTTGCATGTTGTAGGAAAACTCCTCGGCGCCCGAAAACGTGCGGTTGCCGGTGAGCACAAACAGCGGCACGTCGGGCATTTTTTTGCCGCCCACCTTGTCGAGCGTCCAGAACTCCTCCGTGCGGTCGCCGTCGCGCCAGTACAGGCTGTTCAGGTGCACACGCTTGTCGAAGAAGTAACTGCAGAGGTATTGGACCATGGCGGGATTGCCGCCGCCGTTTTTCCGCAGGTCAATGATGACGGCATCCGAGGTGGCCAGCAGTGCCATGTAATGGTCGGCAATAGCGGCGCCTGCCTGCGGATGGGCAAAGCCTCGCAGGTCGAGGTAGCCGATATTGCCTTCGAGTTTTTGTGCAGCGGCAAAACCGGCCGTGATTTCGCGTTGCCGGCCGCGATCCTGAAGCATGGCTTCGGTCATTTGCTCGGGCGTAGCCGCAGTTTGAACGGCGACGGGGGGGGCAGGGCGCACGCGCAAGTGTTTGTCTTTTGTAATGGCCTGCGCTTCGCGGGTGAGGGCATCGGCAAAGGATCGGGTGTCCTGAGCGGCATCAAAAACGCCGGCTTTGAACTGCTTGTTCAGGTGTTCGCCGGTGGTTTTGGCAATATCCGGGAATACATACCGCTCGTGGAGCAAGGCCGAAAGTTTCTCGATGGTTTCCTGTTTGAAATCAGTTGTCAGGGCGGTTTCCTGGGTTTGGGCCGGACGGGCAAGGAAGGCCGTGAACAAATACAGCACTGTCAGGGTAAGGTTCCGTTGTTTCATACGCGTCAAAATTTTAGAAGTTGCTTTTTCAAACTCTGACACGCATTTAGCCGGGCGGGTTGCGTCGAAGCGGGATGGGGCAGGGTTTGTTTCAAAAAAACAGCGGCCACTCCGGGTTTCGGAATGGCCGCTGTGGCAACGGAAGAAATTACGTCCGGGGGCGATCACTTTTTGAGGAACTTCTCCAGCACCGACTGCGGCGTCTGACCGGCGCCGAGATTTTTGGCCTTGCCCGATGCGTCCGTCCACTGGAACGTAATTTTCGTGAAATTGAGGCTCAGCGACTCCATCGGACGGCCACTGCTGCTGCTGCCATGACCGGAGGTGCTGTAACTGCTCACGAGCACATTTTCCAGTTCATAGGTGAGGTATTCCTGCTGGTCGCCACCGGCTTTGCGGCAGACAAGTTTGGCTTCCTTGATATGCTGTCCGGTGGCAGATGCCTGCATCAGATCGGACGAGGATTTGTCGCTAATTTTGGAGATGCTGATGTCATGCACAGAGACCTTGCCGGCGCCACCGCCGCCACCGGTACCATGTGCCCCGGTTGTTGACGGGTTTGCAGTACCCCAACTAAAGGATTCGATGTCTATACATCCTCTGCATTTGGCGTCGGTTGATTCACCGTCAATACCGTCAAGTTTGAGGAAATAATCCACTGCGGCGGCCTGCGGTTTTTTCGGGCCGGCAACGCGGTTGTTTTGGGAAAAAGCAAGCAGCGGCGCTGCTGCGAGAAGAATGGCAAACAATACATTTTTCATGACTCAGAGTGTGTTTTTAAACTGTTTTGAAGAATCATTCGGGTCGAGATCAACAAGGAGTGTGCTGTCGTTGAAGCATTTCCGAATACCGGCAAGATGCTCATCGCTTATCACTCATCCTTCATCACTACCCTCATTTTTGACACGACAAAGGTCATGGCCCCGAGCAGCGTGAATGGTCAAGGCTTGTGCAAAAAGGGTAAAAAAGTACAAAAATCAGACGGTTTTACCGCTGCCGAGGTCAAATGCTTTCGGGAAATGTTCAGGCGTGATGCGCCGCTGCGCGTAAATACGCCCCACCTGCAGCAACTGATCCACCATTTCCGCCTTGTCCATTTCCCGCATTTTCAGGATGGTTTTGTCGTCGAAGGGCAGGTGAGGTTTGTCCTCCTGGCTGCCGTCGCGGTTGGTTTTCGGCTGTTCCAGATAGGCCTGGTAGCGCAGATAATGCAGCATTGGAGCGGGCGTGAGCAGGTCGCCGCGCAGGTCGCCGATTTCCGAGTCAATCTCGATGGCCGTCGGACTTTTGCTGAGGTATTGCAGCAGGAGCTGGTTCTGATAAGTGGCGTCCTCCATGAGCATGTCGGGTACGGTGGCTGCCCAACCGAGCATGTTGCTGTCGGCCATTTTTTCGGCATCCACCACTTTGGTGTAGGTGCCGGTGCCGATGGACACGAGCAGGAGTTTATCGGCGCCGGTTTCCCAGTGGAACGGAAATCCCTGAAGCGTGGCCAACAGGTAGAGTTGGAATGCCGGGTTGTTGGCCATGCTTACGCCGCCGTCAATAAACACGGCCTGGCGGTTGCCGATGTCTATGCGTTGGGGAAGGAAATAGGTAGGGGCGGCGGTGCTGGCACGCACGACTTCGCGCAGGAAGTAGTCTTTGTTGCCGATTTCGCCCTCCTTTGCCGGTTCGAAGTATTTTGCTTTGGGGTGATTGATCATGGCCCAGGTGCTGAAGGTGTCGGCGCGTTTGGCATTCACGCAGAGGCCGGTGCGGATGGCGTCGTCGCCGAGACGGATGTCGCCGAAGAGTTGTTTCAGTTCCTCCTGTAGTGGTTTGTCGTCGTAGTTGGCCTTGAGTTTGGAGCCGATCTGAAAGACGCTGAACTTGTCGCCGAAAATTTTGCCGCCGAGAGCGCCGTACAGGGAAATCACTTCGGAGACACTGCGGCCCGTAGCCAGCAGAGCGGCAATGATAGCGCCGGTACTGGTGCCGCCGATGAGGTCGAAATAATCGCAGAGCAGGAGTTTTGGGTTACCGTGCCGTTCGCGCAGCATGGTTTCGATTTTTTCGAGAAAACCGAGGGAGATAGCGCCGCGAATGCCGCCTCCGTCAAGGGCGAGCATACGTTTGGGGCCGGGAGCGGTGAGGCGGGAGAGGAGCTGCTGAGACATGGATTTTTAGTGATGAGTGATGAGTGATGAGTGATGAGTTGGACAAATGTAGGCAGATAGTGGGGGCATTCTCATCATAGAATGTTAATCGCTCATAACTCATCACTCATAGCTCATAACTCATCGTTACCACTTACGTTTGCACTCCAACGATGGGGAAGGCCTTTTTCGATTTTTTGCAGCATTTGCTGAGTCAGGATGCCTGGCTCCGGTGGATTGTGTGCGTCGTGCTGGTTTATTTCGTTTGGCAAATGCTGCGCATTCTGCGGTTGTTGTTGCGGCTCACCATTCGTTTTTTTCGCAAAACCTGGCGATTCGTCTTCGTTTGGGGACGGCGCAAACTGATCATAATCGCCGTACTCGGCACCGTGCTTTGGGCCTTGGGCAATCCCTTGCTGGACTTGCTGCAAAGCATTGAGCAACGTTTCTTTTCTCCGGTCTATCTGAATGACTACGAGAACTGGACGGAGGCGCATCTCACCGCTATTTTTGAGGAAGAACTGGGCAAACAGGTAGACCCGTATCAAAAAATGGTGGTCATGCAACGTACCCGGGAAATGGCCGAAAAAATGCAGTCCACGCCCCTGGCTATTTACGAAGCGGCCTATCTGGAATGCGGGCTTAATCCCTTCCGGGTGCGTACCGACCGGGTGGCGGCAGGCTGGATTCAGTTTACCCGGGCCGGCCTTGCAAGCCTGCGTTACAAAGGCAAACCCGTTTTGATGGACGATGTGTTCCGCGCCTGCGAAACCCGCGACATTGAGTTTATGATGGACCTCACCGAACTTTACCTCGTACACAAGTACGAACAATCGGGCCGAAAACCGCTGCACAACACCATTGATCTGTACCTCGCCCTGTTCGCGCCGGCGCACATCGGGGCGGCTTCGGACAAAGTGGTGTATGCCGGGTATGACAATCCGAGTTATTTTAAAAATGCCGGCCTCGACGGCTGGTTTGTCATCCACAGCGCCGGCGGCAAACAACAGATTGTCCGCGAACGCGGCGCCCGCGACGGGAAGATCTCGATCTGGGAAATTTACCTGGCCATTGAAGCGAAAAAGGGGAGGCTGGTGCGGGAGTATGCGCGGTGAGGGAAATCCGCCTCCGCCGCGATCCATTGTTCCCGCGTTCGGAAAATCCGAATACCTACCTTTGCCGCCCAACTCAAAACCCGAAACTCAAAACTGCACCATGCGCTTTGTCATCCTGTCCATCCTAACACTCCTCGCTTACATGCCGGCCGAAACCCAAACCACCGCTGCGCCCATTCGCCTGCCCATCCGAACTTCCTGGGAATTCCGTCAGGCACACACCGGCGTCTGGAAAACCACCACGATGCCGGTCAGCGTACATACGGCCCTGCTCCAGACCGGCCAGATCGAAGACCCGTTTTACGGCGCCAACGAGGAAAAACTCCAGTGGATCGAACGGGAAGACTGGGAGTTCCAATGCACGTTCGATGTGGACGAACAAACGCTGGCCCGCAAACACGTCGAACTCGTGTTCCGCGGACTCGATACCTACGCGCATGTTTTTCTCAACGACAGCCTCGTGCTCGAAACCGACAACATGTTCCGCACCTGGCAGACCGACGTGAAACGCCACCTGAAACCCACCGGCAACCGCCTGCACATTTACTTTGAAAGCCCGGTGAAAAAAGCGGAACCCGACTGGCAGGCGCTCGGCTACGAATTGCCGGGAGGCATCCGCACCATGACCCGCAAGGCGCAATTCCATTACGGCTGGGACTGGGGGCCGCGTTTTGCCGGCTGCGGCATCCTGAAACTGCCCGAACTGCTCGCCTGGAACGACTTTATTCTGGAAAATGTGTTCGTTACCCCACAGCGCGTTTCCACAGAAGAGGCCGTTCTGGTGGCGCGGTTCCGCTACCGATCCGACGTCGAAGCCAAGGTCAACATCGCCTTCCGCGACGGCAAACGCAAGGCGATTGAAGACCGCATCATCCAGATCGGTACCCACGAGGATTCCGTGACGTACAGCATCGAAAACCCCCGACTCTGGTGGTGTACCGGCATGGGCGAACCTAACCTCTACGATTTCAGCATTGATTTCAAAAACGGCTACAACCTGCTCGACCGCAAGGAAATCCGCATGGGCATCCGGACGGTGGAGTTGGTCACTGAGCCGGATACCTTCGGCAAGTCGTTTTATTTCAAACTCAACGGCAAACCCGTGTTTGCCAAAGGCGCCAACTACATTCCGCAGGATATTTTTCAGGACCGCGTGACCGGCGCACAGTACAAACGCCTGCTCGACGACGCGGTGGCCGCCAACATGAACATGCTGCGCGTGTGGGGCGGCGGCATTTACGAAGACGACCTGTTTTACCAACTCTGCGACGCGCGCGGCATCCTCGTGTGGCAGGACTTCATGTACGCCTGCGCCATGTACCCCGGCAACGGCAAGTTTCTGAAAAACGCCGCCGCCGAGGCCTACGAACAAATCGAACGCCTGCGCCAGCACCCCTGCATCGCCCTGTGGTGCGGCAACAACGAAAACAACGAAGCCTGGCACCACTGGGGCTGGCAAATGCAGTTCAACGAGGCACAGCGCAGCCAGATCTGGCGCGACTACCAGACGTTTTTCAACGACCTGTTGCCGACCTACGTAGACAACTACGCCGGCGGTGTGCCCTATTGGGAAAGTTCGCCGCAGTTTGGCCGCGGCAACCCCCGCTCCACCAAAGAGGGCGATTCGCACTACTGGGGCGTGTGGCACGACGAAGAGCCGTTCGATATGTTCAACAAGCGCGTACCCCGGTTTATGAGCGAGTACGGCTTCCAGTCGTTTCCCGACTGGGCCACCATCGAGTCATTTTCCAAACCCGAAGAGCGCGTGCTCGACAGCAAGGTGATGCTCACCCACCAGAAGCACCCGCGCGGCAATGCACTCATCGCCGAGTACCTCAAGCGGGATTTCCGGGTGCCGAAAAACTTCGAGGATTTCGTGTACGTCAGCCAGCTGCTTCAGGCCGAAGGCATGCGCACCGGCATCGAGGCGCACCGCCGCAGCAAACCCTATTGCATGGGCACGCTGTACTGGCAACTCAACGACGTGTGGCCGGTGGCTTCCTGGTCGAGCATTGACTACTACGGCCGCTGGAAAGCCCTGCATTACTACACCCGCGATGCGTACAGCCCCGTGGTGGCGCTGCCCTGCGTGGAAGACGATATCCTGAAAGTGTACGTCAGTTCGGACTTGCCGACCGACACGACGTTTGACGTGCAGGTGCGCGCCTTTTCGCTCGAAGGAAAAAAACTGAGCGAAGAGGTGGAGATGAACATGTTTGCCGGCCCCGACACGGCCCGCATGGTGTGGCAGGGTTACCTGAAAACCGTGCTCGACGGCCACAAGGAGGAAGACGCGGTAGTGGAAATCGTGTTCAAAACCACCGGCGACACCCTGCTGAACCGCCGCCTGTTTTACCTCGTGCCGCCCAAAAAACTCGCCCTGCCGCGTACCGACGTACGCCTGTTGGTCAACCCGGTGAACGAGGGCTACGAAATCACGCTGCACAGTCCGAAATTAGCCAAAAACGTGTACCTGCGCGCTGCCGCCGAGGGCCGGTTCAGCGACAACTATTTCGACCTGCTGCCGGGCGAGCGTCGCACTGTGTTGTTCAAAACCGAACAGGTGCTGGACGATCCCAAGGCTGTTTTTTCGGTGAAACACCTGCAAAACACCTACTGACCATGAGGCAAACCCTTGCGCGTGCGGTTCGCGATCCCTGGGTCTGGCTCGGGCTCGGGCTGGTGGCCGTGTACGTCCGCGGTCTTTTCCTCGATGTGATGGACGTGGATGCGTCGCAGTACGCCTCCATTTCCATGGAAATGCTGCAAACAGGCAACTGGCTCGAAGTACAGCATCGCCACGCCGACTACCTCGACAAGCCGCCGCTCCTGTTCTGGACCTCGGCGCTGTCGTTCGCCCTGTTCGGGTTGCACAACTGGGCGTACAAATTGCCCTCCCTCCTCGGCGCGCTCGCCGGGGTGTACGCGACATACCGCTTTTGCCTGCTTTTTTATCCGAAAGAAACCGCCCGTTTCGCCGCCTTTATCCTCGCCGCCTGCATGGGCGTGCTGCTCATGGGTAACGACGTGCGCACCGACACCCTGCTCATGGGCATGACGGCCTGTGCGGTGTGGCGGGTGGCGGTGCTGTACCAGGCGGCGCGACCCGGTTTTACCGAAGTGCTGTGGGCCGGCCTGTTCACGGGACTGGCCATGCTGGCCAAAGGGCCAATCGGCCTTATCGTACCGGTTTTTGCGGTGGGCGCCCACCTGCTGCTGCGACGCGATTGGGCACGGCTGCCCGAATGGCGCTGGCTGCTCACGCTGACGGTGGCAACGGTCGTGCTGATCCCGATGTGTTGGGGTTTGCACCACCAGTTCGACCTGCACCCGGAAAAAACCGTGAACGGGCGCACGGGTGTTTCGGGCTTGTATTTTTACTTTTGGGAGCAGAGTTTCGGGCGCATCACCGGCGAAAACGTCTGGAAAAACGACACCTCGCCGTTCTATTTTCTGCACGTGTACCTGTGGGCGTTTTTGCCCTGGCCGCTGTTGCTGATCGGGACTTTCGGGCGTCGGATAGCCGATTTGTTCCGGCAAAAACTGCGTCTTCCATCCGGCGACGAGGCGTTTTCCATCGGGGCGTTTCTGCTGACTTTTGTGGCGCTGTCCATGTCGCGCTACAAACTTCCGCACTACATCTTCGTGACACTGCCTTGGGCGGCGGTACTGGTGGCGCGGGCGATTGGCCCCACCCCCGACGGCCCCACCCCCGACCCCACCCCCCAGGGGTGGGGAGACGGAGAGCCGGGCGCGGTCAG
>CAYMQY010000016.1:0-35436 GCA_964392655.1 uncultured Saprospiraceae bacterium
TGCCGTATCCGGTTGTTCAAAGTCCGGATTGAGCAGGGTTTGGCCTGTGGCGATTGCGGCCAAAGCGGAAAGCAGGAGGAGAATTACAGGTCGTTTCACGTTCGAATAAAGGATCAATTTTGTGCGCATTGATTCCTCACCGCTGAATCACCAAAAAACCCGTCCTCGGCTTGTCCTCTGCGGGCAGTTTCACCACGTAAAAGTAGGTGCCCACAGGCAACGGCTGCCCGTTGTAGGTGCCTTCCCAGTCGTTGTTGTACGGTTTGGCGTAAAAAACCTGATCGCCGAATTCGTTGAAAATCGTCACCTCGTTTTCGAGGTTGCCTTCGCCTCCGGCCAGGCAGTAGAACGGGATGACAAACATGTCGTTGATGCCGTCGCTGTTCGGCGTGATGAGCGTAGGCACCCGGCACTCGCCGGCTTCCTGCACATCGAAGTACAACGTGGCCATGCTACACGCGCAGGCCGGGTTCAGGTTGCACAGTTCGTAAATCAGTTGATCCCGACCATCAAAAGTCAGGTCAGGCAGGTAACTGAATACGCCGACGCTGGTTTCCGACCAGAGGCCGTGTTTGGGTGGATCCAGTACCCGCAAGGTGAACTGCGGCGGCACAATGTCGTTCAGCAGTACGTTGGTCGTCACCTGGGTGCCGAAAGACACCAGGACGCTGTCTTCGTAGGCCGTGGGTTCCAGGTCGTAGTACACCACTACAGTATCGCGCGAACGGTCGCCGCACAGGCCGCCGTTGGTTTCCCAAAGGAAGCGGTTGGCGCCGAACTGGAGGTCGCACACAATCGTCGCAGACGTGCTGCGGCTGTTGATTTCCAACCCCGGGTTTTGGAGGGAATCCAGGTAAAACCACTTACCCGTCTCGAAGGCATCGAGGCTGGTAGCCTGCAGCAGCGTGCAGGAATCGGTGATGCACAGCGTTTGATCCAGCCCGGCAAAAGGTTGTTTACCAATGGTATGAACTGTCACAGATGCGGTATCTGCCGGACAGCCCGGTACTTTCAGAATCCAGTAGAAAAAGAACGTATTGGCGTTGGCGGGCAGGTTGCGCACCACCGTGTTGGGGGCGGCGGTATTGTCGAAGGTTATCGGCGGCTGAAAGAGCGCTTGCCCGGGAGGCTGTTTCCAGATTCCCGTGCTGCTCAGGCCTTGCATGGCATTGAGTTGTACGGTGTCGGAGAAGCAGGTTACCTGCAGGTCATTCATTACCTGCGCTTCTTCAAAGGCGTTGACGGTGACCCGGACGGTATCCCGGCTGAAATTTTTACACGAACCGTTGGACAGCGCCCACTCGAAGCGGTACGCATTTCCGGCAGTAGCGCCCACTACCAGCGAGGTCGGAGCGGGCTGATTCACGATAGTTACCGCCGGCCCACCGACAAGCGACCACAGGCCTGTGCCTGCCGAAGGTGTTGACGCTGGCAGGTTGAACGGCGTAGCATCGCAGGCGAAAAAGTCGTCGCCCGCAAACGCTGTAACCCCGCTCGGAACGGTATCCAGTTGGGCCTGTGCCGGAGCCGATGCTGCCGAAAGGCAACCGTTCAGGAGCGCGTACACGACAAAACCATTCGCGCCGGGCTGCAAACCGGTCAGGGGTGTTAGCGTGAAATTCAGGGCAAACGAGGGCGGCCCGAGCGGGGCCTGTGTAAGTGCATTGTACCAGATGTATTGCGCGCCGGACGTGGCTGTCGCCGGAGAAATGCCGAGTTCGAGGCTGCTGCCCGCCTGACTCAGGCAAGCCGGCGCTATGGGCAAAATTGCCGGCGCCGGCGGGCGGGCGCGAATTTCCACACAAACCGGATTGCTCTGCGGGGACACACAGCCGTTCACCGAAACCGTGGCGGTATAGCATCCCTGGTGCGTAGCAGCATTCGCCTGCGGAATAAACGGGTTTTGAACGCCGGCAACAAAACTCGGCCCCGTCCAGGCGTACGTTCCTCCCGGAACAGCAGAAGCAAACAAACGCAAAGTATCGCCCGCACAAACCGGTGCATTGGAACTCAGCACCGGCGCCGGCGGGATGGGATGCACGGTTACCGTCACCGTTTCCGAGGGCGCCGACGAACAGCCGGCGGCTTTGGCGACGAGCCAGTAGTCGCCGCTGTGTTGCTGGCCGGCATTGGCAATGATGAGATTGGCCTGTGCCTGCGTAATGATGCCGTTCGGCGTGTGCCACTCGAATTGCACATTGCTACCGTACGCATTCACGTTTTGCACCGAAATGGTGAGCGTGGAACCTACGCACAGACCCTGGTTGGGGCCAAGCAACGGGCGATCCGGCTGGCGTTGCACGTTGATCGTGGTAGAGTTCGGGTTGGATACACAGCCGCTCATGTCGGTCACCACGAGGTTGTAGGTGCCGTTGTCGCTCGTGCAGACTTTGGGAATGACCGGCTGCGGCAGGGAGGATGAGAAATTGGGGCCGGTCCACGCGTACGTCACAGGGCCGTTCTGGGTGAAAATAGTAGCCTGAAGCACGGCGTCGGTAGCGCAATCCACACAAGCCGGCGCCGTATGCGTGACCGAGGTAATTTCGGGCGGGGCAATCACCACCACCGGAACGGTAGCCACATTGGTGCATCCGTTGTCAGTACTGACCGTCACGACGTAGTTCCCGGTCATCGGCATATTGGTGGCGGCATTGGCGCCGATAGATGAAAAGCCGCCCGGCCCGGACCACACGAATGTCACATCCTGCATGGTCGAATTGGCACTCAGCGTCAGCGTAGCGCCCTGGCAGACCGGCGAATTGGACGTAGCCGATATGTTGGGGAAATTCTGCACCTGCACGTTGAACGGGTCGGACAGGTCGGAAGTGCAGTTGTTTTGCATTACCTGCAAACGCCAGCCGCCCGAGTGCATGGCCGGGGAGGCGTTGGGAATAATAAGCGTGTTGATCGTAGTGTTGGTGGCAACCAGATTCGGCGGCGGCGAAATCCACTGGTACTGCCCGGCGGTGGGGATGTTGGTGCAGGTCAACTGAATCGTATCGCCCGCGCAGGCAGTGGCGTCGCCGCTGATTTGCGGCTTGGGCGGCTTGGGCCGCACTTCCACGTTTACCGTTACCGGCAGCGACGAACAGCCGTTGGCAGACACGATCAGGGTGTAGGTGCCTGCGTGAAACGCTTGTGCACAGGAGCTCACGAGCGGGAACTGCGTCGAATTGCCGAAACCGGCAGGCCCGCTCCACGCGTAGGTGATTCCCGGCCCCTGTACATTGGTGCCCAACGAAATCGGCTCGCAGGAACACACGGAAACGGTCGGATTGACCACCGTAGCCACCGGCCGCGCCTGTACCACCACCTCTTTCACCTCCGAGGGCAACGACAGGCACCCGTCGGACGTGACCTTCACGTGAAACTGGTATGTTCCCGGAAACAGGTTGGCCATCTGGAACATCGGGATCGGTGTGGTGCCCAGCAGTGTCGGATTGGCGGGTGTGCCCGCATACCAGGAGTAGGAAACCGTCGTACCGGCAAAGGTTTGGCACTGAAGCGTCAGCACGGTGCCCGAGCAAATCAGGGGCGGCACTGTGAGCAAGGGCTGCATAGGCAAATTGGTCAAATCCAGCAAAACGCTGCCCGAGGCTGTGCATCCCGTAGGTCCCGTCACCTTCACGATATATGTGCCCTCATTGGCACTGGAGGTCGTGGGAATAATCGGGTTGGGGTTCATGGAAACGAAGTTATTCGGGCCGGTCCACATGTAGGTGTAACCCGTTCCGGGCGCCGGCGGATTGGCGGAAAACTGTACCGACCCGCCTTCGCATACACTTGCCGTAACTGTGGGAATGGGGGCCACCGTTTCCACGCGTACCGTCGTTGTGCAAGTAGCGGTGTTACCGGAAGTGTCTGTCACCGTGAGCGTCACCGTGTAAATATTATTGGGCGGCGCCGCCATGCTGCAGTTGAACGTCGTTTGCGACAAGGCAAACAAAAGGTTAGTGCCGGAGCAGTTGTCCATGCTGCCGTTATTGATCTCCTGCGGCGTCAGCACATAATCATAAATGGAAGAGCCGTGCGGGTTGGTAAAAATCGTGGTAGGCTGGCACTTGGCCACCGGCGGTATTGTGTCGCGCACTGTGATGCCGAACGTTGCCGTACCGGTATTGCCGCTGTTGTCGGTGGTTTTGTACTGCACAATGTAGGCGCCGGGCGGGAGCGAAATACTCGTCTGGCCGCCGTTCAACTGCCCCGACTGGACGATTTGAACGCCCTTGCGCACCTCGTATTCCACCACGGCATAGTTGTAGGTTAAAACGGCCTCTATCGTGCTGATGCCGTCGAAGTTGCCGGCATCCAGCGGCCCGCAGGGGTTGATGAAGTCCGTGAAATTCACCACGTTCCGGTTGGCTTGGAGCAGGAAACCTGCCGCTCCGTTGGTAGCCCAGGTATTGATTTGTGCCGCTGAAACAGGGATCAAAGTTTCGTGTACCGCTGAGCATTGGCCGGAGGCGGAGGTGTCGGTATTCACCAGAAAAGCGCCCTGCTCGTCAAGTACGCGGAAAAACTCTCCGGCGTTGCCGTTGTCGCCTTTGTGCCGGATGGACAGGGTGCCGCCCGATACGGCGTTGGGTAACAAGCCCGGAATGTTCAGGATGGTATTTTTCGGTACCCAGCCGGCGTTGGGGTCGGATTCAAACTGCACGGGTGCCACACCGGAGGTTTTGGTCAGGTTGGTCGAAAATGCGCAATTTTCCTGCAAGGCCGGGAACGGCAGGGTGATGTTAGCCAGGCAATTGAGTGCCCCGACATGGGTTGTAATATTCGCCGGTGGCGCCACCACCGGCGGTTCCATGTCTGCCACATGCACCATGGTGGTTGCCGTTGTGGTGTTCCCCGCACAATCCGTCGCTTCGTACACCACAACATGGTTGCCGGTATTCAGGAAAAAACTGCTTGCCGGCGGGTACGCCAATTCCGGACCCCCGTCTACCGAACAAGTGATGGTGACCGGTATTTGCGGGTTAGCCACGTTGTAACTGAGGGTGGCACGCGCCCGATCCTCCCCGGGGCAGAATGCGTTGCAAGCCTCGGCCCCGACGCCGTTGGGTGTCAGGGTGATATTCAACTGACCATCGGCAAGCCAGGTGTTGAGCAGTGCGGCAGGAAGGGTAAACGTGGTGTCGCTGAATCCGCAGGACACGTTGGTTCGTTTGGTGCGCCCGATATGATACCCGCCTTCGCCATGCACCTCGAAGGTTTCTGAAAGCAACTCCGAATCCGCATTGTCGAGATAAACGGTCAGGGTTGCATTTCCGAGCACCGGCGTGTTGGGCGGCATGTTGGGCGAAGCCCAGGAAAACACGACCGGGTTGACCGGCACCAGGTCAACGGGCACGCCGCTTGCCGTCAGCACCACCGTATCGCGCAGCGTCACTGGGCCGGACTGCGCCGTGCAGTCGTCGAAAACCGACAGGAGCGCGGGCACCTGAACATTGGCCCCGCATAGCCCCGGCGCCGTGGGTACATGCACAGTATCGAGGGCGACTACTTCCGGCCCGGTTCGGTCCAGTACGGTGATAGTTTGGGTATAGGTGCGGCTGTTGCTGCAATTGTCCACTACCGTCCATTCCCGCCGTACCTGGTAGTTGGCCCAGTGTGCGCAATTGGCGGGGTTGGGGTCCTGGAGCAGTGTTTCCACGAATGAAATGTCCACAGATTCGTCGCAGTTGTCGGTGCCGGCAACAGCGCCCGGCGCCGGTGGCGGCGGTACCTGATTGCACTCCACCGTCACGTCGCCGGGTACACCGACAAGAACAGGTTTCACGGTATCCACCACGTGCACATTTTGGGCAAACTGACTGGTATTGCCGCACACATCCGTGCTTTGCCAGGTCAGAATTTTCGTGTAGGTATCGCCGCAGCCGGGGTTGTCAATGATTTCGCTGATCAGGGCCGGCGCCGAAGCGATGCCGGTACAAATATCAGCAGCAGTAGGTGGCGGGGTAATGGGCAGTACCTCGCATACGAGCGTCGTGTCCAAAAATCCCGTGATGACCGGAGGGATATTTTCCACTACCGTGATGACCTGCTGCGTGGTGGTGGTATTGCCGCAGTCGTCGCTGACCACGAAGGTGCGGGTGATGGTGTAGGCATAATGCCCGCAGGTGGCCGGGTTCGGGTTTTGGGTGGATAAGTCGCTGAAGGTTAGTCCCATCACCATGCCGCAGTTATCCACAGCCGTCACGTGCTGCCCAAGCACCGGTGTTGGAGGCAAGGCAAACGTGTCGCAGCGCATGGTCACATTTGCCGGCGACAGGGTGATGAACGGCTTGGTGGTGTCGCGTACCACGACCGTTTGCGGGGCAGTTGCCGTGTTGCCGCAATCGTCGGTAGCCAGCCAGGTGATCAACAGGGTGTACGAGCCCGGGCAAATCTGGTTGGTCGGCACGAACGTGTAGCTGAGCGTGACCGCGCTGTCGCAGTTATCGCCGACAAACGACACGGGCATATCCGGCGTCACCACGGGACAAAAAATGGTATCTGTAGGGATCGCAGAAAACACCGGTTTGGTCGTGTCCCGGATTCGGAACCGGATGACGCTGCTGCCCACATTGCCACACTCGTCGGTGGCGCGGAAGGTAACGTCGGCGTGCCAGTTGCAGTCGTGCGCGGCAATGACCGGATACGGCCCTGCGCCGAACAGACCGGTGCCCGTTTGCCCGGTTGAGGTTGTCCAGGAAAAGTTCGTCCAGGTGTAGGCGGAGCAGTCGTCGGCGACCGTGGCGTTTGCGTGTGCGTTGATCCAGTTGACGAGCGCAGTGCTGTCGTTCCCGCCGCCGCATTCTTCGGTGAACATCATGCCCGAAAGGACGGGCGGGACGGTGTCTATGGCGCCGAATTTGGCATTACCCAAAGGCGTGGTGTTGTTGCAGGCGTCCCGGACAAAAAAATCAACCGAAACCATGCCGCGGACTTTCGGGTAGTTCTGGTTCCCGAAATCTTGCGTCCCGCATCCGTTGGCAAGGGACGCCAGAAATGCTGCGGTAACTTCGGCTGAGTCGCGGTTGACACCGCCAATTTGCATGGTGTACACCAGTTCGGCCGGCGGGGTACAGGAGTCGGCGGTGATCAGGCCGGCTCGCCGGTGAATCCAGTCGGCCAGTGCGGCCAGATGGTTGTCGTTGGGTGGTGAACAGGCGGCCACGCTGTCTTGCGGCGCCCGCAGGATGTATGGCCCGGTGGTGTCTACCGATGTGAACGACGCCGTTCGGGTGACGGCAAACCCGCAGCTGTCCGTAGCCGTGAATGTCACCGTCACCGGCGGCGGGCAACTTCCCGACAGGGCGGGCGGCGCATTGTTGCTATAGGAGGCCACTCCGGAAGGGTCGGTGGCTTTGAAGGCTGTCATTTGCGCGGCTAACCAGGCAGGATAGGCAGTTGCCGTATGGGTACAGGAGGCCGACCCGTTTTGCGGGGGCGTGGTCACCACAGGGGGCAACGTATCCATGAGGATCGTGACGGTTTGATTAAACAAGCCCGTGTTGCCGGAATCGTCGGTAGCGAGCCAGGTGCGGACAAATACACCACCCGCGCACAAAGGCGGCGGCGTAGTTTGGGAAAACGTAACGACCGGATTTCCGCAGCTGTCCGTGGCAGAGAGAACCGGAGGCGGCGGTACCAGTTTGATGGAGGCGTAGGTTACAGCCGGCGGGGTACCGGCGGTGACGATCCTCGGTTTTGTGGTGTCCACGAAATTGATGAAAAACTCGAATAATGCCGTGTGCCCCTGGTTATCGGCTACTTGCCAGAATACCTGCGCGATGTTGTTGTACGACCACGGGTCGGTTAGTTGGAAACCCGAGGCCACCGGGTCGAATGCAGACAGGGTAATGGTGTAACCGAATTTTGAAGAAACGGTAGGGGTACCGATGTTTCCCGACAGGGTATTGGAACAGGTGGCGGGATTGATAATAATTGTGTCCGGCCCCGGGTAATTGAAATTAAAGAAGCCCTGCTGGGCGGCAACACTGCCCGGCAGCGTAATCCAGGAGATAACGGTGATGAAGCCGAGCATGACCCGCGAGGCCATGCGTAACCGGTTTGCCATAATTTGATGTTTCATATACGGACGGCCATAGACCGTCGGAATGTGTCAAGGGATGAAGGCCGACTTTCATGGATTAACGCTGGATTATTGGTTCAGGAGGGTTCTGGTTGGAGGGTTTCTGGTTGTTTTTTGTCATTCCGCAGGAACCCGTCCGCTATACGTTTGGTGGGATCTCCTACGACGCCTCTCCGTCAAGTTTTTTGTCTTTTACGTTTTTGTCGAGGAAGGCGTTGATGGTGTCAACGTTGTAGTCTTTAACAATTTCCCCGAACTCGTTTACGGAAATATTCATGCCTTGCAAGTCATCATGTACGGTAGGCGGTTTTGTTGCGGCTTTCGCACCGGATTTCGGTTTGTTTTTTTTTGACATGGGAATAACGTTTCAAAAGTATGATTAACGATTGGAATTACAGCCGTCTAAAAAAGCCTTGTGCCGATTTTTGACGCTTCCTGCGCCGCGCAGGAAGGGACTACGCCCCCAAAAAATACGCCAAAGCCGTTTGCAGGCGCCGCACCGTTTCGGTCTTGCCCAACACGGTGGCCATGTCGAACACCGCCGGACCTTTCATGGTACCGGCCAGAGCAAGGCGCAACAGCGACAACACATCGCCCGGTTTAAGACTGCGCTCGTGCATGAATTCTTTCACCGCCGCCTCCAGTACAGACGCCTCGAACGCGGGAATCGCTCCCACCTGTTCGATCAGCGCTTCAAAATGCGGCTGCAGAGCCGGGTTCCACTTTTTGCCGATCATTTCGTTGTCGTAGGCGCGCACCGGCTCGAACAGGTAGTAGCCCTGCTCCACAAAGTCGGGCAAAAACGTGACCCGTTCTTTCATCAAAGCAGCCACCTGCACGAGAAACGTTTCGTCGCTGCGGTAGCCTTTGGCTTCGGCCAGGGGGCGGATGTAGGCCGCCAGCGTCTTGTTATCGGCAGCCTGGAGGTAGCGCTGGTTGAACCATTTGGCTTTTTCGTAGTCGAAGCGCGCGCCGCTCTTGCCGATGTGTTCGATGGAAAAAACCTGCGCGAGTTCGTCCAGATTGAAAATTTCCTGTTCGCTGCCGGGGTTCCAGCCGAGCAGAGCGAGGAAGTTGATGGTTGCTTCGGGCAAAAATCCGGTTTCGCGGAAGCCCGGGAAACTGTCTTCCGCCGTTTGTCCTGCCCAGGCGAGCGGAAACACCGGAATGCCGAATTTGGCGCCGTCGCGTTTGCTGAGTTTGCCGTTGCCCTCCGGTTTGAGAATCAGGGGCAGGTGCGCAAACTTCGGCATGGTATCCTCCCAGCCAAACCCGCGGTACAGCAGAACGTGGTGCGCCGTACTGGGCAGCCACTCTTCGCCGCGAATGACGTGGGAGATGCCCATGAGGTGGTCGTCCACGATATTGGCCAGGTGGTAGGTCGGCATGCCGTCGGCCTTGAGCAACACCTTGTCGTCGAGTTCATTGCTCTGGAACACCACTTCGCCGCGAATCATGTCTTCGATACGGATGGCTTGATCCGGCTCCACTTTCAAGCGGATGACGCAGGGAGTACCGGCGTCAAGGTGCTGTTGCACGGCATCTGCCGAAAGGGTCAGGCTATTGTTCAGGCCGGCTCGGGTGCGGAAGTTGTAGGTAAAATTTGCCTCGGCGGCACGCAACCCTTCCAGCGCTTCCGGCGTATCGAACGCATAGTAGGCATGACCGAGGCGCACGAGTTCACGGGCGTATTTTTGATAAATCTCCTTGCGGTCGCTTTGGCGGTAAGGGCCAAGGTCGCCGCCGAAGCCCACGCCTTCGTCGGGAATCAGATGCGTCCACTTGAGCGCCTCAATGATGTATTGCTCGGCGCCGGGCACATAGCGGTTCTGGTCGGTGTCCTCGATTCGGAGGATGAACGTGCCGCCGTTTTTGCGGGCAAAGAGGTAGTTGTACAAGGCAGTCCGGACGCCGCCAATGTGCAGGGCGCCGGTTGGAGACGGGGCAAATCGTACGCGTACGGACATTCGCTTGGCAGGTTGTTTGAGGGCCGGTTCACGAACGGCCCGGTGTGTTGGGTTCGGTTTTACAATTTTTTAAACGATGCGCCTGACTCCATGTCAAAACCTGATAAGACGGATTTTGTTATGGGTAAAAAGGCGCCAAAAACAGTGCCCGGTGCGGCGAAATCAAATATTTACCGGTACTTTGCTTTTGTAATTGGCAAAAGTAGGTCTTTTTGTCAGGATAATCCGAAGTGCTTACGAACATCACGCATTCTGTCCATGTATTTAGTCAAGACGCCCAAATTGGTACAGGCCCTCTGGCCTACGTGCCTTTGGCATATTCCCACGCATGAGAAGGTGCTCTACCTCACCTTCGACGACGGGCCTATCCCCGACGTCACACCTTGGGTATTGAATACGTTGTTCACCTATGACGCCAGAGCGACTTTTTTTTGTGTAGGCGAAAACGTGGAGCGCAACCCCGACATCTTCCGCCGCTTGCTCGCCGAAGGGCACTCGGCAGGCAACCACACCCACAACCACCTGAACGGCTGGGACACCGACACCACCAAATACCTGCACAATGTGCGCCACTGCGCCCGTCTGGTACGAAGTAACCTGTTCCGGCCTCCATATGGTCGGCTGCGGCCCCAACAGCGGGCATTTCTGGAGCGCCACTTCAAAATCGTGTTCTGGGATGTGCTCAGCGGCGATTTCGATCCCAACCTGACCGCAGAGCAGTGCCTGCAAAACATCGTGGAAAATGCACGGCCAGGATCCATCATCGTGCTGCACGACAGCTTGAAAACCGTGGCCAAATTGCGCCACGTGCTACCGGCGCTGCTCGAATATTTTACTGCTCAGGGCTATCGCTTCGAAGCGATACCGGCGGCAAAGTTCTCGGCGCCGAGTCCGGTCGCATACCAACACGCCCAATAGACTTCCTGCCATGCAAGACCAGTATGTTTCGCGATTAAAACAACAGGATCAATCGGTTATCGGTGATCTGTATGATGCCTACGGCGGCGCCTTGTACGGCGTTGTGATGCGCATTGTGCACTCGCCCGAACTGGCCCGGCAGGTCTTGCAGGATACGTTTCTGAAAGTTTGGCGAAATGCCGCGTCATACGATTCGGATAAAGGCCGCCTGTTCACCTGGTTGGTGAATATCGCCCGGAATACGGCCATTGACGCCACGCGTTCAGCCCATTTCCGGCAGCAACGAAAAACCGATTCGGCAGATGCCCTCGTACATAGTCCCGGCGGCTTCGCCCCGAATCCCGACCTCATCGGCGTGCGGGAACTGGTCGGCCGCCTCGACGAGAAGTACCGGCTTCTCATTGATCTTTTGTATTTTCAGGGCTACACCCAGGAGGAAGCCGCCGAAGAAACAGGTATACCGCTCGGCACGATCAAAACCCGGATGCGCTATGCCATCGGCGAGTTGCGCCGACTGTTTGATGACGGGCTTCCGGTACTCCTGCTGGTCTTGATTACTGCCTTGTGGTGGTATATTTTTTAAGTAAACCTCCAAACCTGCCCTACAATATGGACATCCAATCCTTCATACAATCCGGCATACTCGAAGCCTACGTGCTGAACCAGTGTTCGCCTTCCGAACGCGCCGAAGTGGAGCGCATGGCGGCTGCACACCCGGAAGTGCGGGCCGAACTTGATGCCATCGAACGGACGCTGGAACAAGTGGCGCTCGCCAATGCCGTACCGCCGCCGGCCGGGCTGAAGGAACAAATTATGCAACAACTGGCAGGCGACACTCCTCCCACCAAAACTGCCGGAAAAGGGCTTCCGCTCCTGCCCTCCCTGCTGTGGGCTGCTGTTGTGTTTCTGGGGGCAGCCCTCGTTTGGCAGGTGAATCAAAAAAACGAGGCCGCAGAGCAGGTCGCCGTGTTGCAAAAACAGGTGGACGACTGCAAAACCCGCGCCGAGGAACAGGCCAAAATGCAGGACATCATTGCCTTGCTGCGCGACCGCAATACCCGCACCATCGTCCTGAGCGATGCGGCTCCCGGCGCAGAAGCCAAAACCACCGCTACGGTTTGGCACAACCCCGTCCGGTCCGAAACGGTGCTCGACATCAACAGTTTGCCTGCTCCCGAAGCCGGACGCTACTTTCAGTTCTGGGCTATTGTAGGCGGCAAACCCGTCAGCATGGGCATGGTCGCGCTGCGCGGCGCCGACTCCTGGCAAGCGCTGCCGTTTATTCAAAATGCCGAAGCATTTGCCATTTCGTCAGAGGACAATCCGAACGGGAATCCGGCGCCGACGGTAGTGGTGCTGGTGGGAAAAGTGTAGGTGCCCGGCAAGTTTGTTGCCCGGCATTTTTGAAAATTTCAGTCAAGTCTTCACGCAAACTTCCAAGATTCCTTGTCGCGCTGGGCAGGGTTACACATGTAGTGCCCGGTTTCCCGTAGCCGCCAGCGCGGCTTCCTTGAACGCCTCGGTGTACGTGGGGTGGGCATGGCTCATACGGGCGGCGTCTTCGGCGGAAGCGCGGAACTCCATGAGCGCCACGGCTTCGGCGATCATATCGGCAGCGCGGGCGCCCACGATGTGTACGCCGAGAATTTCGTCGGTGTCTTTGTGCGCGAGCACTTTCACCATGCCGTCCATGTCCATGCTGGCGCGGGCGCGGCCCAGCGCGCGGAAAGGGAATTTGCCGGCCTTGTACGGCACGCCTTTTTCCTTGAGTTCTTCTTCCGTGTAGCCTGCAGCTGCCACTTCCGGCCAGGTGTACACCACGCCGGGAATGAGATGGTAGTGGATATGCGGCCGCTGGCCGGCTATCGTTTCGGCCACAAACACGCCCTCTTCCTCGGCTTTGTGGGCCAGCATGGCGCCGCGCACCACGTCGCCGATGGCGTAAATGCCGGGTACGGCGGTTTCGAGGTGGTCGTTCACGGGGATGCGGCCTTTTTCGTCGGGTGTGATGCCGAGGTTTTCGAGGCCGAGGTTGTCGGTGTAGGGACGGCGACCGATGGCGACGAGGCAGTAGTCCACGTCGAAAGTCAGGATTTTGGAGTCGTCGTCGCGGCTTTTGGCGCTTACCTTGACCTTGGTGGCCGAGGGTTTCACTTCGGTGACAGCGTGGCGCAGGTGAAACTGCATGCCGAGGCCCTTGAGACTTTTCGTCAATTCGCGGCTACAGTCGGCGTCCATCGTGGGCAGGATGCGGTCGAGGTACTCCACCACAGTGACTTGCGTGCCGAGGCGGGCGTACACGCTGCCAAGTTCGAGGCCGATGACGCCGCCGCCGATGATGAGCATGCTGCCGGGCACTTTTTCGATGTTCAGCGCTTCGGTACTGGTGATGACGCGTTTTTTATTGTAGTTGAAATTGGCCGGCACGATAGGTTTGGAGCCAGTGGCGATGATGCTGCGTGCGGTTCCGATTTCGACGCTGGAGCCGTCGGCTTTGGTAATTTGGATCGTGTTTTTGTTCACAAACGAGCCGTGGCCGTAGTACACGTCAATTTTGTTTTTCTTCATCAGAAACTCCACGCCCTTGTTGTTGTCCAGCACTACCTGGTTTTTGCGCTGGATCATCTGGGGCATATTCACCTTCAGGTCTTTGAGGTCAACGCCGTGGGTTTTGAATCTGTGTTGCGCGTTGTGGTAGTGTTCCGAGGAATCGAGCAGGGCCTTCGACGGGATGCAGCCCACGTTCAGGCAGGTGCCGCCCAGCACGGGGTAGCGCTCGATGATGGCGGTTTTCATGCCCAATTGGGCGCAGCGAATGGCGGCCACATATCCGCCGGGGCCGGAGCCGATGATGGTGACGTCGTATTGCATTGGATGGATAAAATTGAAAACTCAAAACTCAAAACTACTTGTCCCCACCTTTCGGCCCTTTCCCCCGGAATCTCCGTTTGTCGCGGCCCCGGTTATTGCCGCCACCGTCGGCCTTGTTCCCGTCGGTCGGTTTGGCTGGATTGGCATTGCCGTCGGCCTTGGGTGGAGCAGGCTGTTGCGGTTGTTGCGGCGGACGCGGTGGCCGGTTTTCCGGGCGCTGTTGCTGTTGTGGCGGACGTTCCGGGCGGTTTTCGGGGCGATTTCCGCCGCCGCCTTGCCGGTTTTCCGGGCGCTGCTCCGTACGCTCTCCGCGGTTTTCCTGCCGGGGCGGACGACTGTCGGGGCGTCCGCCGCCCTGCCGGTTTTCCGAACGGTTTCCGCTGCCCGGGCGCTGGTCGCTGCGGCGTTGCGGCGGGCGGGCGCGTTCGTCCTGACCGGCTTTTTCCACGGCGGAAGCCAGACTTTCGTCGGCGCGGCCTTTCCGTTTTTTCTTGCGTTTTTTCTTGCGTTTCTCGATCGGCAGCTGGATCACATTGTCCACGCTTTCGTAGTCGTGGCTTTGCTCCTCGTCTTCAACTTCTTCCACCACGGGCGGGGGCGCCATAGCGAGGATGTCGTCAAGGCTGGCCGGCAGTTCGCCTTTTTTGATCAGGTCGAGTGCTTCCCAAACCTGGTCCACGTGCAGGGAATAGAACTTGCCGCGGTCTTCGGCATAGGTGTAAAACATGAGGCGTTTGAACACATCCGTTTTGATGAGGATGGCCATGCCTGCGCGTGTTTTGATGCGGTCGGCCTTGTCGGGGAAGTCCTCCAGCGCGTCAATGTAGGTGTCGAGTTCGTAGTTGAGGCAGCACTTGAGGCGGCCGCACATGCCGGAGAGTTTGGTCTGGTTGATGGCCAGATTCTGGTAGCGGGCGGCGGCGGTGTTTACGCTTTTGAATTCGGTGAGCCAGGTGGAGCAGCAGAGTTCGCGGCCGCAGTTGCCGAGGCCGCCGATGCGGGCCGACTCCTGCCGGGCGCCGATCTGGCGCATTTCGATCTTGACCTTGAACTCACGGGCGTAGTGGCGGATAAGTTCGCGGAAGTCCACGCGCCCGTCGGCGGTGTAGTAAAACGTGCACTTACGGCCGTCGCCCTGAAACTCCACGTCGCCGACCTTCATGTTCAGGTCGAGCGTGCGGGCGATGGCGCGGGCGCGGATCATGATGTCGCGTTCCTGCCGGCGCAGTTCGTCGAGGCGTTCGAGGTCGCGCTCGTGGGCCTTGCGGATGACGCTTTGTTGTTTGGAATCGTTTCGGACGCGTTTGCGCTTCATCTGCATGCGCACCATTTCGCCCGAGAGCGTGATGGTACCTACGTCGTAGCCACCCGACGACGACTCGATGAGCACCCAGTCGCCGGTGATGGCGCGGGTGTGTTGCGGGTTTTTGAAAAACTCCTTGCGCGAGCCATTTTTAAAACTCACTTCCACAACCTCGAACGGCCGGGCATCCTGGATGCCGATTGCCGAAAGCCAGTCGTAGGTATTATGCCGGTTGCAGCCGCCGGTAGCGCAGCCGCCGTTGGAGCGGCAACCCGATACGGAGTCTTTTCCGGTTGAACAAGAACAGCCTATGCAGCCCATGAGTATGTTGATTTGTTGACTGGTTGATTGGTTGGCTGGTTGATTGGTAAAAATTACCGGTTTTTCATGATTTTGTGCATGGTTATCGAGGTGTCGAGGAACAGGATTTTGGGGTTTGCGTTGCGTTCGATGAAGTAAATATTGTCGTTCAGGATGCCTGCGAGACGTGTGATTTTGTCAAAATTCAGCACGGTAGCCATGTTTTGGGCGGTTTTCAGTTCTTCCGGATGCAGGCGGGCGTCGGGTTTTTGCGTGACGACCAGTGCCAGCAGTTCGCGCAGGAAATGCAGGCCATACTGGAGGAACTGCTTCTGGTTTTCGCGGCCCAGTTTGGCGAAGTTTTCGGTCCAGCGCACGAGTTCGACGCCATTGCCGCGCCAGCACTTGCGGAGCCAGTCGAGCAGCAGGTTGGCGTCGTCGTTTTCGGGATTGTCGGCTACGCCAAGGGCGTAGTTAAAATCACCTTCGGCGAGAAAGGCGATCTGGCGGGCGCGTTCTGCGTCGAGGCCGCGCTTTTCCTGCAGGGCCGCCACAATAGCCTCTTCCTGCAGCGGGTCGGTTTTCACGATCTGGCATCGGGACAAAATCGTCGGCAGAATCATGTCGGCGTTTTCGGCCACAAGCAGAAACACGGTTTGTTCGGGCGGCTCTTCGATGAGTTTGAGCAGGCGGTTGCCTTCCTTGCCAAGGTATTCGGGCAGCCACATGAGCAGGATTTTGTAGCGCCCTTCAAACACCTTCAGGCTGAGTTTTTTGATGATGGCGTTGCACTCTTCCTTGGTGATGTTGCCTTGTTTGTTTTCGGCTCCGATGCGCTGAAGCCAGGTATTGGCATCCATCCAGGGATTTTCCGTGATTGCCGCACGCCATTCTTTGGAAAAGTTGGTACTCACGGCGTTTGCGCCCACGGTGGGGTAGGAATAGTGGATGTCGGGATGCGCAAACTGGGCCGACTTGCGGCAAGCGTTGCAGGTGCAGGTTGACTGGCTGACTGGTTGACTGGTTGACTGGTTGTTTTCGCACTGGAGTTTTTGGGCAAATTCCAGGGCGAGGGCGAGCGTGCCCCAGCCGGTTTTTCCCAGGAACAACAACGCATGCGGCACGCGTCCGCTCTGGAGCAGCCGGTCGAGATGGGCCGTGGCGCGTTGTTGTCCGAAGGGCATTTTTAAGAAGTATTTTAAAAGTGTTTTAGTGTATCGCCGTTGTTGGTGTCCCCGCCAACAACTATGGCAAGCTGCAATAATTTTGACACCGATCTCCGCTTATGCTGTTGGCGGGGACGCCAACAACGGCGAAAGAGGGGTTATCCCAAAGAATCAAGCAATGCAGGATCGAGCGGATCGCAGGCGGGCGGAAACACGGCCAGCAGGCGGCCCTGTTCGTCGAGCAGGTATTTTTGAAAATTCCAGGAGACGTGGCTGTCCGAATGGCCGTTTTCAGCGGCATGGGTCAGCCAGCGGTACACGGGGTGCGGATTGGGTCCTTTTATCTGCACTTTGGCGGCGAGCGGGAAGGTCACGCCAAACCGTTTGGTGCAAAACTGACGAATCGCGTCGGCGCTGCTGGACTCCTGTGCACCGAAATCATTGCACGGAAACCCGACCACGACCAGGCGGTCGCCAAAATGTGTGTACAACTCCTGAAGTTGTTGATATTGAGGTGTGTAACCACATTCGGAGGCTACGTTCACGACCAATATTTTTTTACCTGCAAAACTCGCGAAATCCAGCGTTTCTCCCTCAAGTCCTTCCACGCTAAATTGGTGTATGGAGCTCATGATTAATTTTGGGAGCGAAGGTAAGACGAAAGTTTGGATGAATTCCATTCAGGATTTTTCAGGGCGGAGGCGCCGGTTTTTTTCACCGCGGAGACGAAGTTTTTTTCACCGCAGAGACGCGGAGGAGTTTTTGATAAACGCTGCGCCTTGGCGTCGCTGCGTTGAATCTGAATCGGAAACCTGACTTTTGGAAAAATCAGTCGGCGTCTGTTCCAGCCCGAAGTGCGACCTTGCGAACAAACTTGTTTGAATTAACGTAATTTTACGTTACAAAACCAAAAAAATAGTTGCGTAGCCAAATTATGCGTTTACCTTTGTGCCGTTCCAACACGCAAACCTGAATCGTTATGCAAAAACTGACCAAAGCGGAGGAAGATGTCATGCAACTCATCTGGGAACTGGGCCGGGGCACCGTGAGCGACCTGCTGGAGCGCATGGAAGAACCGCGCCCGCCGCACAGCACCGTTTCCAGCGTGGTGCGCATCCTGGAAAAAAAGGGCTACGTGGACCACAAAGCCTACGGGAAAACCCATGAGTATTTCCCGATCATAGCCAAGGAGGACTACGGCCGCCGCTCGCTCACGGATGTGCTGCGCAACTACTTCGACGGCTCGGTGTCGCGCTTGGTGTCGCACCTCGTGGAGGATAAAAAACTGAGCGCCGCCGATGTGCAGGATATTTTGAAAAAACTGGAAGAAAAGCCATGACCATGCTCAACTACCTCCTGAACGTCACGATCTGCTGGGCTGTGTTCGCCCTGCTGTACGCCTTGTTCCTCCGGCGCGAAACGTTTTTTCAGGCCAACCGCCTCTACCTGCTGCTGGCCGTGGCGGTGGGCTTGTTACTCCCTGAAGCCGGCCAATGGCTCGGGCTGCCGGCGGCGCTTCCCGAGGCGCTGACCGTCGAACTCCCTGTGCTGACCCTCGGGACGCCCCAACTGGAAACGGCCGCCGGGCTGCTCTCCGGATTGTGGTGGGTGTATGCCGCCGGGGCTGCTTTGGCCGCCGCGCGGCTGTTTTGGGGCGTGGCGTTGTTGTTCCGCATGGCCGCTACCGGTCGGCGCGAGCGCCTTCCTGACGGTTCCTGCCTCGTGCGCACCGCGCGCGCCGGCATGCCGTTTTCGTTTTTTCACTGGATTTTCATTCCCGAAAACCTCGCCGGCGAGGGTGCCGATTTTGAAAAAATGCTGGCCCACGAGCGCGCCCACGTACGCGGCGGTCACAGCGCCGACGTGCTGTTGCTGGAAGTGCTCTGCGTCGTGTTCTGGTTTCACCCGCTGGCACACTGGTACCGCCGTTCGTTGCGCACCGTGCACGAGTATCTGGCCGACGCCGAGGCTTCGTGCCGAACCGACCGCCGCGAATATAGCCTCCTGCTGCTCCGGCAGGCAGAACCGGCCCAGGCACTGGTTTTTGCCAACCACTTTTTTCAGGCGCCGCTCAAACAGCGTTTGCTCATGCTCACCCGTGGCGCATCGCCGGCCATGCGCGGCTGGAAATACAGTGTGGCTTTGCCCGCGTTGTTGCTGCTGGTTGCTTATTTTCAGAAAAAACCGACGTCAACACCGGAAACCGCTCCGCCCGAATCGCCGGTGTACAGCCCGGGACAGTTGGACAAGCAGCCGGAGTTTCCCGGCGGCATTCCGGCCCTGGTGGCGTATCTGTCGGCCAACATCCGCTACCCCGAAGCGGCGCGCCGGCAGAAAATCGAAGGGACGATTTTAGTGCAGTTTGTCCTCGATGAAACCGGCGCCGTGGCCGAAGCAGAATCTGTACGGGTGCCCAAACCGGAATTTGGCGAAATGGCTGCCGAAGCGGTACGGGTCGTGGCGCAAATGCCCCGTTGGTCGCCTGCCGAAACCAAAGGCCGGGCAGCCCGCTGCCAAATGAGTTTGCCCATCCGGTTCAAACTGGAATAGACAGGGTTCCGAATTCCACTACAAGTCAGTCCCCAAATCCTCGTGCCGGGCGCGCAGCCGTGGCGGCGCCGGTCAGACCTGTATCCGAAATCAACATTTTTCACTACCTAAACAACATTCAGTTATGCAAACAAAACAAAGTTTCCGCACCACTTCCTGGCTGCTCGGTGCAGCCCTTGCCCTGTTCCTGGTATCGCCGCTGGCGGCGCAAAAGGACGCTTCGTCCGTCAAGTTTGACAAACAGCCGGAGTACCCCGGCGGCACCGCTGCGCTGATTGATTTCATGGTCAAGAACATTCAGTACCCCGAAGCGGCTAAAAAAGAGCAAGCGGAGGGCATGGTGGTGGTCCGGTTTGTCGTCAACGAAGACGGCACTCTTGCCAAATTCAAAACCATCTCCGAGCAGAGTCGAAACCCGCGGGAGGATTTCGTTCGGGAAGCCGTTCGTGTGGTGAAAGCCATGCCGAAATGGACGCCCGCCGAAGCCGGCGGCAAAAAAGTAGCGGCGGAAATGACCCTGCCGATCAAGTTTGTGCTGGACGGGAAGAAACCGTAGAGCAGTTTTGAGTTTTGAGTAATGCCACGGAGGCCCACCGAGTATTGGTGGGCCTCCGCGACATTTCTACCCTTCGATCGCCATACACACTTGCGCTGCATCGTACCTTTGGCGCGCGGCAAAATCCGGGTAACCCGCGCCGGGAAAATACCTAACCAAACACCCTGTTTTTATGCAAGACTTGTTGGAACAGATCGAACGGAAATACCATCAACTCGGCCAGAACCCGGAAACCTACCTGCAAGGCCTCCTGCTGAGCAAACCCGTAAACTACTGGGAGTATATTCAGGTGGATACCCTGCTTTCCCTGCAAAAAACCCGTACCGACTTCAAGGATGAAACCATTTTCATCGTGTACCACCAGATCACCGAACTGGTGCTGAAACTGATCCGCCACGAACTGGAACAACTCACCACGGGCGAACTGCCCGACCCGGCGGTTTTTTCCGAAAAAATGCACCGCCTTGTGCGCTACACCCGCCTGCTGAGCACGTCATTCAGCATTATGAACCAGGGCATGCGCTACGAGGATTATAACCAGTTTCGCCTGGCACTGGCGCCGGCCAGCGGCTTTCAGTCGGCGCAGTTCCGCTACATCGAACTGCACTGCACGATGCTGGAACGCCTGATTCCCCCGCATCGCCGGGACAAGGTGCCGGCCAACTGCCCGCTTGAGGACCAATTCCAGTACCTCTACTGGCAGGATGCCGGATACGACCGCGCTACCGGCGCCAAATCGCTCACCCTTCAGCAGTTTGAAGAACGTTACCTCGAATCGTTCGTGGCGCTGGCACGCAAGATGCAGGCCGAAAACCTGTACGCCCGCTACCTCGCCCTGGAGCAACAGGGCCGCAGCACCGACGACCTGCGTTCCGTAATGCGCACGTTTGATTACACGTTCAACGTCTCGTGGCCGCTTGTACACCTGCAAACCGCCCACACGTACCTCGGCGGCGGCCAACACGAAACAGCCGCCACCGGCGGAAGCCACTGGGAAAAATACCTGCACCCCAAGTACCAGCAGCGCATTTTTTTCCCCAGCCTGTGGTCGGAGGAAGAACGGGCGGCATGGGGCGATGTGCACGGATAAAAGCAAAAAAGCGGGGCGACGGTTTTTCACCGCCGCCCCGCTCCAATACCGGCTAAAGGCCAATAGCCAACGGCTAAAAGCCTATTCCACTTTCACTACTTTCCATACACCTACGCGGCCGTTTTCCAACACCTGCAACACGTAGGCGCCGGCTGGCAACTGCGCAGTTTCGAGACGCGTTGTTTCGGTGAGCGCCGTCTGTTCGGCAATCAGTTTGCCGTGCACATCCAGCAGGCGCAACTGCGAGCCGGGTTGTACCGGGCGGTCGAACAGCACGCTCAGGTGGGTACCGAACGGATTGGGCTGCACGCGCACGCCGGGCAGCGTCGGTTCGTCGGTACCGACACATACTTTCACAGCAACGGCAAGCGACACATCGTCGGGACAATTGTTGGCGCTCCAGGTGTAGGCGCCCGTGACGGTGCCCGCGCCGCTATTTTGCCAAAGCACTTCCACCTGAGAAGTGCCTTGCCCCTGCGAAATCGTGCCGTTTCCGGACACCGTCCACTGGAAATTGGCGACCGATCCGGGCAGGCTGTACAGCATGGTGCCGCCCACGCAAGCCGTGTCGGCTCCGACAATGGCCACTGTCGGCGGTGTCGGTTCGCCGATGGTGACGGTAGCTGTGGCCGTGCAGCCGTTGGCGTCCGTGACGGTGAATCCGTTTTGCCCGGCGGGCAAGTTTGTGTTCTGGGCGCCCGTTTCTCCGTTCGCCCACAGGTAGCTATAGCCCGGTGTGCCGCCGCCGGCGAGCATGCTTGCCTGGCCGTCGGTGCGGCCCGGGCAGGTGACATCGGCGCTGGTGCCGACTACGGCAGCGAGCGGATCGGGCTGGTTAACCTGAATGGATTCTGATGTCGTGCAGCCGACCAGGTCGGTGATGGTGACCGTGTAAATGCCAGCAGGTATGTTGACCAGATTTTTCGTCGTGCTGTTGTTCGACCAGAGGTATGTGTAGTTCGGGCCTATTGCGCCGGAGACGGAAAGCGCCAAAGCGCCGTCGTTGCCGCCATGGCATTTGACCTCGGTGGTTGTGGCGACCAAATTCCAGTCGTCAATCAACGTGACTACAGCATTTTCATGCACCGCCGTGCAACCGGCGCCATCCGTCACCGTCACCGTGTACGGGCCTTCCGGAACGTTTGTCAACGATGCAGAAGTTTCGCCGTTGGACCACGCGTAGGTATTTCCGCCGGTACCGCCGATTACAAAAGAAAAGACATTTCCAAGTACAGGGGTCACGCCCGGGCAGGTGGACTGCTCGAATACCGTACTGGCCGATAAAGGCTGAGGCGGTGTAATCACTGTGTTGGAAATCACAACGGTACAGCCGTTGGCATCGGTAGCCGTGACGGTGTACATATCCGGTGCTACATTTTCAAGGTTTTGGGTAGTTTCACCGTTTGACCACTCGAAGGTGTAGTTGGGCGTGCCGCCGGAAATAGCCAGTGTGACGGTGCCGACAATGGCGGTGCAGGGCTGGGCAACCCATGCAGCGCCGGCTTGTAACTGTGCCGGTTGGCCGACGGTCGCGGTGGCCGTTTGCGAACAACCGACTGCATCCGTCACGGTGACGGTGTAGGTGCCCGCGCCCAGATCATTCACCGAGGCCTCGGTCTGACCGCCTGACCATTCGTAGGTGTAATCCGGCGTGCCTCCGTCTGCATTCACGGAAACGGAGCCGTCGGCGTTGTCGAAACAGGAAGCAGGACTTGCTACAGCGCTTGCCGTTAAGGTTGTGTTTTGGCCAACCGTGGCCGAAGCGGTTTGTGTGCAGCCGGAATTATCCGTGATCGTGACGGTGTAGGTGCCGGATGCTACGGCGTCGAGGTTTTGATCAGTGCTGCTGTTCGACCACTCGAAGGTGTAGCCCGGTGCGCCGCCGTCCACGGTCAGTTGCACGGTGCCGTTGGTAGCGCCGGCGCAGCCGGCTTCCGTAGTGGTGGTGCTTGCCGTAATGGCCGTCGGCTCGCCCACCGTGGCGCTTTCGCTGCGGGTACAGCCGTTGGTGTCGGTGATAGTGGCGGTGTAGGTGCCGGCGGGCAGGCCGCTGAGGGTTTCGTTGGTATCGCCGTTCGACCAGGCAAATTCGTAGCCGGGCACACCGCCCGATACGAAGGACTGGATACTGCCGCTCGATTCGCCGTTGCAGGAAGCATTGGTGGCAGCGAGGGAGAAGTCAATTTCGGAAGGCTCGGTCACTTCGTCGGTGGCGATACCCTGGCAGCCGCTTCCGTCGGTGATGGTGGCGGTGAATGTCCCGGCGGAAAGCCCGCTCACATTCTGGGTGGTTTCGCCGTTCGACCACTCGTAGTTGTACGGCAACGTACCGCCGCTCACATTGAGGTCAATAGCGCCGTCGGCCTGGCCGAAACAGGACACGGCGGTTACAACGGCGCCGATGCCGAGTTCATCCGGTTCGGTAATGGTGACCTCTGCCGTGGCGGTGCAGCCCTGCGCGTCGGAAACGGTAACGGTGTAGGCTCCCGGCCCCAGATCGCTCAGGTTTTGGGTGGTTTCATTGTTCGACCACAGGTACGTCAGTCCGGTGCCGCCGGTTATGGTCAGCACAGCGGTACCGTTTGCATCGCCGTTGCAGGTAACCTGTGTGGAAGAAGCATCCACAGTGAAGGGATCCGTACCGAAGGTAGCAGACGCCCCGATGCCGATACTCTGGTTGTAGTACGAGCCGGTGGGCACGTTTTCCAGTTTGATGGTGCGCACCATGTAGTGGTTTTCGCCGTCCACAGGGAACGAATCCACGAACGAAGTGGCCGGGGCATCCACGCCGCCGATCAGTTGGTAGGCGCTGTCGGGGTGGGGCGCCCAGTAAACTAAATAGCCAAACTGACCGTCGGGCGAGGCGTCCCATGTGAGGCCGATCGTTTCGCAGGAGGCCGTGGCTACGGCGTTTTGCGCCGGGCGCACGGCGTGGGCGCGCAGGGTGGGGTCGCCCAGAAGTCCGACGTGAATCAGTTCGTCGTCGGTGGTGCTGGGCGGATATACGCGGGCATTTCCGAGGAAACTATTGAGCCACACCCAGTAGGTGCTGGTCATAATCGGTTCTCCGAGACCCATGTGGTGGAAATGCCAGTTGGGGCGACCGGCCCAGGTACAGGCCAGGATACCGCCTTTGGAGGCCAGAGCGCTGGGCATAAGCGGGTTGTTTTCAAAATCCCAGTCGCCGAAATAACTGCCGAAGAGCATGGAAAATACCAGGTTCACGCTGTCGGTCTGGAAATTGGCCGAGGTGCCTACACCGGCAGCGCTCGTGTAGCCGCCTGCACCGCAGCCGTAGCCAATCAAGTAACTTTGGTTTTTGGTATCGGCAAAAAAATCGCCCGCCACCACAGAATTGGCGCCGGTGAGGGCATAGCCGTTGCGGAAGCCGTTTTGAGCAAATGCTTCGCCGCTGAAAAAACCGAAGTTATCGTCTATGATCGTCTGATTTGCGGGTTTGTATGTGCCCGTGCGGAACGCGTGGTTTTTGTTCAGATACCGGCGGTAGAGTTCGGTTTGGGACACATCCCAGCCGGTGGTCAGGTTGGAAAAGTCTACGCGGCTGACCACGATTTCAGGCAATGAGGGCGTCTGGCTTTGGTCGAATTTGCCGTCGCCGGGCACGTTCCGGTTGGCGGCACGGGAGGCCGTAGCGTTATTTACCGTATTGTCGGTCCAGCCGGCTTCGTCCATATCGCCATAGTAGAAGTCGGTCGGCCAGGCGCCGAGGTGATCGGTAATGTGCCCGTCGGGCGCGATTTCGCCGGAGTATGGAACCGGAATGTTTCCGAAAAGCAGTGCCGTCACGGTATTGCCCGGGTCACTTTCATAATCAGTCCGGATGATGTTCTTCACCGCACCCACGCTGCTGGTGGCCACATTGATGTCGTGGCGGAGCACCTGCCAGCCGTCGCCGCGCAGGTCCTGCACATAGCGGCCGAGTTCGGCGGCGAGAGGCGCCGACAGGGCGTCGTCCACTACGAGGACTATTTTCCCCCGATACAAGTTGGGTTGCACGCCAATGCCGGCGTACACCAGTCCGATGCGTTGGGTGGGTGCATTGGGCGTGACTTTTACTACAATATACTCAAAGCCCACCCCGACAGCCACACTGTTGTCAGTGAAGGTTGTGGCAGTACCGGGCAGGGCCAGAAAACTCCAGGCGGTCTCATTGATGAGTTTTCTGCCGATGAAGGTCTGCGTAGCGCCCGCAATAGCCGGGAAAGAGAGGGTAATGGAAGCCGGGCTGGCATTGGTGGTGACGGTAATCGGCACCACCATGTCGGACGGGGTTTGGGCGTGTACTGCCGAAGCCCAAATTAGTCCCGACGTAAACAGGAGGAGGAGGAAGAGTTTTTTCATACAAGCGGATATTAAGTGAAAAAAACGATGCGAAATCCAATGGGTAATTGGTCTTTCGGGCTGCTCTGTCTCCACTCTGCGCTTGTCGCCCAAGGGTGAACCCGTGGCGGATAACAAGAGAACCCCCGGGTTAAATGAATCGTCCTACAAATTTTCAACCCAGGGGTTCACCCGTGGGCGGATAACAAGAGCACCCGTGGGCAGGAAGGTATCTACCGCAAACGCCCCTTGTACCAGTACATGATCAGCAAAAAGCCGAACAAGGCCCCGCCGAGGTGGGCAAAATGCGCCACACCGGTGGAATACCCCCGCACACCGTAGAACAACTCCAGTACTGCCATGATCAGGACGAAGTACTTGGCTTTCATGGCTACGGGGGGGAATAGCAAACGTATGACTTGATTGGGAAACAAATACGCAAAGGACACATAGATGCCGAAAATAGCGCCCGAAGCGCCGAGCATGGCGCCGTTCCAGCTGCGCGGGTCAATGCCGGCCTGCTCCAGCTCCCACCATTGCACGCCGAAGTGAAGCGCCAACGCCCCGAAACCGCAGAACAGGTAGTAAAACAAAAACCGCCGGTGCCCCCAGGTCATTTCCACCATGGGGCCGAAAAAAAACAGGCCCAGCATGTTGAATGCCAGGTGGCCCAGATCGCCGTGCATAAACATGTGCGTCACGATCTGGAACGGGCGGAAATGCTCCGATCCGGGCAGGTATGCGGCCAGGTACAAGCGCCCGAGGTTGGTGTATTCTCTCTCTGCGGGATTCCAGGTTGCGTCTCCCAGGATAGCATACGACCCGATGAACATCAACACGTTCAGGATAATCAGGTGCCGGACGACACCGGTGAAGGGTTGGTAAAACTGAAAGTTCATAGTTGACAGAATGCGTATTGGCCTGATGGGTGGGCAAGGTACGTCGGCCTGCTCTCAACCGGCAAATCGTTTTTGCAATTCGTCCAGTTCGAAGGTGATGAAACAGGTACGGCCCGAGGGGCTGCGGTACGGCAATGCGCAGGCGAAAAGTTGGTCAATCAAATCCTGCATTTCCAGGGCGTTCAGCGGTTGCCCACGCTTGAGGGAGGCACTTCGGGCCATGGCTCGGGCGAGGTTTTCCGAGGTGCCGAGTTCGAGTTCGAGGTTGTTTTTGTACTGGGTCAACAAACGTTCGAGCAGAATTTCCTCTGTTTGGCCGGCGCCCATATCGGAAGGGGTACCGTGGATGATAAACGTGTCGCCGCCGAATTCGGCCACATCAAAACCGAGGCGGTTGACTTCCGGCAAAATGGCGCGCAGCAAGGCGGCATCTGCCGGAGGCAGTTCGATGTTTTTGGGAAATAACGCCTGCTGGGTAGCCACAGGTTGCTGGCGCAGCGCTTCAAGATAGCGCTCGTACAGGATGCGCTCGCTGGCTGCCTGCTGGTCAATCAGCAAAAAACCCGACTTAATCTGGCTCACGATATACTGCCCGTGAATCTGGTACGGCTCTTTTTGTCCTTTGGAAAAGGTGCCGCTCTCGTCGTCCAGAGCAGCCGGTTCGGTATCGGGGCGCAGGTCGCCGGGAATATCGGCGGAAGCGTCGGAAGTAAAAATTGCCGGTTGCGCTTCGGATTGGTCCGCAGTGGCGGATGCCCGGGAATCCAGCAGATCAAGGCCTTCGTAGAGGCGTTGCCAGTTGCGCAGGTTTTCATCGGCGAGGCGGTCGGGAGGGCTGGAAGGGTAGTCGCGTACGGCGCCGGATCGCTGACCGGTGGCGGGGCGCAAATGCGGCGAAGGAGTCGGGCTGGACTGGAATGCCGGCTCCTGCTCAAAGTCGAGCGTGGGCGTGACGCTGTATGCACCCAGTGCATGGCGCACCGTGACTTTCAGGTAGTTGTACACTAATTTTTCGTCGTCGAACTTGATCTCCTGCTTGGTTGGATGCACGTTGATATCAATACGTCCGGGCGCAATTTCAAGGAAGAGGACGTACAGCGGGTAGGTGTCCGGCGGGAGCATTTCCTCGAAAGCCCCGACTACGGCGTGGTGCAGGTAGCTGCTTTTTATGAAGCGCTTGTTGACGAAAAACAACTGCTCACCCCGCGATTTTTTGAAATAATCGGGTTTGCCCACGAACCCGCTGATTTTGAGGATGTCGGTTTCTTCGTGAACCGGCACGAGTTTCTTGTTGGCGGCTTCGCCGAAAATCTTGACGATGCGCTGCCGCAGGTTGCCCGGCGGCAGGTGGAACAATTCCTGGTCGTTGTGGTGCAGGGAAAAAAACAGGTCGGGGTGGGCTACGGCGATGCGCTGGAATTCGTCGAGTACGTGACGCATTTCCACCGGATCGCTTTTGAGAAAATTGCGGCGTGCCGGCACATTGAAAAACAGGTTTTTCACGGCGATGCTGGTGCCTGTCGGCGCCTGGCAAGGTTCGTGAACCTTCACGATGGAATCTTCCACAAGCACGCGGGTGCCGAGTTCGTCCACAGCGCGGCGGGTGCGCATTTCCACCTGGGCCACCGCAGCAATGGAAGCCATGGCCTCGCCGCGGAAACCCATCGTTTTAATTTCAAACAGGTCGCGGGCTTCGCGGATTTTGGAGGTGGCGTGCCGTTCGAAGCACATACGTGCGTCGGTTTCCGACATGCCGCAGCCGTCGTCCACCACTTGCACGAGGGCTTTTCCTGCATCACGCAGGATGAGTTTTATTTGTGTAGCACCGGCGTCAATCGCATTTTCCATCAGTTCCTTGACCACGGAGGAGGGGCGCTGTACCACCTCCCCGGCAGCAATCTGATTGGCGACATTTTCGGGCAACAACTGGATTACGTTCGTCATACTCGGGCACCGTACCGGCCAAATGGCTCCCTTGGCGTTGTGTTTGGGCTGAAGCGGTATCGGGTGTGCAAAGATAGGGCAATTTTGCTCTTTCAGTACGGCTTGTATGCGGACGTGGTATGACTGCCGGGTTCTAAAAAATCTCCTCCAGCGCTCCGTCCAGTTCCGGGTACTGAAACCGGAAACCCGCCTGAATGATTTTTTCCGCCGACACGCGGTTGCTGAACAGTACGGCATCGGCCAGTTCACCGAGAACCAGCCGGAGCGCAAACTCCGGAGCCGGTACGAACAACGCGGGCTGTCGCATGGCTTTTGCCGTTGCTTTCACCAGGTCCTTGTTTCGAGCCGGGTGTGGCGCCACAGCGTTGTAAATGCCTTCGGCCTGCGGGTTTTCGGCGGCCCAAAGGATGGCGCGGCATACGTCGTCGCGGTGAATCCAGGAATACCAGGCGGAGCCGTCGCCAAAATATGCGCCGATCCCGAAACGCATCGGTTTGACAATCTCCCGAAGCGCGCCGCCCGACTGGTCCAGTACGATTCCGATGCGCAGCACCACCGTGCGAATGCCCAGAGCGCCGACGCTTTCGGCGGCTTGCTCCCAGTCCGTGCAGGATTCCACCAAAAAACTCCGGTCGGCAGGCGCACTGTTTTCGTTCACCCAGGCTTCGCCGGAATTACCGTAATATCCGATCGCTGCCGCCGACACATACGCATCAGGCTTGTGGCCGGTCCGCTGAAACGCTTCCCGCAAGACTTGCGCGCTGCGCACCCGGCTTTCCACGATAAGTTTTTTGCGGGAAGTCGTCCAGCGTTTGTCGGCAATACCCGCCCCTGCCAGATTGATTACTACATCGGCGCCAACTACGGCGGCATCGTCAATCTGTCCGGCCATTGGATCCCATGCGAATTGATTGGCGCCTTTCGGTGTGCGGGTAAGCAGCCGTACGGAATAGCCTTTGGAGCGGAACAATTCGGCGAGCCGGGAGCCGATGAACCCGGTGCCGCCGGCGAGAAGTATGGTACGAGACATGTGTTGAATTGATTTGATTGATTCGATTAAGTCCGATTGGGCCGATTGGTTCAAATTCGGGGCGGTTTTTTCTTCGGGCAAGATTGCAGGATGCAAGAACGCCCGTTCAGAAAGCAGAATGCCTGGAGCAATCAAGTCTTATCTTTGCCCGAGATAGTTGACAATCGGACTTAATCGAATCAATCCACCATGACTGCACACGTATACTATTCCGGCGCGCTCAATTGCGAGCTCACGCACCTGTTTTCCGGCATCCGGATCACCACCGACGCGCCGCCCGACAACCAGGGCAAAGGCGAGGCTTTTTCGCCGACCGACCTGTGCGCCACCTCATTGGCAGCCTGCATGCTTACCACGATGGCCATTCGCATCCGCGACAAAAACATCAGCATAGAGGGCGCCCGCGCCGATGTGGTCAAAGTCATGGCCGCCGACCCGCGTCGAATCGGGCGCATCGAAGTGCGGCTGATTATGCCCAAAAACAACTACTCAGACGCAGACAAAAAACTGCTGGAGCACATTGCTCATACCTGCCCCGTGGCGCTTAGCCTGCACCCGGATTTGGAACAGGCGGTCACGTTTGAATGGTAAAACCGGCACGAAAAGCCCTGAAAGGGCGCCATTCGCCAACGCAAGGCATCACCCTGCGGGGTGCACGCGAGGATCAGCGTACCACAAACGCCCGCGCCGCCGTGCCCGTGGCGGACACATCACGCAGCCAGTAAAGCCCTGCCGGGAGTGTACCCGTGTCAAACTCCAGCCGGTTTTCGCCTGCTGCAAGCCGGGCGGTTTTTTCCCAGATCAGTTTTCCACCGATGTCCCAGAGTTGGAAAAAACCTTCGCGTTCCGTTTCTGCACGGGTTTCCACCGCCAGCCGGGTCGTTCCCGGGGTATGAAAGAGCCGAAAATGCTCGACTTGAGGCACCGTTCCGATTGGAGGCGCGACGCTTTTGGCGAGATCGTTGTTGGCCGAGCGATAGAAATACGTATTGATGCTGTTGCTCAGTACGCCGCCGGTCATCACATAAAAGCCGGCGTCCTTGATCAGCGTCAGGCTGAAGACGGCTCCCGGCGCTTCGATTTCCACATCGTCCACCACCTTGCCCTGCTGATCCATGCGCGTGACGGCTATCTTTCCTGCATCGGAGCCGGCAAACAGGATGTTTCGGGAATTGGGCAGGTAAAAAATGGAGAAGCCTTCGTTTTGGTCGAAGTCGGTGCTGGTGCGGTCATGCACAAATTTTTGCCAGACCGGCGTGCCTGTTTCGTTCCAGACGGCGGCATAGTGGCCGGAGTGCAGGGCCGTAATCAGGTCGGTGTAAGCTGAACCGATGACAGCAAACTGCCCTTTGCCCATGGTGACTATCCCCGTCAGGGCGAAAAAATCCGTACTCCCCGTGGGGCCGAAGGCCGGCGGCGCGATTGCCTGTTCCCACTGGATTTGTTTCGAAGCCAGGTGGATTTTCCAGAGTTGCTTGCTGCCCATCACGATGCAGGCATTGCCGCCGGAGGTGATGTACAGGTCGCGCCCTTCGCCGGAGGTGTAGTTTTGCTGCCAGGTGACGGAGCCGTCCTCTTCGATTTTCAACAGGCACATACGTCCGTTCGTGGTGTGGCCGGTAGCCAGAAAACCGCCGCCGGGCATGGGTACCATCTGGTTGATGCGCGCCGTTCCCGGCACATCTTTGGCCCAAAGAACATCGCCTGTGGCGCTGATGCGTTGCAGCCAGCCGACAGCGCTGATGACGGTGCGTGAGCCGGACATGAGCCAGCCGTTTGGCAGCGCTACTACCCCTTTTCCGACGGATTCGGAAATGTTGGCGTCGCCGTATTTTTTGTAGGCCAGTTGGTTGCCTGCCGCGTCTACCTTCAGGTAAAACACGTCGGGGTTGGCGCCGGGGGCAGCGGTCTGGCGGCCAAAGATGGCGTAGCCTCCGCCGGTCACCGGTAACAATACCTGCCCGGCATCGTAGCCGGGGGCGAGTTCGAGGACTTTTTGCGTGGATGTTTGTGCGCAAACAAGCACCGGCAGCGCGATCAGAAAGGCGAGTAAATTGTTTTTCATGTCTCGGGTTTGAAAAGTGAATAAAACAAGACGAAGTTAGCCGCCGGATAAACCGGTTTCAGCAGAAAATTCGTTTCCGGTCGGTCAGTCGCTACAAATACCGAAGCCACGGAATTTTTCGGCAGCCAAGGTAGTTTGAGCGCTCGAAATCTGCCAAGGTACATTTCAACTAAAGTTTATGGAAACCACCATTGCAACCACATATTCGGTAGACAAACAGCGCATCCGCGAACGCAAAGCGACGCTGGAACGCGTGAAGGCCCAACTGAAACGCGATTTTGTCGGCATTGACTCGGTCATTGACAACCTGCTGGACTACATCCAGATTTGGTACCTCATGCCCGAAATCCTCTCACGCCCCATCATCGTGTGCCTGTGGGGGATGACCGGCGTGGGCAAAACCGACCTCGTGCGCCGCCTGATGAAGTACCTGGAATTTCAGGACCGCTTCACTGAAATGGAGCTGGGCAACAACGACGAAACCTCCTACATCCGCAGCGTATCCACCGTGCTGTCGCAGGAAGGCTTCGACGACGGGCGGCCTGCGGTAATTCTGTTCGACGAAATCCAGCGTTTTCACACCGTGGAACCGGACGGCTCGCCGGTGTCCAAAACCCAGTTCACCGATTTTTGGCAACTGCTGTCCGACGGCAGGCTGCCCAAGCGCGACAAGGACGATGTGGAGGATTACTTCAATCAGTTTGTGTACACCCAGCGCAAGAAAAAACGCAAAGCCACGGAAAAGCCCGCCGACAAGGAGTCCGACAAGGAAAACGAAAAAGAGGATTATTACGAAAATGAAATCGGTCTTTGGGAAGCCAGAAACCTGAAAAAACTGCTGGGTCTGGACAAAGCCGTAGCCGACATTGCCGAGATGAGCCACTACCAGGTGTTCGAATTGGTGGCCGAGGCCAAAGACCGCAAAACGATGTACGAGCCGGTGGATTATTCCAAACTGCTCATCATCATTTCCGGCAACCTCGACGAGGCGTTTCGCATGGCTACCCAAACCGCAGAAAGCGACATTGACGCCGATATTTTCCACGCGTTCACCCAAAAAATCACCCAGGTGGACATCAAAAACGCCCTCACCAAACGCTTCCGACCGGAGCAGGTGGCGCGTTTCGGCAACATCCACCTGATCTACGCCTCCCTGCGCCGGGCCGACTTCAAACGCCTGATTGCGCTGGAAATCAACAAAATTGTGGTCAAAACGCGCGAAAACTTCGGTGTACACCTCGATGTGCGCCCCAATATTCACCGGCTCATTTACCGGAACGGCGTGTTCCCGGTGCAGGGAGTGCGCCCGGTATTTTCCAGCATTGTGGACATTCTGGAGACCAACCTGTCCAAGTTCCTGTTCGAGGCTTTGCTGGACGACATAAAAATGATTACGCTGGACTACGACGATCAGCGCGAGGAGGTGGTAGCCGTGTTCGAAGGGCGGCGCGAAACGCGGCTGCCGTTCGTGGGGCGCATGGACAAGATTCGCGAGAGCTCCCAACCCGATGCCGTGCTCAACGTCAGCGTGCACGAGTCGGGCCACGCAGTAGCGTACATGGCGCTGTTCGGGCTGGCGCCTTTACAACTCAAATCGAAACTGGCCAACAGCTACGCCGAGGGCTTTACGTTCCCGCACGAAATTTACGCCACGAAGGACAGCATGGTCAAAAAGGCAATGGTGTACCTCGCCGGCGGCCTGGCAGAAGAACTCCTGTTCGGCGCCGAACACGCTACCATCGGACGCGCGCACGACCGCGAGCAGGCCACCCGTTTGGTGATGGACTACATCCGGGGCTACGGTTTCGATGAGCAGTTTCAGGCCAACTACCTGCTGCCCGACGAGGAATACAGCATGGATCGCAAGGTAACCGACGCGGCTATCGAACAGATGACCAAGGAACTGATCGCCCGTACCCGGCAACTGCTGCACGACAATCAGGCTCTCCTGCTCGACCTGACCAACGCGCTCGCAGCAGTCGGTAGCCTCGGCGCTGCGGAGGTTTCCGAAATTGCCTACCGCCACGGGCTGAAAGCCGATGTCCGGGCGGAAGGGTACTTGCACATGCCGGATTACGGGCAGATGTTGGCTAAAACTAATACACCACCTGCACCTTCATCTGATACAGCATAAACGCCAGCATATCCGCCGCTTCTTCGAGCAGTTTGCTGGTGGGTTTGCCGGCGCCGTGTCCGGCACTGGTTTCGATGCGGATGAGCACGGGTTTGTCGCCCTGCTGCTGTTTTTGCAGTTCGGCGGCAAATTTGAACGAGTGCGCCGGCACCACGCGGTCGTCGTGGTCGGCGGTGGTGATCATGGTAGACGGGTAGGCCACGGGCTTCACGTTGTGCAGCGGCGAGTACTTGATGAGGCAGGGGAACTCCTCGGCGTTGTCGCTGCGACCGTAATCCACCGCCCAGGCGTAGCCGATGGTAAACTGGTGGTAGCGCAGCATGTCGAGCACGCCCACACGCGGGAAACACACGCCAAACAAATCGGGGCGCTGGGTCATGCAGGCGCCCACCAGCAAGCCGCCATTAGAGCCGCCCTCAATGGCGAGGCGCGGCGGCGAGGTGTAGTTTTTTTCAACCAGATACTCCGCTGCGGCGATGAAGTCGTCGAACACGTTTTGCTTTTGGCACTTGGTGCCGGACTTGTGCCATTTCTCGCCGAACTCGCCGCCGCCGCGGATGTTGGCCACGGCGTAGATGCCGTTGTTTTCCAGCAAAGCCGCCCGTGAAGCGGAAAATCCGGGTGTCAGAGAAATGTTGAACCCGCCGTAGCCGTACAGCAGCGTGGGGTTCTGGCCGTCCATGGCAATGTTCTTTTTGCGGGTAATGAACATGGGCACGCGGGTGCCGTCCTTGCTTTGGTACCACACCTGCTCGGTAGTGTAGGCGTCTGGGTTGAAGTCGAGTTTGGGCGCCTTGAAAACTTTGGTTTCCAGGCTGTTCATGTCCAGCGAATAAATGGTGGCCGGGCGCAGGAAAGAGGAGAAGGAGAAAAACGCTTGCGGATCGTCGGACTTGCCCTGCACGGCGCCCACGGTGCCGATCTCGGGCAGTTCCACTTCTTTCACCAACTTGCCCTCCAGGTCGAACACGCGCAGGGCGCTGGAGGCATTGTGCAGGTACGAGCACACGATTTTGCCGCCGCACACCACAGCGCTCTGAAGCACATCGAGGCTGTCTTCGGGCACGAGGGTTTGCCAGTTGGCTTCGGCAGGCCGGGTAGTATTGACGAGGATCAGGCGCTGGTTCGGCGCCGAGTGGTTGGTCAGTATCAGCAGGTTGTCGCCAAGATTTTCCACCACATTGAACTCGTTGTCGAATTTGGTGGAGATCGGAGTAAGCGCCGATTTGGGTTTGCTCAGGTCCTGAAACGCCAGCGTATTGCCACTGGTGCTCTCGGCGCCGGCCACGAACAGGAAGCGCTCGTCTTCGGTGGTGCCGGCGCTGAAGTAGTGGTTGGGGTGTTTGCGATCATTATGCACCAGCCGGTCGGCGCTTTGCGGGGCGCCGAGTTTGTGGAAATAAATGGCGCTGTTTTCGTTGGCGCCCTTGAGCGCGTCGCCTTTTTTGGGTTCGGGGTAGCGGGTGTAGTAAAACCCGTCGCCGGCCCAGCCGAGGCCGGTGAATTTGGCCCACTGGAGTTTGTCGGACAGCATTTCGCCGGTTTCCATGTTTTTCACCTGAATGGTGCGCCAGTCGGAGCCGCCTTCCGAAATCGCGTAGGCGAAGTAGCGCCCGTCTTTGGAAAAACTGTATTCCTGCAGCGAGGTGGTGCCGTCGGCGCTGAACGTGTTCGGGTCGAGCACCATTTTGGCCTCGCCGTCAAGCGTTTCCTGGCGGTACAGCACGCTCTGGTTTTGCAGGCCGTCATTTTTGAAAAAATAGTAGCGTCCGGCTTTTTTGAACGGCGTGCCGTATTTCTCGAAATTCCAGATTTGCTCCAGCCGCTCCTTGACTTTGGCGCGCGAGGTAATTTGATCCAGATAGCCGAAGGTCACCGCGTTCTGGTCTTTTACCCACTGCTTGGTTTCTGCGCTCTGGTCGTCTTCGAGCCAGCGGTAGGGGTCCTGAATAGTGGTGCCGAAATAGGTGTCCTGCACCGTGGAATCCTGTCGGGTATTCGGGTATGTCACGGGAATTTGTTTGAAGTCAACAACAGTTTTTGGCGCAGGGTCAGAGCCGCAGGCAGCCAGAAAAAAGAAGGGAATCGAAAGCAGGCAAATTTTTACGGTCGTCGGTTGCATTGTAGTGAAGGTTGAGACAGGTACTTTTGTGGGCGCAAAGAACGGAAATGATTCGATTGATTCGATTGATTCGATTGATTCGATTGATTCGATTGATTCGATT
>CAYMQY010000017.1:0-35239 GCA_964392655.1 uncultured Saprospiraceae bacterium
TGCGGCGGTGCGGCGGTGCGGCGGTGCGGCGGTGCGGCGGTGCGGCGGTGCGGCGGTGCGGCGAAGTTAAAATTCATTTTCATGCATCGAAAATTTTGAGTGTGAGAGAATGCTGCCAAATGTAGACTTCCCTCACCGAAAAGCCAAACACTTTGTGGCGCAAATGTGTGAATGCGTCATTTTAAATGGTGATAGCGCCCTTTTGCCGGGTGATCGAATACTTGCGTGTTTCGTAGTTGGAAGTTGTGGTGCGGAAACCTACCCTCGTCCCGGTTATTCCTCATCCAGTTCAAACAACCGGTACTCCTCAATCACCCGTACCATCTCCGCTTGGGCATTTTCCACATCGGTTGCCCGATGCGCTGCCAGGGCCTTGACCCATTTCTTCCAGTCTTTGGTTTCACGCTTCAAGGCCACATACCACTCTTTTCGGCTGTGGATTGCGCTGAAATCCCGGATACTTTCCCAGGCGGTTTCGTACTTTTGGAAACAGCCTCCGGAAACTTCCATTTCCGGGCCGCTCCAGTCGGCGGAGCAGCGCGTGGCGAGGTAGTTGTTCGCTTCGACAGCACAGGTACGCTGCCCGCCGAAACTGTTCACATAAGCAGCTGCCAGCAGCACGGATGCCGGCATGCCGAATTTTTCCTGCTCCGTCACCGCTACTTGCGCGAAGCGTTTCAGAAAAGCCACTGTGGCCGCCTCATCCACCCCGGGGAAATGTACGGTGGCCGCACCGTGGTCGCCCACGTTCAGCAAGGCCGTTGCTTTGGGCGCCGAGGCGACATCGGTGTATTTTTCGCGGGTTTCGGTGGCTGGAGGTTTGGAAACATCATCGGTTTGAAAGCGGATATTCTTGCGCAGTATGGCGGCTAACAACAGCAGCACCAGGGCAAGCGAGAACCAGCGTTTTTTTACAAATTCCTGAATCATGGCAGGTGCGTTTTTATCGCTTCAGGCGGCTGAAAAGGGCAAAATGTCCCGCAACCCGGCGATATGATGTTTTAAAAAATGTGTGCGAAACCGGTTGTTTTCCTCCCGGTTTTCCCTACCGTTGTTGTTTGAGAGGGCAAATATGAAACAAAAAGTTTTTTAAAACAATTTTTTTATTTTTCTCTGATATTTTTGCCCCGTCTACACCCTGCCCGTCACCCTTGACTCACGGAACTCTAAACTCAAAACCCGAAACTCATAACTGTTCAACCCATGACCTTGACCCTTGCGCAATCTGTCCTTAAAAAAATATTCGGCTACGACGCTTTCCGACCGCTTCAAGCCGATATCATCCAGACCGTGTTCAACCGCCGCGACGCACTCGTGCTGATGCCTACGGGCGGCGGGAAAAGTATTTGTTATCAAATTCCTGCGCTTACGCTGGAAGGCACCGCCGTAATCGTCAGCCCGCTTATCGCCCTGATGAAAGACCAGGTGGAAGGCCTGCGCGGCAACGGCGCGCCGGCAGCCTTTATCAACAGCATGCTCAGCCCGAATCAGATCCGGGAAGTGGAAGACGACCTGCTGGCCGGACGGATAAAACTTCTGTATGTCAGCCCGGAAAAACTGGTTTCCCAGGGATTCCAACCCCTGCTGAAGCGCCTTAAAATCAGCCTTTTTGCGGTAGACGAAGCGCATTGCATTTCAGCCTGGGGGCATGATTTCCGGCCCGAATACACCCAACTGAAATTTATCAAGGAGCAGTACCCGGATGTGCCGGTGCTGGCGCTTACCGCCACTGCCGACAAGGTGACGCGGCGCGACATAGCCGCTCAACTGCAACTGAACGACCCGACAGTTTTTATCGCCTCATTCGACCGACCCAATATTTCGATGACTGTGCGCCCCGGCCAGCGTCGCTTCGAGCAGATCGCCGAATACCTGAAAAAACACCCGGGCCAGTCCGGCATAATCTACTGCCTTGCCCGCCGAACCTGCGAGGAGGTGGCCGAAAAACTGAATACCCGCGGCTTCAAGGCCGCTGCCTACCACGCCCAAATGCCGCCTTCGGAGCGCAACCGCGTGCAGGAAGATTTCATCAACGACCGCGTGCCGGTCATCTGCGCCACTATCGCCTTCGGCATGGGCATTGACAAAAGCAATGTGCGGTTCATCGTCCACTACAACCTGCCGCGCAACCTGGAGGGCTATTATCAGGAAATCGGCCGCGCCGGCCGCGACGGACTGCCCGCCGATGCCCTGTTGTTTTTCAGTTACCAGGATGTGATGACCTACCGGCAAATGTTTGAGGAAGGCGAGGCTTCGGCAGAGCAGAAAGAACTGAAAATAGCCAAACTGAACCGCATGTACCAGTTTGCCGAAGCGCCCGTGTGCCGCCGGAAAACGGTGCTGCATTATTTTGGCGAAGCCTACGACAAAAACTGCGGCAATTGCGACGTGTGCCGAAACCCGCCAAAGGAATTTGACGGTACCACCGCCGCGCAAAAAGTCCTCTCGGCCATCCTCCGCATGGAGGAAAAGGTAGGCATGAACATGCTGATTGACGTGTTGCGGGGCAGCAGGCGGCAGGAGATTTTCCAGGCCGGGTACGATCAAATCAAAACATACGGCGCCGGCAAAGAGTACAGTTTTGAGGAGTGGCAGTTCCTGCTCGCGCAAATGCTGCACCACGGCCTGATCGAAATCGCATACGACGAAAACAACTGCCTGAAATCCACCGAAGCCGGTCGTACCGTAGTGTTCGGAAAGCAGCAGGTTCGTCTCGCCTTGCCGCCAAAGCCCGAAGAAAAAGCCGCCGAACGCGCCGCCACCCAGCGCCAGCCCAGCCGAACCGCAGTGCTTCGCGACGAATTGTTTGAACGCCTTGTGGCACTGCGGCGCAAGGTGGGCCAGCAGCAGGGCGTGCCACCCTACCTGATTTTCAGCGATGCCACTTTGGAAGAAATGGCCCAAAAACGCCCGGTCACGGATGCCGATCTGCTGTACGTGAGCGGGGTGGGCGAACGCAAGTTGCAACTCTACGGCGATGCGTTCATTTCGGAAATCCGCCGGTTTGTACGCGAAAAATCGGATGAGGGGCTGAACGTGCCGGGGAGCACCTACCTGCTCACCTGGGATTTGTTTCAGCAAGGAAAACCGGTGGAAGAAATTGCCCGCTTGCGGGAAATCAGCCCTATCACCGTGATCAGCCACTTAGCCACCATGTATGAACGCGGCGAATTGGTGGATATCAGCCCCTGGGCATCTCCCGAAGCGCTCGATCTGGTGCAAGGGGCCTTGTCTTTGTTCGAGGAGCCGTACCAGTTGAAGGACATCTACGAACACTTCGGTCAACGGTTTTCTTATGAGGCCATCCGGTTTGCGATAGCGGATGCGAAGCGCAGAAAAAAGAAGGGGGGATAAAACGGAACGGCAGCCGGGTTGTACCCGGCTGCCGTTCACATTATTCAACCATAAAATCAGGCACGATTAATAGCCCGGGTTCTGCTGCGCAGCCAGCACCGGATTGGTGTTGATTTCCGTGATTGGAATTGGCCAAATGAACCGGTAGTCATCATACGGAATTGCCGGGAGGCCCAAAGTGCCGGTGTAGTTGCCGTTGACGTCGTAGTTGACGCCGGGGCCCCAGCTGGCGAAGGTCGTCTGGTTGTAGAACACCTTGGCCGGGATACCGCCCGTGGAAAAGTCGGGGTCTTTAGCCAGGCGGTGGATATCGGCCCACCGGCGGCCTTCGGCATTGAATTCGATACGGCGCTCTTGCAATACGGCTTTCAGCATGGCCTTGGCATCGGCAAAGGTGCCGGCGGTGTATTGCTTGGCCACATCAGTTACGGCGCGATTGCGCACCTGGTTGAGCAGGCCGAGTGCCGTAGCGACATCAGGCGACGGCACGCGCAGGTGTGCTTCGGCGACGTTCAGCACTACTTCAGCATACCGGATGATCGGGTTCCAGTCGTCCTGGTTCGTCACGTTGCGGTATTTGTTGCTGAAGTACGCACGGTTGTTGCCCTTCGTCAGTTGCGTACGACGCAGGTCGGTGGCATCCCAGAAGGGTGCATTGAAAAGAATCGGGCTGATGGCCACCAGCGCGCGACCGGGAGCGATAGCGTACATTACGGGCAGGGCACCATTCACAAACGGGTTGTCCACATTGGAATTCTCGATCGAGAAAATAGATTCCGTATTTGCTGTAAAACTGGCGAACGGGCCTTCCGGCGCAGCCGTCAGGCTGTAGCCGCCACCCGGGATGAGTTTATTGCCTTCTGTGATGACATTGGCCCAGTCCCCTTTGTGCTGGTAAATACGCGTTTTGAGCGCGATAGCGGCGCCTTTCGTTGCGCGGCTGATTTTGAGCGTACCGGCGCGGGTAGCAGGCAGATTTGCCTCGGCAAAGTCCAGATCGGCGATCAGCAGATCGTAGCATTCTTTTACCGTGTTGCGGCCTTGTGCTTGCTCGGCATCCTTGGCTCCGGCCGTGTTCACGGCACGTGTGCGATAAGGCACACCCAGGTGCGACGCATCACCCGTGTGCGCATACGGACGGGCAAAGTGGATGAGCAGTTCATGGTGGGCCAGTGCGCGAAGGAAACGCGCTTCGCCTTCGTAGGCTTTTGCCTGCGCATCGGTGAGCACGCCATTGGCCTGAGCGCCTTGTACACCTTCGATGGCAATGTTGGCTTTGTTGATCAAACCGTACAGCGTTTCCCAGTGGTACTGGTTGTTTGCCGTCGTCGGGTTGTACGTGGATTCGTAGGTGAACGCGTAGAATGCAGCCACGTTGAGCATGTCTTCCCCGCGGCAGTCGCCCTGTTCTACGTTGGCAGCGCCGAACGGATAGCCGCGCACGGCACCACCGGCATAGAAACCGCTCTGAGCGGCATCGTACACGCCGACCATCGAGAGTTCACAGCGGGCCGCAGTAGCAAATGCAGCCGTTTCCGTAATACGGTCGAATGGCTGCAAGTCTGTTACGTCCTTGTCGCAGGCAACAGTTGCCGCGCTGATGACCAGCGCTGCTGCGAGTGTACGCAGAAGTATGATAGATTGATGAGTATTCTTCATTGTGTTAAGTTTTTTTGTTTAGAAACCAAGATTTGCACCAACCGTGAACACCTGCTGTTGGGGGTTACCGTTCCAGTCCACACCAAAACCGTTGGTGTTGGTTTCCGGATCAAGGCCCGTGTAGCCGGTGATCGTGAGCAGGTTCTGGGCCTGCACATAAATACGCAGCGATTCGATGCTGAGCCGTTGTGTAAGCGACTTGGGCATGGTGTAACCCAATGCCACGTTGCCCAGACGGATGAAATCACCATCTTCTACAAAGCGGGTGGAAGCGTCGCTCGGGCGGTTGATCGTATTGCTTGCGTTGAGGCGCAGTTTCGGCGTCTTGCCGTCGCCGGGGTTGTCTACACTCTGCCAGCGGCCAAGAATTTCCGTGCCGTTGTTGCCGAAGCCCATGTCGAGCAGGTCAATACGGGTACGGTTCATAATCACGTTGCCGCCGGAGAAGCGGAAGAAGATATTCAGGTCGAATGAGCCGAGGTAGAAGTTGTTGTCGAAACCACCGAAGTAGGTCGGCAGCGCGGAGCCAAGTACGCGGCGGTCCAGCGTGGACGACAGGGTACCTGCGGCGCCCGTTGCGTCGGGTGTGGCCGGATCGAACACTGTGAATGCGCCCGAAACGATGTTTTGCTGCACATACGAACCGTCGGCTTTCTGATACACCGGGTTACCGTTGGCCGGATTGACACCGTAGTAATCGTAGCCGTAGATGGCGTTGATGGACTCGCCGGCGCGGATGATGTTGTTTTCACCGATAATGTCCTGATCGGAGCCGTCGAGATTTTTAACCAGAGAGGTCACTTCGTTGTTCTGCGTGGAGAAGTTCAGGCTGGCGTTCCAGCGGAAGTTGCCGCTGCGCATCACCAAAGCGTCGAGGGTTACCTCGATACCATCGCCGCGCATGCTGCCGATGTTTTGGAAAATCCGGTTGCCGGGGATACCCAGCGACGGAGCCGTCGGAGCGCTCAGGATGATGTTGTCGTTGTCCTGACGCCAGTAGGCCACAGAACCGTTGATGCGGTTGTCGAACAAGCCGAAATCAATACCGAAGTCAAGTTTTTTCTGGGCTTCCCACTGCAGACCGTCGTTACCAAAGTTGTTGTAGGTGATACCGTTTTGCAGGCCGTACGGAGCCGAGCCGTAGGAACCGATGTACGGGTAGTTGCCGATGCGCACGTTGCCCACTTCGGCATACGAACCGCGCAGACGCAGGTCGGAAACAACCTTGGAAATACTTTCACCCCAGAAACCTTCTTCCGAAATACGCCAGGCGAACGATGCGCCGGGGAAATAACCTACGCGGTTGGCTTCAGCCAGCGACGAAAGCGCGTCACGACGAATGGAAGCGCTGATGTAGTACTTGCGGGCAAAGTTGTAGTTCACACGACCCAGGTACGAAGCGATACCGTTTTCGCCGATACCACCGTCAATGGCCTGGTTGGAATACGTGCCCGACACGATGTTCTCCTGGAAGAAACGGTCCGACAGGTTGGACACCGTACCCTGATAGAACGTGTTGCGCTGCTTCTGATATTCCTGCAATGCCGTCAGGTCAAGGTTGTGTTTTTCTGCAATGGATACACTGTAGGTCAACATATTCTGCCAGTTCCAGCGCAAGGACGGCGAAAAGGACTGCGAAACGCGGCCGTTGGCCGAGTAACCGTCGCCGTGGCGCGGATCCTGGAACAGGTAGTCGTCAATGTAGTTGCCGTCAATACCGACCTGGGTGCGGAACGTGAGGCCTTTCAGCAGGCCGACTTCGCCGTAGATGTTGCCCAACAGGCGTGTGTTGACGGCTTTGCGCAGGTCGTTGTCCAGCACAAAACGCTGGTTGGGAATACCATTGGCGATCTCGATGCGGTTGGCGCCACGACCGAGGGTACGCGGGTTGATCGAATCGAGGTTGTAGCCGGTCGGGTCGTTCACATCGTACACCGGCACGTTCGGGAACATGCGCATAGCAGCGTAGGTGTTACCCGACAGGTTGTTCGAGCCGGTCAGCGGGCCATAGTTTTCCTGGCGGGAAACACCGCTGGAGAAACCGATTTTGAGCCACTTGTTTACCTTCTGGTCAATGTTCGCGCGGAAGGTGTAGCGACGCAGGCTGTTTGCCACCGAGATACCATCCTGATCGGAGAAGCCGAGCGAGAAGTAGTAGTTGGTGAAATCGCTACCGCCTGATACCGACAACACGTGGCTGTGCTGGGTAGCGTTGCGGAAGATCGCGTCGAGCCAGTCGGTTTCCACTACGTTGCCGTTAGCGTCCATCATCAGGTTGGCAATCGGAATCGTGTCGCCGGTGTTGCGGCTTTTCTCGTTGTTGATCGTCACGAAGTCTTCGGCGCCCAACAGGTCGAACAAGTTGGTGGCCTGTGCTACACCCACATACATGTCGTAGTTGAACTTCGGTTTGCCTTTTTTACCACGTTTGGTGGTGATCAGCATGACACCGTTGGCGGCACGCGAGCCGTAGATAGCGGTAGCAGCGCCGTCTTTCAGAATTTCGTACGACTCGATGTCGGAGGGGTTCAAGTCGCCCAACGCGTTCATCGGGGTGAAGCCACCCTGGTTGCCGTCGAAAATGGGCACACCGTCCACCACAACCAACGGGAAAGTACCCGAAGAGATCGAGTTCACCCCGCGAATGCGGATTTGCGGCGGAGCGCCGAGGATACCGCTCGGAGGCGTCACCTGTACACCCGCAGCGCGACCGGCCAGCTGTGCGTCGAAGCTCGGCGTAGCCAGATTGGCGAGTGCGTCGCCTTTTACCTGCGAGATGGAGCCGGTCACGTCGCGCTTTAACTGCGTACCGTAACCCACCACCACAACCTCGTCGAGGTAAGCGCTGCTGGCTTCCAGCACGATGTTGTATTCGCTGGCATTCGTGATCGGCACTTCCTGGGCAAGGTAGCCGGTATAGGAGAACCGGAGCGCGGTAGCGCCTGCGGTTATCTCTACGCGGAATTTGCCCTCAATGTCGGTGCGAGTACCTGTTGCCGTACCCAATACGGCTACCGTTGCGCCAATAAGGGGATCGCCCTCATTGGATTTCACCATACCGGTGACGGTACGATTTTGCCCGAAGGCAATGCCTGCGCTCATTAGCATGAGCGCCAGCCCAAGTAAAATCCTGTTCATACTCAGAAAGTTTGGTTAGTGAATAAATGATTAAACTTCAATTACGCCTGCAAAGGAAATCAGAGCAACAGCAAACCTGCTCTTTTCCTCCAGCATTTTTTTAATCCAAATTTGTCATTGGGGTGATATTCCGGTAACAATGACTGCGCCTTGCACGAGTCTTAGCGGAGATACCAATAATTGTTTCGCACCACCCAATCTTCTTCTCTTCGGTACACATCCGTTTGCTGCGGACGCAGCAGTACTTCGTCAAGAAAAAACGGTTGATTGGCATGCTCTTTAAACAAAAACGCATTCAGCCTGGAATTGTCCCCCCGTACCTCGAACGGCAGTTCGAACAACCCCCAATCGTTCACAATTGTTTTGAGGTGAAAGCGCATGCCCTCGTGCCGGTACTGGATTTCGTTGCCGTTGCTCCGGTCATTTTCATAAATTTTCAACTCGTGGTTCATGCCGAGGTCTTGGCGGGCATACATCCAGAAACTGAGCACATACTGCCCTTTGGGCAGGGTTTCGCGCCACAACCAGGTGGTGTCCCGCATGTTGCCGGTGTACGCGCCGGCGCCCTGGAATTTGCGTTTGGTTGTAGAAAGCGAGTCGAACGGCTGGTAATGCAAGAACCCTGTTTGCGACACCTGCCACGGACTTTGCGACACCAGCGCACCGGATAACCGCTCTTGCTCAATGGCTTCGCTGCGGGCATACACGTACGCGCGAATGCTGTCCAGCGACAGTGCTAAAATTTTCATCTCCGGACTGTCGTACACCGGCTCGGCTTTGCTGATCAGGTGCGGGTACCGCTGCCGGACTTCTTCCCAGGCCGGGCCATGCACGAGCACGGCCAGCGGGCGGTTGTCCAACAGGTCGTTGAGCATCACCGGCGGGCGGCAGGGTTCGAGGACGAATTGCACGGAGTTCACCGTTTGGGCGCAGGAGGTTCGGCTCATATTCACGCCCATGTCGGGTACGCCGGTGTGCAGGGCGGTGGTTTCGTTGCGGATAAACTGGGCAAAGTCAAAGTTCAGCCATACGTTTTCCGAACCGAAATGGTAGTACGGCAGCGGCAGCAGCGCCTGATATTTTGAAAAATCCACCTTGTTCAGCCAGTGCTCCGGCGTCGGCACCGCTACATCGCGCTTTTCCACATTATCCATCAGCCCGATCGGGCGCAATTTCTGAAAGGTATACGCCTCCCAACACAGCAACGCCACAGGCGCCAGCGCTACTACCCAGCGCAGCCAACGCCCCTGGCCGCCTTCGAAGCCCTTGAACCGCACACTCCAGTTCCACAACACATAAAACGCCAGCACATTGATCACATAAAAGTAGGCCCAGGTGAACCGCCCCAACCCGCGGAACTGCCGCAACGGCCCCATGTAATCCACCATCCATTCGTTGCCTTTGATGGCAAACGGAAAGCCGCAGGCGAATACCAGAAGCGCCAGCGCTGCCGCGAAAATGCCCTGCAGGTAACGCTTGTGCACGCGGTGGTAAGCAGCCTCGTCCCAGGATTTGCCAAACATGCGGAAACCGGAGATCAACAACCACAGGGTGAATAAAAAGGAAAGTGCTCCGGCGTAAGCCTTCGCCTCGCCGTTGACCCGGCGAATGGAAATGATGTTCTCGTCAATCCAGTGGTACAAGGGGAAATCTTCGTAGGGCAGCAGTACGCCTTCCCATTCGCCGATGTAAGTCGTAAATCCGTATGGGCTGCCCGGACGGTCCGTGGCGTAGTCCGCCCAGTGCAGCCAGATGTTGAGCAGGGCAAACGGTACCGCTACCATTACCACAAGGTGGCTGACCCGTACGCGCAAGTTGCGCAGCGAAGGGTCGCGAATCAATTGATATGCCGTGTACAGCCCCAAAAACAGGGCGCAAATGCCAAAGTAGTAGAAATGAAACTGCGCGGCCACCCAAAGCAACAACCCGATCAGCAGGCTTTGATAGCGCCGGCTGTACCGTTCCTCATAACTGCTCAACAGCAGGAGCAACAGCGGAAACACCCAGGTGTGTGACAGGGCAAAGTGCGCATCGAAACGTCCGTACTGCGGGTTCAGAAATACCATACCCAGCGTGACCATGCCGGCATACCATACCGGGAGGTGCAATTTGCGCAGCAACAAAAACAACACCGCACAGCCGAGCAACACCGATACCACCTGAAACACATTGATCACCCCCACCGTGTGCCCCGTCAGGTCCGACACATTCCGGCTCCACCATTGCATGGCCGTACTGAGGATTGGCTGGTTGTCAGTGAACAGCACGTGCTCGCCGTAGGGGTAGTTCATGCCGCCGTAGTGCGCAAATGTGGAATCGTGGCGCACATGCCAAACGCTGGTCATGTAGTTTTTGAAGCAGTCTGGCGACCCGCCCAGCATGTGGTCGTTGGGCGACTGAAGCCAGTGGCCATGCTTGAGCCAGAGCAGACCGAAACACAAAACCAGTACTGCGAGCATTCCCAAGAACGTATGCGAGCGTTTGGGAGAAGTCAACTGTTGAAGCAATTGTTCGAGATGGCGCATATTTTCGAAGTCAGGTATGCGCCTGCGGAAAGGTGGCTGAGAGTAAACGGTGTCACAGAGGCTCACAGAGTATACGGAGGCTCACAGAGGTTTGTCATTCCGGAGGAATCCGTCCGCTATTAATCGGAAAAAAACTCTGTGAGCCTCCGTATACTCTGTGAGCCTCTGTGACACCCCCACGCTACGTCGGGGCCAAACCCATACAGGCGCGGCAAAGAAACAGGTTTCGCGGAAAATTATCCGTCTGGAAAATTCACACAACCCCTCGCAAGGACTTCGGCAAACTTTCCGATAGCGTACTTCCCCGGCAGTTATCTACCTTCGCCAACGAAACGAGTGGACTAACCTTGCACATACGATGAAATGGCTGATAAATGCCACGGTCAGACAGTACCTGTTGCGCCTGCGCATGAGACGCATTGAGCGGTATATGTTTCAGCCGGAAGCTGCGCAGGAACGCTGGTTTCGCAAACTCATCGAAACCGCCCGGCACACCGAATTCGGGCGCGCCAACCGGTTCGATTCCATCCGGAATACCGCCGATTTTGCCCGCCAGGTTCCTGTAACCGACTACGACAGCCTCAAGCCTTTCATCGCCCGCATGATGCGCGGCGAACGCGATGTGCTATGGCCCGGCGAAATCAACTGGTACAGCAAAAGCAGCGGTACCACCAGCGATAAAAGCAAATACATTCCCGTGCCGATGGCCAATCTGGTGCATGGCCACATCGCCGGCACTTGGGATTCCATCGCCTTGCTGTACCACAACCGGCCGGATATGGAAATTTTCCGCCGCCGGAATTTGGTCATGCCCGGTTCTTTCGCCCCCGTGCCGGAGTACCCGAAATCCCGCACAGGCGATGTGAGCGCCATCCTGACCTACCACATGCCTGCCATCGGGCGCATGTTTTACACCCCCGATTTCGATACGGCACTGATGCCCGATTTTGAAAAAAAGATCGAGCGCATCGCCGATTTGATCAGCCGAACCGACGATCTGGTCATGTTCGGCGGCGTGCCGACCTGGCTCCTGGTGCTGTTTCGCCTCGTGCTGGAAAAAACCGGCAAGGCCAATTTGCTGGAGGTTTGGCCGCACCTCCAGGCCTACATGCATGGCGGCGTGGGGTTTGAACCGTACCGCCGCACGTTCCGGGAATTGATCCCGAGCGACAACTTTGTTTATCAGGAAATTTACAACGCCTCCGAAGGCTACTTCGGCGCCCAGTGCGACCTCGACCGGAACGATATGCTCCTGCTGGCCGACAACGGCGTTTTTTACGAGTTTATCCCCTCTGAGGAGTGGGACAAGGAGCATCCCCGCACGGTGTTGCTGGCTGACGTACAAACGGGCAAAGACTACGCCGTGGTCATTTCTTCCAACAACGGCCTCTGGCGCTACACGCCGGGCGACACCGTGGTGTTCACCCGGAAATACCCGTTCTGTTTCCGGATTTCAGGCCGCACCAAACAGTTTATCAACGCCTTTGGCGAAGAAGTCATGGTGGGCGACACGGACAAGGCGCTCGCCGAAACCTGCCGCCAGACCGATTCGCTCGTGTCCGAGTACACCGCCGCACCTGTATATTTTTCCGGAGGCCGCAGCAAGGGCGGACACGAATGGGTGGTGGAATTTGAAAAAGCCCCTGCCGACCTCAACCGCTTCAACCACCTGCTCGACGAGACGCTCCAGCGCATCAACTCCGACTACGAGGCCAAACGTTTCCGGGGCATGGCGCTTGAGTGTCTTCGCCTGCATCCGGTGCCGCCCGGCACCTTCCAGCGCTGGATGAAAGCCCGCGGCAAATTCGGCAGCCAGAGCAAGGTGCCGCGTCTGGCCAATCACCGGCAGTTTGTGGAGGAAGTGTTGCAGTATGCGCAGGCCGAGGGCTGGTAGTTATGGGCACCGGCGTTTATCCGAACGCCCCCCGCACGATCCGCAGCATCTCGTCGTACACCGCCGGGTTACAGGCCAGCATTTCGCCACCGTTCACAAAGTCGGCGCCGCCCCGAAAGTCGCTGACGCGCCCGCCGGCTTCTTGCACGAGCAATGCGCCTCCGGCCACATCCCACGAGTTCAGGCCGTATTCGAAAAAAATATCGAAGCGCCCGCAAGCGACATAAGCCAGATCGAGCGCGGCAGAACCGTAACGCCGCACTGCCCGTCCTTCGGCCAGCAGGGTACGCAGCACCTGCAACCAGGCATCCACCCGGCTGAAGTTGTGGTACGGAAATCCCGTGGACACGAGCGCCTGGCGCATGGTATTCCGGCGGCTGACCTGAATGGGCTGCTCGTTGCACCAGGCGCCGCCGTTGCGCCAGGCGTAGAAAAGTTCGTTATTCGGCACATGGTGTACAATGCCCGACACCATTTCCCCGCCCGAGCGCAGCCCCACGCTGATGGAGTAGTGTGGCAGTCCGTACAGGTAGTTCGTGGTGCCGTCGAGCGGGTCAATGATCCAGCACAGATCGGCGGCTTGGTGCTGTTCCACCGTTCCCTCCTCGGTGATGAACGCCGCTTCGGGAAGCAGTTTTCCGAGGCGCTCCACGAGCATTTCCTCGGCGGTGCGGTCCACGTACGATACGAGGCCGTTGAGGTGTTTTTCTTCGATTTGGCCGGGCTGGACACGTGTGGCTTCCTGCCGCAAAAAGGCGGCTACTTCCAGTACGGCGGCATTGGCGTGGCGGGTGAGGTGTTCGAGATCGTGGGTGGGCATGGGTGTGTGTTGTTTTGGGGTGAAGGTACGGCAACTCACCACTCCCGCGCCCCCAAATTCTGCACCCAGTAAGGCCCGGCCTGCCCCAAGCCCATATCGCGGAATGCCGGTTCCATCAGGTTGGAGCAGTGGTCGGCACTCGTGCGCCAGGCCCCCACCACCGCCTCGGCGGTCGGGTACCCCTGCGCGATATTTTCTCCGACCATCACCCATCGGTAGCCGGTGCGCCGGACGCGGTCGGACACGTCGGAGCCGCCGCGCCCCCGGTGGCTGAAATACTTGCGGCGGAACATATCGTCGGCGTGGGTTTGTGCGGCCTCGGTCAGCTGTTTGTTCAGGCGCAGAGCCGGCGCCGGGCCGTAGCGTTTGCCGTCGGGGCATTTGCAGCCCGTTGCGCGCAGCGCGTTCACGGCGTCGAGAACCGCCTCCGCCGAATCGGGTTTGGTAATGGTATCGGTGTTGTTTGGCCACCAGGTCAGGGTGGCCGTGCAGGCTAAAAGCGCGAGCAGGGTTTTCATAAACGGTTGGATTGCGTGGATACCTGAAGTGCAGCACTGAATTTTTTACCAAACGTCAAAAGCCGGAATCTCGTTTTGTACCCATGGAATATGCACCGAAAAATCACCCTTGAGGGTGAGCCACCGAAAAACCGAACGCCTGACCTTTGTTCGACAGAAACCGCAGACGTTAAGGCGCGGTTATTTTTCAATCTGAAGATTAAACCACCCCGCTCCGGGTGAATCATACCCTGCAATTTTTCACAATCAATATCCACACACATGAAAACACAGGATTTCTTCGGCTGGTCCGCGGCGTTGTTTTTTGCGCTGCTTAGCGCCCCTCTGTTTGCCCAGGACGACACCGAACCGGACAGCACCGGCCTTCCCGGCGACCACTTCAGCCTCGAAGGCGCCATCGAACTATTCAAAAAATCATCTTCCCCGGAAGATTTTGAAAAAAGGCTGAACGCCGACGACAACGAGGTCAACAACCTCGACCTGAACGAAGACGGTCAGGTGGACTACATCCGCGTCTTGGACAACATGGACGGCGACCTGCACGCGCTCGTGCTGCAAGCCGTCATGGGGGAAAACGAATCGCAGGATGTGGCCGTCATCGAAATTGAAAAAGACGGCGCGGAAGAAGCCATCCTCCAGATCATTGGCGACGAAGACCTGTACGGCGAGCAGGCTATCGTCGAACCGTTCGAGGAAGAAGAAATCGAGGACGACGACGACCGCGGTCCTGCCGCTAGCATGGGGCCGATCCGAATCGTGGTCAACGTGTGGCTGTGGCCGGGCGTCCGGTACATGTATGCGCCGGGTTACCGCGTGTGGGTGTCGCCGTGGCGCTGGGGTATTTACCCGGCCTGGTGGCGGCCCTGGCGCCCACATCCCTGGCGCGTGTTCCATGTACGGGTGGCGCCGTTCCGCGCGCACTACCACGTGGTGGGCGTACACCGCGTACACCGCGCCCATGCGGTGTATGCGCCGCACCGCAGGCATTCCACGGTAGTCCACTCGCGTACCACCACCGTCGTAAAAGCCCGCGGCCCGCACGGGGGCGTTTATGGTAAAAAAACAACCACTACCACCTGGAAAAACGACCGCGGGACACACACCAAAAAAACCACCACCGTCGGCAGAAAAGGTAAAAACGGAAATGTCGGCGTGAAAAAAACCACCACACGCAAGCGGCGAAATTGAGGCCGGGCCGATCTTGCGCGCATGAAAATCATCCTCACGCCGTACCAGAAAATCTGGCTTGATCAATTTCTTCAAATCAGCCGGGAACTCCAGGACGCGTTGGAGGGTCTGAATCCGGCAATCGAGCATATCGGCAGCACTTCGGTGGAGGGCCTGTCGGCCAAACCGATCATAGACATCAGCACAGGTGTGGCAAGTGCAGCGGAATTCGATGCCGTAGTGGCACGGATGCGGCGCTTGCCCACCTACATTTATTACGAAGCATTCAACGCCGGCATGCCGCAGCGGCGGCTTTTTGTAAAACTCAACGATTCCGTGGAAGCGCTGGGATTCAAACCGGTGTTCGACAGTCTGGAAGAAATTCCACACGAAGCGATCAACGAAAAACGAGTGGCCCACGTCCATGTCTGGGTATACGGTTCGGAAGACTGGGTGCGGCACATCGCTTTCCGCGACTACCTGCGGACGCACGAAACCGTCAGAACGGCATACGAAACCCTGAAAATGGAACTTGCCTGCAAGGAATGGCCGGACGGCATGGCGTACAACGCGGCCAAAGACCGGTTTATCAAACAGGTCGAAACGGAGGCCATTCGATGGTACCGGACAAGGAAAGCCGGGCCGGATGATGTTTGATTGCGCAAAAAAGTCAAAATTTGGGCCTTCAAACGGAACCACTGCGGTGAGAATTCATCATTTATCATTCATCATTTATCATTTCCTCCTTGCCCTGCCTCTTGGCGCGCAGACCACCGATGCCGTGGCTTCGTTCGACAGCGGCTACGTGGAAACAGGCAACCCCTTCGTGCTGCACCTGAGCGTGCCTGCCCAACTGGGCCAACCCGCCAACGTGGATTTTTCTCCCTGGGAAACGCTCTTGCCGGCGCAAAACATCCTCGGCTCTACCGGCTGGCAAAACCGCGACGGGCGCTGGACCAACGACATCTCGCTTATTACCTTCGATTCTGCCCAACTCTGGCTGCCGCCACTCGGCATTGCCCTGCCCGACGGCGCTACCATACAAACCAATCCCCTCGAACTGAAGGTGTTGCCCACACCGGCGCCCGACGAACTCGCCGAAATGAATGGCATCAAAGACATCCGGCGCGAGCCGGCCAACTGGACGGATTTTCTGCTGCCCTTCGCCATCATTGGCGGCGCGATTCTGGTGCTGGCGATGGCCGTATGGTGGTTTTTGCTGCGCAAGAAAAAGTCGGGCCTGCTGGCCGAACGCGTGCTTCGCCTGCCCCCGTACGAACTCGCTCAACGCCAACTCGCCGAACTGGAGCGCCGTCAATACTGGCAGCAAGGCCAGGTCAAAATGTACTATTCGGAACTGACCCGCATCCTGCGGGAGTACCTCGAACACCGCTTCCGGATACCCGCACTGGAATCCGCTTCCGAAGACATCCTTCGCCTGCTGAGTACGCGCGACATGCCCGAGTCCTTGCTCACGCCGCTGGCCGAACTGTTTCACTGGGCTGATCTGGCGAAGTTTGCCAAGGCAGTGCCGCCGGAGTATTTCCACGCGCAGGCTTTGCGGGAGGCACGCCGCTTGGTGGAGCAAACCCGCCCCCGTGAAACCACGGAAATAACGGCTGATGCTGCGGCTCCGGCTGTATCCAATGTGGCGTGATTTCGGATGAAATTTTGCCCTCCGCTACTCCACCAATCCGCCAGCCGATTGTTTCTCGAACATTTCGGCGTAGTAGCCGCCGCGGGCGAGTAGTTCTTCGTGTGTGCCGGATTCCGCAATCCGATGATTATCCAGCACAATGATCTTGTCGAACTGCAACATCGCGTGGATCCGGTGCGTGATGATGATGGCCGTCCGGTCGGCCAAAGCCTGCTCCAGATAGCCCAGAATCTGGCTTTCCGTGTGGGTATCTACTGCCGACAGGCAGTCGTCGAGCAATACGATCCGGGGTTGTTTGGCAAAGGCCCGGGCGATGCTGATGCGCTGTTTTTGTCCGCCGGACAAGGTGACGCCCCGTTCGCCCACCAGCGTGTCGTAGCCTTTGGGCAAACCCGTGATGTCGCCATGTACGGCAGCGCTTTTGGCAAAAAATTCCGCTTCCTCGCGGGAAAGGCCGGCTTTGCCGAAGGCGATGTTCCCATGCACGGTGTCGGAAAACAGAAACACATCCTGCGGCACATATCCGATACTGCGGCGCAGGTGGTACAGGTCATGTTCGCGCAGGTCTTTGCCGTCGAGCAGGATGCGGCCTTCGGTGACGTCGTACATGCGCAGCAGGAGGTCGGCGATGGTTGTTTTGCCGGCGCCGGTGCGTCCCACGATGGCCATTTTTTGCCCCGGAAGTATTTCAAACGACACATTTTCCAGCGCACGAATGCCGGTGTCGGGATACACAAACCCGACGTTTTCAAAAACGATATGGCCCTGGAGGGTTGACTGGTTGACTGGTTGACTGGTTGATTGGTTGATTGGTTGAACGGCTACCGTTGGGGTGGTTTGCAGGAATTCGTTGATGCGTTTTTGGGAGGCTGCGGCCTGTTGGGTCAGGGAGGCGATCCAGCCGATGGCCGTGACGGGCCAGGTGAGCATATTGATGTAGATGACAAATTCGGCGATGTTACCCGTGGTGATAGAGCCGTCGACCACGAGCAGCCCGCCCACATACACCGTGATGATCGTGCTGGCGCCCACCATGAGCACCATAAGCGGGAAAAAAAACGCATCCACCCGGGTGAGGCCCAGCGTTTTTTTGCGGTACACTTCGCTTTGTTCGGCAAAATGGCGTCCCATGGCGTCTTCCTGCGCATAACTTTTCACCACCCGGATACCGCTGTATACTTCCTGTGCGGTGCTGGTGAGCGCAGCCAATTGTTGCTGGATTTTTTCGCTGCGTTTGTTCATCACACTGCTCACCCAGTAAATCGAGATGCTGAGAAACGGAAGGGGTAGCAGCGACCACAGCGTGAGCGGCACACTTACCCGCAGCATGGACGAAATGGTGAGCACGAATAAAAAGATCAGGTCGAGACCGTACAGAATCGTGGGACCGAGAAACATGCGCACTTTGGATACATCCTCAGAAATGCGCGACATGAGGTCGCCCGTGCTGTTTCGTTTGAAAAACGCCAGATCGAGTTTCGTGTAGTGCGCAAACAATTCCTTGCGCATATCGTATTCGATGAGGCGGCTCATCACGATGATCGTCTGGCGCATGAAAAACATAAACAAACCCATCAGCATGGCCAGCGCAATGACTGCTGCCCCAAACCAGGCGATTTGAGTGCCCAATTCTTCGTAGGCTTCCGGGTGCGCGGCAATGCCGCCTGTTTCCTGATAATGCCGCACCTGTGTCACTACCGTATCCAATGCTTCACGGATAACCTTGGGTTGCCACACCCGGAACCAGTTGGCCAAACCCACGAACACAATGCCAAGCAGAAATCGCCAGCGGTATTTCCAGAAAAACTTGTTGAGATAGGCGAGGTGTTGCATGAAACCAAGGTTTCTGGTTGGAGAAGGTTGGAGGGTCTCTGGTTATTCGCCCACGGGTTCACTCGTGGGAAAGCGTTTTCGCTGGAACAGCAATTTCCCGAAAGGGTTGGCAAAGGTACCCGATTCCATGCGTACAGTTTTGAGGTTTGTTATTTTGACTGAAAGTTTTCAGGATGAAATCCTTGCCCTTTTCTCTACTTTTGCCCGTGCTCAACCTAATCGAAAACCCACGGGAAAACCCGTGGGCGGAGAACCAGAAACTTTCCAACCTTCCAACCAGAAACCTTCCAACCAGATCACATCATGGCCACCACGACAAAAAAAGCATCCGCAAACGGGACCTCGGCATCTGCCCGGACGCCGCAGCCTGGCAACCGCATCGTTACCCTCGACGAGTTCATCATCCGCTCGGAAAAAGACTTTGAGTACGCCACCGGCGAACTTACCGGCTTGCTACGCGACATCGGCGTGGCAGCCAAAATCATCAACCGCGAGGTGAACAAGGCCGGCTTGGTCAACATCATCGGCGTGGCCGACGGCGGCGACAATGCCTCGGGCGACACCCAGCAGAAACTTGACGTGTACGCCAACGACAAACTGATCGAGTGCCTCCAGAACAGCGGTGAATGCTGCGCCATCGGCTCGGAAGAGAACGAGGACATCATTCAGGTGGCGCCGGTCAACAACAAGGCCAGCAACTACGTGGTGCTGTTCGATCCGCTCGACGGCTCGTCCAATATTGACGTGAACGTGTCGGTGGGCACTATTTTCGCCATTTACCGCCGCAAAAGCGATCCTTCCGGGCCGGCTACCAAAGAGGATTTTCTCCAGCCGGGTACCAGGCAGGTAGCCGCCGGGTATGTGCTGTACGGTACCTCCACCATTCTGGTGTACACCACCGGCCACGGTGTGAACGGTTTTACACTCGACCCCAGTATCGGCGAGTTTTGCCTCAGCCACCGGAACATGCGCATCCCGGACAACGGCCAGTTCTACGCCGTAAATCAGGGCTACTACTCCAAATTCGACCTCGAAATGCGCCGCTACATTGACCACTGCAGCGACCAGAACTACGGCCTGCGCTACATCGGCTCCATGGTCAGCGACATCCACCGCATCCTGATTCAGGGCGGCATTTTCCTTTATCCCAGTACGCGAAAGTACCCCAAGGGGAAACTGCGCCTGCTGTACGAGTGCAACCCGCTCTCGATGGTCATCGAACAAGCCGGCGGCAAATCCCTCACCACCCAACTCAAACGCATCCTCGACATGGAACCCCGGGAACTACACCAGCGCTGCACCATCGCTATCGGTTCGCCGGACATGGTGGACGAACTCAAAGCCTTCGTGGAACGCTATTCGGCCCTGCCGCTCTAAGCGCGGGTGGGAAGTGTCACAGAGGCTCACAGAGGGAACGGAGGCTCACGGAGTTTTGTCATTCTGAAGGAATCTGTCCGCTCTTGATCGACAAAAACTCTGTGAGCCTCCGTTCCCTCTGTGAGCCTCTGTGACACCCCACTCTACGAGGTCACCCAAACAAACCGCACAAAAAATTCAAAAAACAACCCATGATTCGGGCAGACAATATAGTCAAATCCTTCGGCGACCAGCAAGTGCTCAAAGGCATTTCCTTCCTCTTCGAGGCCGGCAAATGCAACCTCATCATCGGGCGCTCCGGCTCCGGCAAGACGGTGCTGGTCAAAATACTTGTCGGCCTGCTCAAGCCCTCCAGCGGTACGGTCTGGTACGACGACACGGATTTCACCTCTCTGGACAAAAAGCAAATGCGGGCTATCCGCATGAAGATCGGCATGTTGTTCCAGGGGTCGGCACTGTTCGATTCGCTTACTGTGGAACAGAACATCCGCTTCCCGCTGGATATGTTTACCAACCACACGCCGAAGGAAAAACTGGATCGCGTTAACTACTGCCTGGAACGCGTCAGTCTGGCCGGCAACAACAAAAAATACCCCTCCGAACTATCCGGCGGCATGCAAAAACGCGTCGGCATCGCCCGGGCCATTGTGCTGGAACCCAAGTACCTGTTCTGCGACGAACCCAACTCCGGCCTCGACCCCAAAACAGCGCTCGTGATTGACGAGCTCATCCGAAGCATCACCGTGGAAAACAACATCACCACCATCATCAATACCCACGATATGAACTCGGTGATGGAAAACGGCGACAACATCTGTTTCCTCTACGAAGGCCAACTCGAATGGAGCGGCAACCGCGACGAGGTGCTTGAAAGCCACAATGAGAACCTGCAGTCGTTCATTTTTGCATCGCCGTTTTTGCAAAGGCTGCGGGACAAGGCGTTGCAGTGAACTACCCCAACTCTTTTACCGCCAGCCATGCCATCAACCCCATCCCCGTTTCCAGCGCCGCCTCGTCAATATCGAACGTATTGGTATGCACCGGCGAAGTAATGCCGCGTTCGGGGTTGCCGGTGCCGAGCCGGTAAAAACACGCCGGCATGGCCTGCGAGAAATACGCAAAGTCTTCGGCGGTCATGCGCAGGGGCAAATCCACCACGTTTTCGGCGCCGAGGTATTCGACCGCCAGATTGCGTGCACGGGCGGTAAGCCCCTCGTGGTTGTGCAGCACCGGGTAGCCTTTGAGCACGTTGAACTCGCAGGCGCCGCCCATGCTTTTGGCCATGCTTTCCGCTATTTTTTTCATGCGGCGGTGCGCCTCGGCCCGCCATTTTTCGTCCATCGTGCGGAACGTACCCTCCAGCCGCACCTCGTTGGGGATGACGTTGGTGGCCCCGCCCACGGAGTTTATTTTTCCAAAAGTAAGCACCGACGGCACGGTGGGGTCGGCATAGCGGCTGACCATTTGCTGGAGCGCTACCAGCATCTGGGCGCTCATGGCCACGGGGTCAATGCACTCGTGCGGCATGGCGCCGTGGCCGCCCCGGCCTTTCACGGTCACATAAATTTCGTCGGCCGAAGCCATGTATACCCCGGGACGGAATCCGACCATGCCGGCGCGCAGGGGCGGATGCACGTGCTGCCCGAAAATAGCCGCCGGGCGCGGACTTTCCAGCACACCTGCCTTGATCATCAGGCTGGCGCCGCCGGGGAGTTTCTCCTCGCCAGGCTGAAAAATACACTTCACCGTACCGGAAAACTGCCCACGCAGTTCGTGCAAAATCCGTGTGGCGCCGAGCAGTGCCGAAGTATGTACGTCGTGGCCGCAAGCGTGCATGACACCCTCGTTGCAAGATTTGTACGGCACGTCGTTGGCTTCGAGGATGGGCAATGCGTCCATGTCGGCACGCAAAGCCACCGTTTTTTTCCGGGCATTCTTCCCCTGCACCAGCGCCACCACGCCCGTGCCGGCCACGCCCGTACGATGCTCGATGCCCCATTCGGAGAGGCGGGCGGCTACGTAGCGGGCGGTTTCGGTTTCCTGAAACGACAATTCGGGGTGTGCGTGCAGGTGGCGGCGGTGCGCCACAATGTCGGGATGGTACTGCCGGGCGAGCAAACGGATGCGTTCGTGCATAATTCAACAAGATCAGGAGGCGGCAAAACTACTTGTTCCCGTCACAACGCAATACATTTGCTACCATGTTTGAACTTACGCAATCGCCCTTCGGAAAATACCGCCTCTACCACCTGCACCACCGGGATTCGGGCAACGGCTTCAGTATCGTGCCGGGCTTAGGCGCCAACGTGCTGGAAATTCAGTTCGGCGGTCAAAATGTGTTGGACGGCTACCAGTCGCCCGAAGAACTGGAAGCCGGCAAATGGGGCAAAAGCGCCCTGCTTTTCCCTTTCCCCAACCGCCTGCGCGACGGACACTATTCCTGGCTGGGCCGCGACTACGCGTTCCCGATCAACAACGCCGCCACCCAAAACGCGATCCACGGTTTCGTGCGCCACGAAGCCTTCGAGGTCACTCGCATCGAACTGACCACCGAAAATGCCGAGATCACCTGCCGGCTCGACTACCGCGGGCACCATGCCTGTTACCCGTTCCCGTTCACGCTCGAAGTCACGTTCGGCATCACCGACCGGGGGGCGTTCAGTGCGACTTTTTTTGTAAAAAACCGCCACCACGAAGCCATTCCGGCGGGACTTGGCTGGCACCCGTATTTCCGGCTGGGCGACCCCGCCGACGCGCATAGCCTGCATTTGCCCGCCTGTTCCGTAGTGGAAATTGACGAGCGCATGTTGCCCACCGGCGTCCGGGCAGCCTACGGCACCTTTACCAAACCCGCGCCTCTGGGCGAAACCACACTCGACAACTGTTTTCACGTGGATGAATCCAACACGTTGTACCACTTGGCGCTCCACCACAACGGTCATTCGCTCACGCTGGCCGCCAGCCGCGACCTGTTTCCGTTTTTTCAGGTGTTCACGCCCCCGCACCGCGAGAGCATCGCCCTTGAACCCATGAGTTGCAACGTCAACGCATTCCAGAACGGCGACGGCCTTGTTACCATCCCTCCCGCCGGGGACTGGTCGGCGGCATTCCTGCTGGAGTATCGCTAAAAACACGCTCATCACTTATCGCTCATCACTCATCGCTACCGACATGATCCAGGTCCTCCACATTTCCGCCGAGTGCTACCCTGCCGCCAAAACGGGCGGTCTCGGCGACGTCGTCGGCTCTTTGCCCAAATACAACACCCAGGCCGGCGTCCTCTCCGCCGCCATCATTCCGAAGTATTCCCTGCGCTGGATCAACAACGCGGAATGGGTTACCGTTTTTCAGGGCTCTACCTGGATCAACTGGCGGCAATGGCATTTCCGGGTGCAGCAACAAGCCGGCAATACGCTCGGCTACCCGCTGTTTGTGGTGGACATTCCCGGGCTGTACGACCGGCCCGGCATTTACAACGATGCTTCGGGCGCACCGTATGGCGACGAAATTCAGCGCTACATCGCCTTCCAGCAGGCCGTGCTGGAGTGGGTGTTGTCCATTCCCTGGTACGAGCGACCCCGCGTGCTGCACTGCCACGACCACCACACCGGCCTCATTCCGTGGATGGTCAAATACTGCCCGGCATACCAGCAACTGGCGCCCATTCCCACCGTGTACACCATCCACAACGGCCAGTATCAGGGCATGTTCAGTTGGAAAAACGGCCACCTGCTGCCGCCTTACGAAGCCTCTGCCCGCAACCTGCTGGAATGGAACGGCGTCGTCAACCCGATGGCAACGGGAGTAAAAACCGCCTGGGCGGTTACCACGGTATCGCAGTCGTACCTGTACGAATTGCACCACAGCAGCCTTGGGCTGGAGCCGCTTTTCCGGCAGGAATGGCGCAAGGAACACGGCATCGTCAACGGCATAGATGCCCAGGTGTGGAATCCCGCCAACGACCCTGCTGTCCAGTACCATTTGGAAGGCGACAACATCGTCAAGTTCAAAACCCGCAACAAACGCGTGCTTTGCGAATGGTTTGGCTTCCCCTACGACGCTCCGCTGTTCAGTTTCATCGGGCGCATGGTAGGCGAAAAAGGCGTGGACTTGTTGCCCGACACGTTCCGGCGTTTCATTCATGCGGGAGCGCGGGCAAGTTTTTTGGTGCTCGGCACCGGCGAAACCTGGACGGAAAACGAATTTCGCTCCATGGCGCACCAGTTTCCGGGGCGGTTCAACGCCGTCATTGACTACAACGAGTCCCTCGCGCACCAGATTTACGCGGGTTCCGATTTCCTTGTCATGCCCTCCCGCGTGGAGCCTTGCGGTCTGAACCAGATGTACGCCATGCGCTACGGCACCATCCCGATCGTGCGCTCTGTGGGTGGCCTGAAAGACACCGTACCCGACATCGGCGAACCGGACGGCAGCGGGCGCGGCATCCGCTTCGACCAGTTCAGCATCGAAGACGCCGCGCACGCCATTTATCGAGCCGCCTCCTTGTGGCACAACGACCCGGGTACGATGGCGCACCTGCGCGAGCGTGTCATGGCGCTCGATTTTTCGTGGGAACGCACCATCGAGCGCTACTTCGCGGTGTACCGCGGGCTTGGGGCGCAAATCGAGCCGACGACGGTACGCTTGCAGCCGGAACCGCCTGTTGCTGCTCCAGAACAGAAGCCCGCTGCCGAGTCCAAATCAGCTCAGACACCCAAAACTTCCGCCCAGCCGGAGCAACAACCCGCTGCTGCACCTGCGCCGGCGAAGCGCAAAGCGGCGAAGGGGAAAAAGGGGGTGTAAGCGTTTAGAGGCTGTTTGAATTTCAGTCACCAAACTACAAGCGGCACTGAAATTCAAACAGCCTCCCAGGTTTTACAGATTTGCTTTCAGAACGCTATTGCTTTACCAACCGCACGGCGCCCACCTGATTGCCACGCACCAAACGCAATGTGTAGGTACCTGCCGGAAAACCTGTCAGGTCGAGCGGTGCGGAAAACTTTTGGTTGGCCGGTTCGTATTTTTGCTGAAACACCAAACGACCGCCGGCGTCGAATACATCCGCACGCAGTGTGCCTTCCGGCGCGTCATGCAGCACCAGCAGGAACAGTCCGCTACCCGGGTTGGGGCGCACACTCAGGCCCCACTCTTTCTCGGGCGAAATAGTGCCGACATAATCCACCAGCACGCTGTCGGACTCTGCCACACAGCCATTCTCGTCCCGGACAAATACCGTGTACAACCCGTTGGGCAAATCAGGAAACACCGGCGACGACTGGTACACAACACCGTCGAGGCTGTATTCCAGTGCACCGGTACCACCTGTAGCCGTTGCCGTGATGTCGTCGTCGGTCGCATCTGCCGAAATCGTCAGGACAGGCGGGTCGGTTAGCGTCACGTCAATTTCCACCGTATCGCCAAGCGCATCCGTCACCACAATCGTATAGGCGCCGGCGCTCAGGTCGGACAGGTTGCAGGGGCCGCCGTTGACACTGCACTCAAACGGCGGCGTGCCGCCGAATACTTCGAGCAGAATGGCGCCGTCGGAACCTCCGGCACAAGCCGGATTGGTGGCGACACTGTTTCCGTCGAGGTCCACATAGTTTACTTCAAATTCCACCGTCTCGGTGCAGCCGTTGACGTCGGTCACCGTCACCGTGTAGGAGCCGTTGGGAAGGTTTTCAAATTCGTTGGAGTCTTGCGGCACACCGCCGTTCAGGGCGTACTGGTAGGGCGAAGTGCCACCCGTAGCGGCAATGGTTGCCGTGCGTGCCGTCACCAAAGCAGCAGCATTGATCGGGTCAGGTTCCACAAAGACGAAGGATTGGGAAGAAACCTCCGTACCGGCAGCATCGCGCACTAATATCTCGTGTACGCCGCCGCCCACATTCTCGAAAAGGCTGTCGAGCTGATATGCACCGCCGTCGAGACTGAATGCGTATGGCGGCACGCCGCCTGTGACAGATACCTGCACCGACACCGTCTGGCCGGCGCACAAAATTTCACCGTTTATGCTCAACCCTGTCAGCACGAGCGCCGGCACGGCCACCGTGGCCGTTGTGGTAGCGGTACAGCCTTTGGCGTCGCGCACCGTCACGGTGTAGTCGCCGTTGGTCAGGCCGCCGAACGTGCCGTCTGCCTGAAATGTCTGTCCGTCGAGGCTGAATTCCAGTGCACCGGTGCCGCCGGATGCGGTGACGGAGATGGCGTTCAGGTTCACTGCGGCATTCACGACAATCATTGCCGGTTCGCTAATTGTGGCTGTTTGCGCTACGGCGGTATTTCCTGAATCGTCCATCACGGTTACTGTGTATGTGCCGGCGCTCAGGCCGACAAACACACTGGTCGGCTGAAAAGTGACCCCGTCGAGGCTGAACTGGTAGGGCGCTACGCCGCCGATAGCTCCCACGACAAGCAAGCCGTCGGCACCACCGTGACACGACACATTCCCTACGGTAATTACCTGAATCAATACCGGCCCCACATATACCATAACGGTAGCCGTACCCGTACAGCCGTTGGCGTCGCGCAGGGTCACGGTGTAATCGCCGTTGGGCAGGTTTTCAAACAGCGGTTCCGGCTGGAAATTTTGCCCGTCGAGGCTGTACTCGAACGGCGGGAGGCCTGTATTGGCCTGCACGGAAATGTCGTCGTTGGTGGCAGTGGCGCTCAGGTCGAGCGCCGGTGGATTGTCCACTACTACGTTTGCCTCTGCGGTGAATCCGTAGTCGTCCGTCACCACCACGGTGTACATGCCGGCGCTCAGGCCGCCGAACACATTCAGAAACTGTCCGGCGCCGCCGTTCAGGCTGAACACAAGCGGCGGTGTGCCGCCGGCTACCTGCACCGTGATTTGCGCGGTGGCGCCATCGCGACACAACAGCGGCTGCGTGACGGCGGCAGTGACGGCGAGGTTGTTTTGCAAAATGATGATGTCAAAAACCTGAGCGTGCAGCCAACTGCCGGTACCGGCATCCACCGCGTCGAACAGGAAATTATCGGCAGAATTGCCGTCGCCGTTGTTGGTGTATGCCACCGTTCCGGCGAGAATATCGGCCTGGGTGAACACATCGCCGACGCCGAGCGCGAAGCCGTTCAGCAGCAACTCCCCGTGTTGGGGCAGAGCCGTCAGGATAAACTGCGCGTCATCGGGATTTCCACTGAAGGTATTGAGCACGAGGTTGCTCACCGTAAGGGCTTCGGTTGAGCCGTCGGGCAGGGTGAGCGGGTTATTGACCGCCAGTTCGGCGGGCGATACAGGCTGGTAAAAACAGAACGTCAGGTTCCATTCCACAAGAGCGCCGCCGTCTTCGGGGAAAATATCGGCTACTTCCAGTTTCCAGGCGCCGTTGGCAGGCGTATCGTGGAAGCGGTTGAGCAGTTGGATCGGCTGAAAAGTACCGGCAATAGCGGGCAAATTACCGCAGGTGTTTTCCAGATCGGTAGCAGTGAGCAGTGCTGCGTCGTCGAACTGAAGATCAAGATTTTCGCCGTTGCATCCGCTGCTGAGCGCCGGGAAGCCGGGGTGCTCGAACAGCAGGGCCGTGGTGCCGTCGGGTGCTACGAGCCGGGCGGCCAGATCGCCGACCCAACTGTGGTTGATTTTCAGGCCGACATTGACATCGGCGATAACGCGGCTGTCCGATATGTTCAGGCTGGAAGTTACCAGCGCAGTGCTGGTATCGGGTATGGCGATGGGGAGGTCGTTGGCGGCAAACGCAAATGAGCATTCCGGCTGCCCGGTCTGGAAAGCGAAAAAGTCGGAAAAGCCGCTTGTGCCACAGGCATTCGTCGCTTCCACCCGCCAGTAGTACACTGTGGCTGCCTGCAAGCCGCTCACCGTTACCGATGTGGCGTTGGTGGTTTGATCGAACACCGTGTTGCCCGGCCCGAATACCGGAGCGCCGACCGCCATTTGCACCTGATAGGACAAGGCATCCGGGACGGCATCCCAGGAGAGGATTTGTTTCAGTGGAGTGCCCGAAGTACCGTCTGCTGGGCTCACGAGGTTTGCAACATCTGGCTGGTTTTCAATAACCGTCAATTCGATGGCAGCGGTTCGGGTGATGGTATCGCTTTTGGCCGTGATGGTCACGGGGTACACTCCCGGCTGATCCAGGTTGCTCAATTCGATGATGACGGCTGCGCCGGGAAGGGCCGGATTTTCAGAAATAGTAACAGTCGCACTGGCCGGAGCGCCGTCCACGGACAGGTTTACCGGGCCGTTGAATCCGCCGGAGGCAATCAGGTCCACATCCACAAGCAGGGTCTGGCCGGTACAGCGTTGTTCGGCAGAATTAGCCGAGGTGGAGAGGAAAAATGTGGGAACCAACGGCACCTCGATGGCAAAGTTTTCATCGGAAATATCGAAAAACACATTGCCGACGGCCTGAGCCATGACACGGCATGTGCTCGAAACCTGATCGGGCACTTCTACCATCGCAGAGCCGGTATTCGGCACCGAACTGGCCAGCACAAACGGGTAGGTCAGGCCGCCGTCGGTGGAAAGCAGGAGGCGCACCTCGCTGCAGTTTACCGGCGCTGCATCTGTAGCAGCCACATCCCAGGTGACGGTTTTAAACTCGCCGACGTACCAGGTGGTGGCAGTACTGGGTTCCGTGACTACGAACGGGCCTGCGTTTCCAGCCACAGTGACCACCATGTTGTCTTCGCCGGTGCAGCCGCCGGTGGGTTTGTTGTCGCGCACCGTCACCCGAAAATTCAGGGGACGGGCTACACCCGGCAGCCGTTCCCAGGTTGTGTTGGCATTGGTAACCAAATCTTGCAGGCGAGGGAAATAGCGCGTAGGCGAGGTGGTCGGGTCAAATGACCGGAACATCGGCCCTCCGGCATTGGTCGCCAGCGGTGGCATGGTCGCTATTTCATTGTTCATTTGTTCCCAGCAGTAGGTGATCGGGTCGTTGTCGGCGTCGAAGCCTGTGGCCGTGAGGGCAAACGGCGTGGATTTCGGGACGACATAGTCGGCGCCGGCATTTACCACCGGAGCGGTGTTGCCGGTGGTGGTTTTGACCGGGCACACGTTGCCGGGTCCGGTCGTGATGTAGTTGCCTATTTGTTGCAGATTGATGGCATGGAAGTACGCATCGCTGTTGGCTTGAATGTTTGGGCTGCAAATGCCCGCATAGCCCATGATGGTGGACGCGCTGCCGGGTTCCATAGCCGTTGCCGGGTTGCGCCCGCAGGAATTGTTTTGTGTGTGGTCGGCGTCGAACTGGTGTCCCATTTCATGGGCCACATAATCCACATCAAAGGGGTCGCCGATGGGCGCTCCGCGTCCGGTTACGCCGCGTGCCTTGGTGGAGTTGTTACACACCACGCCAAGGCCGGCAATACCGCCGCCGCCGGTGCTGAACACGTGCCCGATGTCGTAGTTGGCCGAACCGATGAGGTTGCTGCATTTGGTCTGGTTTTGCGTGAGCATGGAAGAACCGTTGCCGTTGGAGTAGCCGTCGGTAACCGGGTCGAGGAAAATGAGCGTGTCGTTGTTGGCGATGATTTGCATGGTCACGGACAGGTCGCGCTCGTAGATACCGTTCACGCGGTTCATCGTAGTGTTCATGGCCGCCAAAACCAGTGGTTTGGTCCCGCCGTGGAAATTGGCGTATTCGCCCGTACAGGCCAGCGCCAGGCGGTACCGGCGGAACATGCAATCGCCCACCGCATCCGGCGCCGGATTTTGTGCCTTGTCTTGCTGCGCGATTTCTTCATCAAGCGAGCAAGCGAAGGGTTCCTTTGCGTCGAGGTCTTGTTTGCGGTACACAATGCAGTGCTCGCGGTCGCCTTGCCGGTAGGGGTCAATAAAAATCGGTGCGTGACGCGCCGAGCGGATCATGGCGTGAAATCCCTGCGGGGTCAGGTCGCATTTCAGTGAGGCCGTAGGGTCGTCCATGCCCGTGCCGGTATAGCAGCGGATTTCGGGGTATTTGGCCTGCAAGGCCGGCGCCATCACGGACGCCTCGGCTACACGGAAACGCTCCCAGGTACCGTCGGGCATAGGCAGAGAAAGCACTATTGCCTCCTGATCGGCGCCACCGGCCGATTTGAACCGGTCTGGGGCTGCAGCCAGCAGGGGCTGAAGTTGTTCCAGGTTGAGCCGTACGGTGCGGTACTGCTTCGGCGCGATATGCCGCACGGATTTTCGTGCAGCGGGTATGGCGTTTTCGGAAATGTCGGTGAAATAACTTTGGGCATTCGATGCGCCGGCAAGTGCCAGCAGCAAGCAGCAGAGAAGATGTTTGAGCATAACGCGCAAGAGGTTGGCGGAAGGTGCAGGAAAATTACTTTTCAAAAAAAGCGAAATGTAGGGCGGTTGCGGCGTGTGTGGAACCGGGGAATTGATTTTCGTCTGCCAACGTCCAAAAAAACACGGGCGAAGGGAAAATGGATACTTTTGGGCGGCCATTTTTGCCCCCGTGCACCAACAAGACAAATCATGCCCTCCGTGTTCCGTTTGCTTTTTGTCATTTCGAAGAAATCCGTCCGATCTACAGAATGGGTAGCGCGCTTAGCGTTGTTCACAACCTTCGCACTTTGCCGGCAGGCGGCGTTTTCCCAGGCCATCAAAGACGGCGACAACCTCGTGCCTAATCCCGGCTTTGAACGCTTCGCCGCCCCGCCCGTAGGCTGGTCGTACAAAGGCGCGTTTTTCGGCCAGGTGGTCAAATACTGGTTCAGTGCCTCCACCGCCAGCCCCGACGTGTACGGCCCCGGCGTAAAAGTGCCGCAGGACTGGGCGGAAAAAGGGTTTGGCAAACAAAAACCGCACGGCGGGCGCAGCATGGCGGGCCTCACCCTCTACGGCTGCACCAATGGCAAACCGCATTGCCGGGAGTACGTGGAAATCCAGTTGGCCGAACCGCTCGTGTCCGGTCAGACCTACCTCGTGGAACTTTGGGTGACCTCTCTTCCCCGCGCCCTGCAGATCAACAACATCGGCGTCTGGTTTTCGGAAAAACGCATCGAACGGCTGGCCGACGAGCAGATTTTGGCTTCGCCGCAGTTTTCCGCCAAAACTGTCGTCCGGGCACCGGAGGGGAAATGGGTAAAACTCGGCGGGCAATTCACTGCCGAAAACGAAGCGGAATATCTCTTGCTCGGCAATTTTTTTGAAGACAAGGACACCCGCACCGAAGCCACCGATCCCGAGGGGTTCAACTACGCCTACTACTACTTCGACGATGTGCTGGTGAAAAAAATCCCGCCGTTCATTCCCGTGCCGGTCAAACCCGACGACCTGACCCGCCAACCGCTTGAAACGGGCAAGGCCATTCAGTTGAAAAACCTGTACTTCGAGTTCGACAAGCACGAACTCATGCCCCGCTCCTACGTCGAATTGGACAAACTGCTGCGCATCCTGCGCGAAAACCCCACCCTGCACATTCAGATCACCGGCCATACGGACAACATCGGCGGCACAGACTACAACAAGTGGCTCTCCCGAAAACGCGCGCAGGCAGTGTGGCAATTTTTGGTGAACAACGGTATCGCGGCGGGCCGACTCAAGTACCTCGGCATGGGCAAGGCGCGTCCCATCGCGAGCAACCAGACGGAGGCGGGGCGGTTTCAGAACAGGAGGGTGGAGTTTGTGGTGCTCAAGCGCTGAACCGCCGCCGCGCTTTCACCCGGATCGCCCGCTCCACGGGCCGCTCGCTCACCAGCACTAAGTACCCGCCCCCGCCGGCGCCGCTCAGTTTCCAGCCCTGCGCCTGATCCCGGTACTGCTCGATCATTTGGAAAACTTCGGCGTCGGCCATATTCGGAAACATCGCCACCTGCGCCTCGAACGAACGCCGGAACGCCGCACCGAACGCCGCCGTATCGCGGGCCAGAATTCCCTGCCAGCAAGCCTCCGCCGCGTCGGCCAGGGCTTGTGCACCTTCCGGAGAAAGCCGGGTATCGGCCAGCACGTTGTAGCCCTGCGTGCGCGGGCCGAGCGTCACGAGGTACAGGCGTTCCTCCAGCCAGTGCAACACGTCCTCGTCGTGTACGCTTTCGATGCTTTCGGGCCAGTAGTTGCCGGCATAATTGAGTTTGTTCAGGCCGGGCATGACGATGCCGAGCGTGTCCTGCGAGCCGGAAATTTCCCGGGTACCCGGCGGATTGTCGTAGGCAAAAAGCAGTTTGGCCACCTGCTCGGGATCGCCCGGGGGCAGGGCGGTGCGCCACAGTTCGACGGCTTTTTTGCGGGTGCTGGTAGCCATGCCGCTGCGGTCGTTGAACGTATGTGTAGGCTCAATGCTGAGTGTGAGCACCGGGCCGGGGTACAGGGCCGATACCCAGGGCTGGTCGAGCCAGCCGCCGGCAAGGTCAACTCGGTAGGGAATGGTGCATTCTTCGCGCAGGGCCGTGGTACTGCGAACCGGCAGGTTTTCGTGCGGCAGCCGGCGAGACACTACATATTCGATGCCCCGTTCACGGCAGAGCGCCTCCTTGGCGGGCGTGTGGCCATCTTCGTTGACAAAAAAAATGTCGGGTCGCACGGCATCCAGTTCGGCCAGAAAATCAAGAATGCCCATGCCGGAATTGATACGCACCGCATGCGTGCAGGCCAGCGCATCGAGCATGAATTTCCGCTCGTTTTGCGGGTTAACGGGCGCCCGGCCTTTCAGGTGGCGGACGTTTTCGTCGGAACCGATGCACACGTACAATTCCCCCAAGCGGGCGGCTTCCTGCAAAAACGCGACATGCCCGCTGTGCAGCAGGTCGAAACAACCGGTAACGAATACTTTTTTCATTGTTTTTACAGGGCGACAAGGTACGTTTGGAGTTTGGTTCGTGCAAAACCGGATAGTTTCTAACTTTGTCTGAAAATGAGAAGTATGCTCCACTCCAACCCTGACCTCGAACGCGCCTGGGAGTACGTCGCCCATACCGACCGGAATATTTTCCTGACAGGCAAAGCCGGCACGGGCAAAACCACGTTTTTGCACCGGATCAAAAACGAACTGCCCAAACGTATGGCCGTGGTGGCGCCCACCGGCGTGGCGGCCATCAACGCCGGCGGCATGACGATCCATTCGTTTTTCCAACTGCCCTTCGGCCTGTACCTCCCGGGAAATACCCGCGACCCGGCCCGCCAGCGGAAGTTTTCCGGCGAAAAAATCCGCCTCATCCAGAGCCTCGACCTGCTGGTGATTGACGAAATAAGCATGGTGCGTGCCGACCTGCTCGACGGCGTGGACGACGTGCTGCGCCGGTACCGGAACCCGTACAAACCCTTCGGCGGCGTGCAACTGCTCCTGATCGGCGACCTGCACCAACTGCCGCCAATAGTCAAGGACGACGAGTGGCTCCTGCTCCGCGACCACTACCCGACGCCCTATTTTTTCAGCAGCCAGGCCCTGCAGCGCAGCGGGCCGGTGGTGGTCGAACTCCGGCACATCTACCGGCAGTCGGACGACCGGTTCATCGCGCTGCTGAACAAGGTGCGCGACAATTCCGTGGACGCCGAGGTGCTGGATGCGCTCAACAGCCGCTACAGGCCCGACTTCCGGCCCGACGAGGCCGATGCGTACATCACCCTGAGCACACACAACGCCACCGCGCACGAGATAAACGCCCAAAAACTCGCCGCCATTCCGGAGCCGGCACAGGTGTTTCGGGCGGTGGTGCAGGGCGATTTCCCTGCGCACGCCTACCCCACCGACGAGGCGCTGGAACTGAAAACCGGCGCGCAGGTCATGTTTGTAAAAAACGACGCGGCCCGCGAAAAGCGCTACTACAACGGCAAGATCGGCAAGGTGACGCGTATAGACGACGGCACGATCTACGTGCGTTGTCCCGGCGACGGGGATGAAATTTCCGTGCTGCCGTTAGACTGGGAAAATGTGAAGTACACCCTCAACGAACAAACCAAAGAGGTGGGCGAGCAAATCCTCGGCACCTTCATTCAGTACCCGCTCAAATTAGCCTGGGCCATCACCATCCACAAAAGCCAGGGGCTGACTTTCGAGCGCGTCATTCTCGATGCGCAGGCGGCATTCGCGCACGGGCAGGTGTACGTAGCGCTGAGCCGCTGCAAAAGTTTCGAGGGCATCGTGTTGCGTTCCAAAATTGGTCAGTCCAGCGTCAGGACGGATTCCACCGTCCGGGATTTTTCAAAAACAGCGGAACAAAACGCACCCGATGCAGCCCATCTCGAACAGTCCAAAAAAGCCTTCCAGCAAACGCTCATCCTCGAGCTGTTCGATTTTTCCCTGCTGAAACGCCGGTTCGAGCAACTGAACCGCGTCCTCCTCGAACACGAAAGTTCCCTGCTCCCGGAAGCGATCCGGCAGTTTCGGGAATTGGAAAAACAGGCGGAGGAGCATGTTTTTGATCTGGCCGGCAAATTCACGCCGCAGTTGCAGGGCTATTTTCAGCAGGAAGGTTTGCCCGAGCAAAACGCCGACTTGCAAGCCCGCATCGCCAAGGCAGGCGCCTGGTTTTTGGACAAAACCGGGAACCTGCTGCTGCCTGCGGCGCGTGCCATGACGATCACGACCGACAACAAAAGTGTACGCAAATCCTCTCTGGAGGCGCTGGGAAACCTGCAAAAAGAACTGTTTGTAAAAAAAGCCTGCCTGACGGCAATGCAAACGGGTTTTTCCACCCACACCTACCTGCGCACCCGCGCCAACGCGGAGCTGGATTTTCAGGCCGAAACGCAAAACGCTCCCGCGCAACGCGCAACCCCCACGCCACAGGGCACGGCGCACCCGGCTCTGTTTGCCCTGCTGCAAAAATGGCGCGACGAGTATGCAGAACGCTTCGGCGTCGAACCCTACGAGGTGCTGCTCACCAAAGCCCTGCTCGAGGTGGCCGAACGGCTGCCCGTCATCACATCCGACCTGCGCAAGGTGCGTGGCATCGGCAAGGTCAAGAGCAAACAGTTCGGCGCTGAAATGCTCGCTATTGTCCGCGACTACTGCATTGCCCACCGCCTGCAAACCGACGCCCTTGCCCTGCCCGACCCCGAAGCGCCCAAACCGCCGAAGCCCGAATCAAAATCCGTTTCTTGGGAAATGTACCGCTCGGGCATGACCCTCGACGAGATTGCCGCCGAGCGCGGATACGCCCGCGCCACCATTGAGGGGCACCTGGCCCATTACATCGGCACGGGCGAGGTGGACATTCACGCGTTCATGGAACCGGACGACGTGAACGCGATTCTTGAATATTTCAGCGAACACCCGAACGCCCTGCATTCCGAGGCCCGGGCATTTTTCAACGAAAAGTACTCCTACGGGCAGTTGAAAATGGTGGAGGCGGCGATGCGGTATGCGGAAGGTGGGTAGG
>CAYMQY010000018.1:0-25892 GCA_964392655.1 uncultured Saprospiraceae bacterium
CTACCACCGGCGTACACCGCCTGTACGAGCGCATGGCCAAAGGCACCCTGCCCTTACCCTGAAACAATATCAACGACTCGGTCACCAAGTCGAAATTCGACAACAAATACGGCTGCAAGGAAAGTCTCGTGGACGCTATCCGCCGCGCGACCGACATCATGATTGCCGGCAAAGTGGCCGTAGTGGCCGGTTATGGCGACGTGGGCAAAGGTTCCGCCGCTTCCCTGCGTGGCGCCGGCGCCCGGGTTATCGTCACCGAAATCGACCCGATCTGCGCCCTTCAGGCTGCCATGGACGGTTTCGAGGTGAAGCGTATGGAAAACGCCATTCCCCGCGCCAACATCGTGGTGACCGCCACCGGAAACTGCGACATCGTGACGGAAAAACACTTCCGCCTGATGAACGACAAAACCATCGTGTGCAACATCGGCCACTTCGACAACGAAATTGACATGGCCTGGCTGAACAAAAGTTACGGCCACACCAAATCTACCGTAAAACCGCAGGTGGATATTTACAATGTGGACGGCAACGACATCATCGTGTTGGCCGAAGGCCGCCTCGTGAACCTCGGTTGCGCCATGGGCCACCCCTCGTTCGTCATGTCCAACTCATTCACCAATCAAGTGCTGGCCCAGATCGAACTGTGGCAAAACCACACGACGTACGAAAACAAGGTGTACCTCCTGCCCAAACACCTCGACGAAAAAGTGGCCCGCTTGCACCTCGCCAAAATCGGCGTGGAACTGGAAGAACTGCGCCCCGATCAGGCCGCCTACATCGGCGTGTCGGTGGAAGGGCCGTTCAAGCCGGAGTACTACCGCTATTGACGGCTGCTGCCGTCTGAATTTTTTCACCGCAGAGGCGCGGAGGCGCAGAGTTTTTTCTTGTTCCCGAAATTAAAAAAACTCCGTGTCTCCGCGTCTCCGCGGTGAAAAAAACCGCGACGTCACGTTCGCATACATGAACACCTTCGTCTTATTGCTGGCGGCGCTGCCCGGCGTGCTCATCAGTTACGCCATTTTCCGGGCCGACAAGTTCGAGCGCGAACCCGCCGGGCCGCTGGTGCTGTGTTTTGTACTCGGAGCGGCGGTCACGGTGCCGGTAGTGGCGGTGGAGCGCAGCGTGTTGTCGGCTATCGGCACGCCGCCGTATCACCTGGCGTACACGCTGCTTTTGTCTTTTGGCCTGCTCGCTGTGGCGGAAGAAGGGGCCAAATTTGCGATCCTTCGCGTAGCAGCGTTTCCCCGAAGTTTTTTCAACGAGCCGTTCGACGGCATTGTGTACGCCGTACTCATCGCGATGGGTTTTGCCACGCTGGAAAACATCGCCTATGCCGGGCGTTTTGGCCTGCAAACAGCCGTCGTGCGTGCCCTGACCGCCGTGCCGGCGCACCTGGCGTTTGCCATAGCGCAGGGTTACTACGCGGGCAGAGCCAAATTTGACCCGGCGAACCAAACCCGGTTGCTCGTTCGCGGGTTTGTGCTTTCGGTACTTTTGCACGGCGCCTACGATGTGCTCATTCTGCAAAACTGGTCGCGCTGGTTGGTGGCCCTGGGCACCGCGGCTTTGTATATGACGCTGTATTTTTTCAGCCGACTGGCGCAGGAGCAACGCGACCACTCGCCTTTCCGGGAACCCGAAAACGACTCTGCGCCCGACGCCTGACAAGTTGGATTGACTTGATCGAACCGATCGAAATCAATCCAACTATTCGAATCAACGGCAGTGCATCTGGTGCATTTCGTGTGGTGTACAGTGCGGGTGTTGCCGAGGGCCAAACACGGCCACGAGGCTTCCAAAAGTGATGGCGGCGGCTATGAACCCGATCAAAAAACGCTTTCTTCGTTGCATGTTTTTTCTGGATAACCAGTGTTTAAAGTTTTAAAAAATGGTGAATCAGGCATTTGTTTCAACGTTGGGTGCAAACGCCTTGCGGCCGCAGCCGCGGGAAAAATGATATTCCTGGAAGCGTTTTTTGAACGCCTCGTACTCTTCCTCATTCATGGCCCGGATTTTATCGGCGAACGCAAAGCGGTGCATCATCGCACGGGGGCCGAAGCGGCGGCGGCCCCAAAAACGAAACAGCGCGCCCACGATCAGGAAAAAGAAAATCACTTTGAGTAAAAAGAAGGGCATGAGGAACGCCAGTGCTCCGAACAGTACCCCAAAAAGAATCGGTTTTAACACAGACTGAAACATAGTGACAGGTTTAAATTTTTAAAAATGCTTGTTTGGTAGAGTAGACGCACTTCCCGCATTTTTACTTTAAAGATTTTTTCAAAAACGCGAACGAGTCTGCTATTCCTCACAACGCTCTTTCCAGCGCGCGCGGAATTCGGCGCGTTCATCCTCGGTCATGTTCATGAATTTATTGCGCATGGCTCGCTGCATAAACGGCCCGCGACCGAACCGGCTCTGTCGGTGCCTGCCCGAGAAACCGCCGAAAAGCAGGCGGCACAAAATGAGCAGGCCGAGCGCCTGCCAATAGCTTAGATACCCAAGCGATGCAACCGAGGGCAATATGGCGTTCCAGAGCCACATGACTACGGCGCCTGCAAGGAACACGGCGCCCAGAAAAAAAAGAGCGAAAAAGCCGATTTTGAGCGGCCGGGGAAAGCGGCGAATGGTTTTCATAATCTTTCAAAAATATAGTTCTTGATACAAGGATGCGAGTTTGGCGCGCAGGTGTTTCACTGCGTATCCCTTGCGGCTGATGATGGTTTTGAGATTCTCGCCGCTTTCTTCTGCGATTTGCCGAAGGGTGGTGTCTTCCAGTTCGTTGCGCACGAACACGGAGCGCTGGTTTTCGGGTAATTCGTCGAGTGCCGTCAGGAGGGTGTCCCAGAAGGCTTCTTTGAAAAAAGCCAACTCGGGGTCGGCGGTAGCATCAAGCAGCAGCAATTCGCGAAACCGGTACTCGCCGTCCTCGTCTTCGTAGGCAATATCTTCGAGTGAATCGGTTTTTTTCCGGCGGTAGCGGTCGGTAACTTTGTTGCGGGCTACCCGAAAAAGCCAGCTACCGGCGTTTTCGAGGTCGTCGAGGTTGGCGAGGTTACCCAGTTGGTACCACACGTCCTGGAGGATGTCTTCGGCGTCTTCCCGTGTGCCTACCCGCCCGCGCACGAATGCGAAAAGGCGTTTGCCGTATTCTTTTACCAGCGTGGCGATGTTGCGCTTTTTTGCGTCCGGCATAATCGAAACTGTCATGGAGGGGAAGACGAACGAGGGCGAAAGATACTTTAACCGCAAGCCTTTTCCTGCAAGTTGATGTATTTTCCCACGGTTTTGGGCGAGCCGCCGACCCATTGCCGGGGATACGTTGTGCGCCCCTGCTTGCCCGCAGGTTTGTTCTTTCCGTACTTTTGCACGGCGCGACCACTCGCCTTTCCGGGAACCCGAAAACGACTCCACGCCCGACGCCTGACAACATGGACGATAAACTCGAAATCCTTTTCTCCGACCCGTGGTTCGTTGCGATCAACAAGCCCCAAGGCATGCTCGTACACCGCACGCGTATCAGCGAAGATAACGTGTTTGTGTTGCAAACCCTGCGCGACCAGATCGGCACGCAGGTATTCACTATTCACCGGCTCGACCGCGCCACGTCAGGGGTGATAATTTTCGGAAAAAGCAGCGAAGCCGCCGAAATGCTGGCCGAACAGTTCCGGGAAAAGACCCTCGAAAAAAAGTACATCGCCCTCGTGCGGGGCTGGACCGACGAAAGTGGCACGATTGACTACCCGGTGCGCGACCAGGACCGCCCCGGCGCGGAACTGCTGCCCGCCGTCACGCACTACCGCACGCTGGGCCGCAGCGAGGTGCCGCACGCCATCGGGAACAAACACGCTACCGCCCGCTTTTCGCTCGTGGAAGCCGAGCCGGAAACCGGGCGTCGCCACCAGATTCGCAAACATTTTGCCCATATTCTGCACCCCGTCATCGGCGACAAACGCCACGGCGACAACAAGCACAACACCTATTTCTGGAAAACCCTGCTCCTGCCGCGTATGCTCCTGCACGCGCGACTGCTGGCATTCCGGCACCCGGTCAGCGGAGAGCAGGTGCGTATTGAGGCGCCGCTTGACGCGTTGTTTGTGCGGGCCTTGCAGGTAGTGGAACTGGACGGTTAAATAAAATCACCGGGCGGCTCAGAGCCGCCCGGTGATTAATTTCAATTGTAGCACGATTCAATAGCCTCGCTCAGGGCAACGAATAATTTTTTAGCCAACCCCAATGGTAAACTGCTCCTCTGACGGGATAATTGATGCCATTGGGATATTCGTGTTCCAGACCTTTCACCTCTACCATTTTGAAGACATTGTTCGGATTGCCGGACAAACCGACAAAATCAGCCGTCACAACGGAGTTGGTATCACCGCTGATGGTATAGTTGGCTTCGTTGAGGCCGAAATCGTTGATGTACGGTTTGGCCTGTGCAAAGTACAGTTGCGGATATGCTGCATATAAGGCGTCGAATCCCATGGGAACGGCGGCCTCTTCCGGAAGGCCGAGGGCTTTCAACAGTTTTTGATCTTTGTTGCCGAACATGAGCATGACCGGCAATTGTCGGACAGGGGTGTACACCGTGTCGCGGGGTAGGGAACCTCCACCGCCAACAGAGATCACGGCTGCCAGAATATCCGACATCTGAATGGCACAAGTTGCCGAGAATTGTCCTCCGTTGGAAAAGCCCGCCATATATATCCGCTTGCTGTCAATACTGTACTGTTTTTCCAGTGCCGCAATCATTTGCCGCATGAACGCCACATCGTCTTTCAGGTTTTGACCGGGACAAAAGGCAAAACCGCCGGGAAACGAATTCCATTTGGTCGTGGTGGATGTTTCACCATCTTCTTCGACGCAATATTTGAGCGCGGAAGGATACACGGTGAGGACGTTCAGGGAATCGCCCACTTCCTTCCAGCCGGAAATGTTGTAATACAAGTCGCCGCTTTGGTCGGTCCCGTGGCACATGATCACGACTGGTATTTTACTTGTTTCGGTGTATGTTTTGGGCACGTGCACGATATACTCGCGCGCAAAGCCGGCAACGTTGATGGTAAATTCATTCCTTCCCGTTTTGAAAGACGGGTCGGGGTCGTTTTTGCTGCAACGGCTGAAACAGATCCCTGCCAAAAACAGTGTAAGCAAGATAGCGCCTTTTGAAATGTTGTTTTCCATGTAAAGGTTTGTGTTCGTGAAGAATGAAGAAATAATTTTGCTGTTGTCCAGTCATCCTCACGGCAACGAAAACTGCTTGAACCAGTTCCAGTGTACTTCCGCGCCTTTCATCCAGTGGTTGGTGCCGTTGGGGTACACATGCCCCATGTTGTAAATCATTCCCACGCGGTATTCGCGGTTTTCACCGGCTGTGGCAGACGGATACGTGGCCATCATAATCGTGGTGGTATCGCCCGACATGGTATAATTCTGGGCAAATCCGAAGGTTTTTTGGTGCGTGGACACCATGCGCTTGAAAAAGTCAACGGTGTTTAGGCCCTGTTCAAATGCGAACAAGGGTATTTGTTGCTGGAAGTAGCGGTCGTCTTTGTCCCCTATCTGGAAAGCCACAGGCAATTTTCGTTTTGGGGTGTAGGTAGTGTCCGGCCCACTAGTGCCGGCACACTCGATCACTGCTGCCAGGATATCGCTCATTTCCACCCCACAACGGAAAGCCATCTGGCCGCCGTTGGAAAACCCGGCGAGGTAAATCCGTTTGGCATCCACGTTGAATGTCTGACTCAACGATGCGATCATTTCCCGCAGGAATTTGATGTCGTCGCGGGGTGTCTGACCGGCGCAGTATTCGAAACTACCGGGGTAAACATTCCACTTGGTCGTATTGCTTGATACGCCATCCTCGAGGATGCAATGGTGCCAGGAGGAGGGAAACACGGTCAGGATATTCTCCTTTTCGCCTACTTCTTTCCAGCCGGAGATATTGTAGAATTTTTCCCCGTCGCCGCTGGTGCCGTGCAGCATGACGACCATCGGCGTGGCGGTGTTGGGGTTGTAGCCGGCGGGTACGTGGACGTAATATTCGCGGGTGTCGCCGTTGATCTGGATCGTGAACCGGTTTTTACCCGATACGTATCCCGCCGAATTGTCGTCGTTTTTGTTGCAGGCCGCGAAAAGCGTCAGGGTGGAGAGTGCGAGCAGCCGAAGGGCGCTCAAAGAACTTGTTTTGTACATCATAAGGTAGTGTTTTTATGAGTACAAAGGACGCGGGGTTGCGGGAAGGGGAATTAGTCCCAAAGGGTGATTTTGCGAATCAAACCGTCGCAGAGCGCAACACCGTCCAGCGCAGCAAAAACTCCAGCAGCAGCAGCACAAGCGCTGCGCCCACCAACCAGTAAAAAAACTCGGTGGTCTTTCGGATGGTCGTGACCTCGATTTTGGTTTTTTCCAGGCGGTCAATTTCGTCGTAAATGCCCGCCAGTTCCTGTTCTGACCAGGCGCGGTAAAACTTGCCGCCGGTCATAGCGGCTATTTCCTCCAGCAGTTCGGTGTCGAACTCCATGCTTCGGGGCGCGTAATCGTACGTGCCGTCGGGGTTGCGCCGGGCGGGCGACATGACCACGCCGTCCGTACCGATCCCCACTGTGTACACCCGGATGCCGAGCGTTCTCGCAATTTCCGCCGCCTGTTTTGGGGAAATGTAGCCGGCGTTGTTTTCGCCGTCGGTCAGCAGGATGACCACCCTGCTTTTGGAAGGGCTGTCTTTCAGGCGGTTCACCGCCGTGGCCAGGCCCATGCCGACCGCCGTGCCGTCTTCGAGGCGACCCACGGCAAGGTCGCGGAGGAACTGCTGCACCACCCGCTGGTCGGTGGTCAACGGGCACTGCGTGAATGCTTCGGCGGAAAACGCCACTAATCCGATGCGGTCGTGGGGGCGTTTGTGTACAAAGTCCGAGGCCACCTGCTTGGCCACCTGCAGGCGGTCGGGGTCAAAGTCCCGGCTCAACATGCTCGGCGAAATGTCGAGCGACAGGACAATGTCCACCGCATCGGCCTCGATTTTCTGCTCCTGCCATTGGCGCTGCGGGCGGGCCATGGCCACGATCAGCAAGGCCAGTGCCACCCAGCGCAGCCGGTGCAGCCGCCGCCGGAGCCAGGCCCGCCAGGTGGCGCCGCCCTGCAGGATCGTGCCGTCGGGCATGTACACCACCAGCCGCCCCCGGTTGCCTTCCCGCCGGTGGCGGTGAATCAGCAAGGGTAGCAGCAGGAGCAAAAGCAGCCAGAGCGGTTGGGCGAGTGTCACGGGTCGGGTTGGTTTTTATCCATGAGCGACGATGTGCGCGCGTTTTTCAAAAAAACGCAGAAGCGCCTGCACATACGAGTCGGTGGTCGGAATGCTGATGAAATCGGCGCCGGCGCGGCCAAACATTTCCCGAAGGGCCTGCACGTGCTGCTCGAAACGGCGGGTGTAGGCGCGGCGGAAATCGGGGTCGGCGGTGTCCACCCAGCCGGCGTCCGACGATTCGGCATCGGCGATGCGCAGCAGGCCGACGTCGGGCAGCGTGCGCTCGCGGAGGTCCCAGGTGTGCAGGCCGATGCAGTCGTGCCGTTTGGAAAAAATGCGGAGCGGCGCCTCGAAATCGCCCGACAAAAAGTCGGACAGCAGGAAACAGACGCTGCGTTTGCGCACCACGTTGCGTGCGTATTGCAGGGCGCCGGCGATGTCGGTGCCGCGCCCGGCGGGTTTGATGTTCAGCAATTCCCGTATGATGCGCAGGGTGTGTTGACGGCCTTTTTGGGGCGGGATGAACAGTTCGATCCGGTCGGAAAACAGCAGCAGCCCCACCTTGTCGTTGTTGGCGATAGCCGAAAACGCCAGCACGGCGCACACTTCGGTCATCACGTCCTGCTTGGACTGGCCGGTGGTGCCGAACAACGACGAGGCGCTCACATCCACCAGCAGCATGACGGTCATCTCGCGTTCTTCCTCAAAAATCTTGATGTGCGCTTCGCCTGTGCGGGCGGTCACGTTCCAGTCAATGGCGCGCACGTCGTCGCCCGGCTGGTACACGCGCACTTCGCTGAACGACATGCCGCGGCCTTTGAAGGCGCTGTGGTAGCCACCCGTGAACAGGTGGCGGCTCAGGCCCCGGGTTTTGATTTCGATCTTGCGTACTTTTTTGAGCAGGTCTTCCATGTGGATGGTGTTGAAAAACGCCGGGGCGAATGTCGGAAATCCTGTGGACTGCAGTGGCCTCAACGCGCCAACACTTCATAGACCCCCACCGGATTGGCTTTATTTTTAAGCACTACTTCTCCAATTTTTTGATACTTGAACAAATCCCCGGCTTTATTAAAGGCATCCTGGGTAATCAGAATCTGACCGGGTTTTGCGACGGACTGGAGCCGCTGGGCGGTATTGACGACATCGCCGATGACGGTAAAATCGAACCTTCGCAAGGTGGCGGAACCGACATTGCCGGAAATCACTTCACCCGGATTGATGCCGATGGATACTTTGGGTAAAAAAGCCTGAATACCAGATGTAGGCCGCTCAATGGATTGGGTACATTCATTGATGGACAACGCGGCGCGAATGGCTCGCTCGAGGTGGTTTTCGCCCCTGAAAACGGCTAAAACGGCATCACCCATGAACTTGTCAATATAGCCACCTTCCGCGATAATGGCTTTCACCATGATGTCGAAGTATTGGTTCAGCAGGTTGATCACGGCGTTTGGCGCTTCCTGTTCCGAAATGGCGGTAAACCCGACAATGTCAACAAAGAGAATGGAGGCCTCGATGGTTTCCGTGGACAAAAGTGATTCCTCGTACTGCTTGCGACACATGAATTGCAGTACGCTGTTGTTGACATACATTTTCAGGATGTTGTTTTCCTGAATAGCCTGTATTGTTTCTTTGATTTGTTGCGCTGTTTTCAGGGCTTTTGTCAACGTTTGCTCGAAGTCCTCAAAATCGAAGGGTTTGCAAATAAAATCGAAGGCCCCGCGATTCATGGCCGTGCGGATGTTCGCCATGTCGCCGTAGGCTGAAATGATGACGGTTTTCAGCAGCGGATTAGCCTCTCCGATTTTCTCCAAAAGGGTCAGGCCGTCCATTTGGGGCATATTGATATCGCTGAAGACGATATCGGCATCGGGGTGTTCCCGGAGCCTGGACAAGGCTTCCACACCGTTTGATGCGAAGACGAACTCGTACTCCTGCTCCCGAATTTGCCGGCGGAACTTCTGGCGGATGAGTTGGGCAACATCATCCTCGTCATCCACGACCAATATTTTGTACCTGGCGCTCATGTCAAGTGCGTTAGTTTTTGTTTCAGGGTAGTGAAATCCAGCGGTTTATTTAAAAAGTCGTTGGCGCCCAGGCGCATCGCTTCTTCCTGTTTTTCCGGATCGCCATAAGCAGTGATCATCACAATAAACGGCGGCGGCTCCGGCTTGTCCTCCCGAATTCGGTGTAATAATTCCAGGCCGCTCATACCCGGCATATTGATGTCGGACAGGATCAAGACGGCTTCCGAGGGGTGTTCCCGGAGAAAGGCGAGTGCTTCTTCACCTGAAAAACAAAAGGCGAAAGAAAAGGCGCCTTCCCGGATTTCCCGGCGAAAACGTTGCTCGAACAGTGCTTTGATGTCCATCTCGTCGTCTACGACTAATATTTTCATAGTTTGATTGTTTTTCCTGAATTATCGTCGCGCGGCACGCGGCGGTACGAAAAATCAAATAGTGCGTTTTACAGCGGCAACCGGATGACAAAGGTCGTTCCTTGTCCCTCCGCACTTTCTACTTCCATTGTTCCTCCATGCCCTTTCGTCACGATATCGAAGGCCAGTGAAAGGCCGAGGCCCGTACCCTGTCCGGTTGGTTTGGTGGTAAAAAACGGCTGAAATATCTTGGCTTTCAGGCTCTTGGGAATACCCGTGCCGTTGTCTTGAATACGAATTTCAACCAGGTCTGACTTCAGCAACCGGGTAGCAACCGTCACAATGGGTTCGTAACCCTCTGGCGACTGGTTTTTCCGTTGGGTTACGGCATAAAAGGCGTTGTTGATCAAATTGAGCAGCACCCGTCCGAAATCCTGCGGGATGACATCCACTTTGTCAATAGCCGGATCAAAATCCGTCACCATACCGGCATTGAAATTTTTGTCTTTGGCCCGCAGGCCGTGATAAGCCAGACGGAGGTATTCGTCGGCCAGCATATTCAGGTCGGTGGGTTCTTTTTTGCCGGTGCTGGTGCGGGAGTGTTGCAGCATGGCGGTGACGATATTGGCCGCCCGTTTGCCGTGGTGGTTTATTTTTTCCTGGTTTTGAGCCAGGTCGTGCGCTAAGTCCAGCACAAGCGCTTTATCCATTTCAGGCTTTTCAATTTCTTCTTTCAGTTCCTGCGCCAACTCCAGGCTGAGTTCCGAGAAGTTGTTGACAAAATTCAGCGGGTTCTGGATTTCGTGGGCAATGCCGGCGGTGAGTTCGCCGAGGGAGGCCATTTTTTCAGAATGCACTAATTGCGTCTGGGCAGATTTGAGCTCGGCCAGGGCTTTTTCGAGCTCCTCTTTTTGGGCGGTCAATTCCGTGGTACGCGCCACAACCAGATGCTCCAGTTCTGCTTTGCGGGCTTCCGCTGCCCGGATTTGCTCCTCTTCTTTTCTGCGTTGCTTGCGCTCTTTATTGTTTTGAATCAAGGCGTAGGTTCCAAATCCGATGAGCCACAAAAAGGAAAACCCTTCGGCTGTCCCAAAATATCCATCATACGTTTCATAAAAAGACGGCGCCACAAAATGCACGATGGCAACCAATACCGAGATGCCCGCAAAAGGCAAAAGTGCGATGGAAAGCAAGCGGGCAGGATTATAGTCCCGCAACAGGTAAACCGTAACTAACAGAATCAGGTAAATTATTTCACCATACCAGTCCCGTATAAAATCCAACGCTGGAATCTGTGCCAGCAGAAAATAAAGGATGGAGCCGATCCACACTTTTGACAACACCTTATCCCACTCGGGTAGCCGAACGGATGTTTCCAGCATTTTGCGCGTTGCCTGGATCACTCCACTGGCCATTAAAATAAGCGGTACTAATTCCATATTTGCCTTTTATAGGTAGCTGAGGGAGGTTTCGGGAGGGTAAGATGGCTGAGTCTGGAGCAAATGTAGCAATGCTGTCGGTAAAAGCGTCAAAACACAAAAGCCGCCCCGCGTACCCGCGAGACGGCTTTTGTTATATCAGCCTGAAAAATATTACTTCTGCTCTACAGCCTTGGCTTTGGAAGCGCAGCAAGCCTTGCCTTCGCCTTTGCCGGCGCATGCTTTCATGTCGCTTTTACCGGCGCATGCTTTCATTTCTTCAGCCGAGCAGGATTTTTTCACCATACCGGTTTGGCCTTCAGCCACGGCGCCTTTCGGAGCCACGTTCACGAACGTGCTGGTAGCCTCGTCGTACTGCACGCTCACGAATTTCACGTTGCCCTGAGCATCGGATTCTTTACGCACGTAGGACACTGCGCCGTCTTCGGTCATACGTTTCTCGATGGAAGCGTCGGCAGCAGCGGCTTTGGCAGCAGCCGATTTGGACATGCAGCAGGATTTGGAAGCGGAGGCGGAAGCGCCGTGGCAGCTCTGGGCGTTAGCAGCGGCGATGCCGAGCACGAAAAGGAAAGAGAGGAGGAAAATACCTTTTTTCATAACGAGAAACTTTTTTTGTGAATCAAATTAGTTGTTGTTTCAAAACGGGTTCAAAAGTAGTGCGTTGACCGGACTTCCAAAGGTTTTTTTGAGAAACCTTAACACAGTCCGATTTGAGCATTTGACATACTTTCGCGGCAAACGAATTGCGTCCGTCATGTCGAAACGAAAATTGACCAAACAGCCCCAACAGCAAATCCCGCGCAAACAAACCGCCGGGCAAGCGGCGTCACGCCCCAAAACCAGCGTCGGACCGTCGCTTGACTTAGGCCCGGCCTGGGTAGGCCTGCTGGCTGCCGCCCTTGGTTTTCTGTTGTACGTCAACACCTTCGGGCATGTGTACTGCCTCGACGACTACTCCGTCATCAAGGAAAACTGGGTGACCAAGGGCGGGTTAAAAAACATCGGGCTGATGTTTTCCACCGAGTACCGCTACGGCGCCTGGAATAGCCCCGGCTCGCTGTACCGCCCGTTTTCGCTGCTCATTTTTTCGCTGCAATGGCAACTCTCGCCCGACAACCCGATGGTGGGTCACGTGATGAATGCCATCCTGTACGGCCTGAGCGGCTGGCTGCTGTGGGCCACCTGGCGGCGTATTTTGGTAGGATACCACCCTGTGCTGCCGGCGCTGGCCGTGTTGTTTTTTATCGCCCATCCCGTGCATACGGAAGTGGTGGCCAACATCAAAAGTCTCGACGAGATACTGGCGCTGTTTTTCTGCACCGCCTCACTCTACGGCATCTGGCGCTATTTCGACACCGGCAAAACCGGCTGGCTGACGGCAGCCGTGTTGTCGTACACCGTGGCCATGTTTTCCAAGGAAAGTTCGATTACGTTTCTGGCCCTGATTCCGCTCACGATCTGGTTTTTCACCGACCGCTCGCTCGGACAGAACCTGCGCGTATCGGCCCTGTTTCTGATTCCGGCGGTCATTTTCCTCGCCATCCGGCACTCGGTGCTTAGCGCGCAGTCGTACCAGGAGGTGTATTCCGGCCTGGACAATTTCATCGTGCTGGCCAAAGACCGCGCGTCGCGTCTGGCTTCGGCCTTTATGATGTGCGGGTTGTACCTGAAAACGCTGCTGCTGCCGCACCCGCTCGTCAGCGACCTCGGTTACCCGCAGATGAAACCCGTGACCTTTGCCGACTGGCGTGCGCTGGCCGGATTTTTTGCCTACGGAGGCATGTTCGTATGGGCGTTGCTGAACCTGCGCCGGAAGCACATCCTGTCGTTTGCCATCCTGTTTTACCTCATCGCCTTTTCGCTGTTCAGCAATGTGCTGATGCTCATCGGAACGTCCTACGGCGAGCGGGTGCTGTATGTGCCTTCGTGGGGGTACGCGTTGGGGCTGGCGGCGGCGTTGCTGCTGGTGTTCCGGATAAAACCGGAAACGGACGTTCCGGCAGCGGCGCAAGTGCGCAATCCGAACGGAAAGGGAACCCTCGTTTGGGGCGTGGCCCTTGCCATTCTGGCGGCGTACAGCCTGAAAACCGTGCTGCGCAATCCTGCCTGGTACACCAGTTACACCCTGTACAAAGCCGACATTCCCAACTCGCCCGACTGCGCTAAACTGAATTACCACCTCGGTATCGAAACGATCAAGGAAGGCATGAACGAGGAAACGGGGCAGGTGTTCGACTCCACCTGGGTGAACAAGGCCATCGGCTACCACTCCCGCGCCATCGAACTTTTTCCGGAATACCACGACGCTTACGGCAGCCGCGGGCTGGCCTACTTCCGCACGGGCAAGTACGATCAGGCGTACGACGATTACCAGAAGGCGCTCAAGCACCGCCCGAACGACGACAAGGTGCTGTCCAACCTCGGCTTTATCTACTTCCTGCGCCAGCAACTCGATTCCGCCGAAACGGTGTACCGCAAATCGGTGTCGCTCAACCCGCGCTTCATTGACGCCCGGCGCAACCTCGGCGCCGTGTTGGCCATGAAAAAACGTTTCCCGGAAGCCATCGAGCAGTGGCAGGAGGGCCTGAAATACGAGCCGGAAAACGCCACACTGCTTCAGTACATCGGCTCGGCATACAACGATATGGGCCGGCCCGACGAGGCCAAACCCTGGCTGGATCGGGCGGCTGCGGCGGCTGGGAAAAAGCAGTAGGGCAGGGGTAAATCGGCAATAAATATTGCAAAAAACATGAGTTAAAAAACTGGTTTTTAGAAAGTTAATTTCATATTAAATTTTAATCAATGTGTGGAGGGCGTTGCCGTTTTCAACGGGCTGCCGTCAATTTGTGCCGGGTTGCTGATCCTTTTCGGAAAAGAGTGGTCAGGGCTTTTAATCAAATTTCGGGTATCAAAAACGGCTCTGTTTATGCGCATCCTCGCAGTACTGAAACGCATCTGGCTTCTGTATTTTCTTCGTCGGCTCTGGAATGCCACGACGGTTTTTAACTTCCGGTATTGGCAAATTCTGAAGTGGGGGTTCAGTTCCCGGGAAGACACCAACTATACCTACGATTTGACGGAAGACAATATCCGGTATCTGGCAAGCACCCTGGCGCTTGTGCTGGATCAGGAATATGCCGCCGTCTGGAAATACATAGAGGAAATCCGAAACGATCAATACCTCCAGAATCATGTGGCACAAACGGTAGGCAAATCGCCGCTCGGGCGCTTTGCCGATCGAAAAGCACTTTTTGGACGCCGCCTCGGGTGGTATGTGGCCGCCCGTGTCCTGAAACCCAAAACCGTGGTGGAAACCGGGGTGGACAAGGGCCTGGGTTCGGTTTTGCTCTGCGCCGCATTACTTCGCAACCGCGACGAAGGCTTTGAGGGCCATTACTACGGAACCGACATCAACCCGAATGCCGGGTACCTGCTGGACGGGGTGTATAAAGAGGTCGGCACCATCCTGTACGGCGATTCGATTGAAAGCCTGCGCAAACTGAACGAGCCGATTGATCTGTTCATCAACGACAGCGACCATTCATCCGAGTACGAATACCGGGAGTATGTCACGATCCAGGATCGGTTGCACGAAAAATCCATCGTCCTGAGCGACAATGCCGACATGTGTACCGCGTTGTTTCGCTTCTCCCGGGAAACGAGCCGCCAATTCCTGTTCTTCAAAGAAGTGCCCGCAAACCACTGGTTTCCGGGCGCAGGCATTGGCTTTTCGTTTTTTTCAAATGCAGGAAAAACCGGTCACAACGATATTAGCGCACTATGCGAAGAAGAATTTTCAAGTATTTCCTGACACACAAATGCTGGTCGTACCCGTACGCCGAAACGGATGAAGAAACCTGAAAAAACTACGCTTACCGCTTCACCCCCGTTGCCTCCAGTGCCAGGCCGACCGCCTTGATTCCGGGCAGCGGATTGCTGCGCGTGTACTGCTCCAGCGTGATGACATACTCGCCCGGCTTGTTGAAAAATGCCCGCTCCTGAAGCACGGTGTGCAGGCGGCAGGTGGTACCGGAGCATTCGCCCAATGACTTGCCCTGTGCATCAAACAGATCGAATGACTTCTGTTTTCCCAACCGCTTGCCGTCGGGGAACCGGGTGTACAGTTTGAGGTAGATATTCTGGTTCGGGAACGTGTCGGCGTACTCGAAGTCGAGGTAAATGTTGTACGTCTCCAGCGTATCCGTCACCGTGAACCGGAAATCCAGCGTATCAGAATAGGCCCAGCGGCTGCCTTCGATCGGTTTGTTTTCCTCAAAATAATAGTCGGGGCCGCAGGCGGTTAGCAGGACGGCAGACATCAGCCCCGGCAAAAAAGCCCGGCCAACGCGTTTTTGATGGTTATTTTTCTGCATCAGGAATAGGTTGTTCTTGTTTTTGGCAGGCTACTACAAACGCCGGAGGAATGTTTAGCGGGATAAAATCCATGTCGGCATTGCCGAAAATGCGCCGGTAAAACTGCACGAGCAACGGCGAATAATGAAACTGGATGAACCACCCGCCCGGTCGCAGCCAGCGGCGGCATTCTTCGGTGATGCTCATGGCCAGCGACTCGGGCAGCATGACAAACGGGATGCCGGACACGATGTAGTCCACCGATTCGATATGGCGCTCGCGCAAGTGCTCGCCGATCCGTTCCGCCGAGTCGTGTATCAGCGTGAGCCGCGGGTCGTGAAAGGTGTCGCGGAGTTTTTCAATAAAAATATCGTTGATCTCGAACACCAGCACCTGCGTATCCGGATGTACGCGCTCAAGGATGTACTGGGTGATGGCCCCGTCGCCCGGGCCGAGTTCGAGCACGACCCTGGCTTCCTCGGGCGCTATTTTTTCTGCAATGTGCCGGCATAAAAACCGGGAACTGCGTGCCACACTACCCGTATTTCTCAGGTTGCGGAAACTCTCGAGCAGGAAATCAAGGCGTCGTTGCACGGTTTCAGTTTTTGATGAACGCTGCAAGGTCGGGGTATTTTTTCACCAAACCTGCCGCATCGGCACGCGATACCCGCACGCCGTCCACATAGGCCGTGACCAAGGCATCGGAAAAGCCTTGTGCCTGGAGTTCGCGCCGGTGCGCTGCCGCTTCCGCAAATGCGCGGAAAAAACCGGTCGAGTACCGATACGAACCAGACTCCGGCTCGCTCTCGATCATCAGGTCGGCATACATGGCCAGCGCATCGTTGGTCACGACCTGCCGGGCCGCTACGGCTTCCACTTTGTAGGTAAGTCCCTTGAGCCGGGTTTCGGTGGGCACGATGCCGCCAACCGCCATTTCCTGCGGCACAATCTGGCGCTGCACCGTCTGGGTCAGGGGCAGCGGCTCCTCCGCCGAAGCCAGCCAAATTTCGATCCGGCGGTTCAGCCGCTGCCCCGTGGGATTGGGCAGGGCGTTCAGCACATTCCGCGCTACCGGGTAAGCCGAGCCGAAACTTTTCAGGGAAATATTCCGCGCCGGTACGCCCAGGTCCGTCAATGCCTTGCCTACAATTTCGGCGCGTTTGATGCCGTAATACAGGTCAAATTTGGCAGGGCCGGTTTCGTTCGTATGCACGCACACCAACACTTTAGCGTCGGGAAACAACTGCGCCAGGCGTGCCGTTTCGCCCAGGCTTTTGCGGTTTTCCTCGTTCAGGATGTCGTTGTCGGTATTGTAGTAAAGCACCGGGAAGGTGGCGCTTTCCGGCAATTTTACGGCTGCAGCGCCCGGTGTGGCAGTATCGCCGGTTTTTTTCGCCGCAGCGACAAACAAAGTGCGCCGGGCGTATTGCTCCATTTGCTCCTGTTTGAAATAAGCCATGAAAATGTCGCGCTGTCCGTAACTGTCGAGCCGGTCGGAGGAAAAAAACGCCGAAAGCCCGTCTGCCGTCAAACGGAAAAAGGCATCATCGCCGGGCGAGTTTACCGGCGCGCCGAGATTAACCGGCTCCGACCAAGTCTGGGCAGCGGGATCGAATACCGATTTGAATACGTCCAGACCGCCCATGCTTCGGGTGTTGTTGCTACTAAAGTACAGGGTGCGCCCGTCACGCGCCAGAAAAGGTGTGGTTTCGTCGTAGGGCGAGTTGATGGCCGGGCCAAGGTTCAGCGGTTGCGTCCAGCCGCTGTCGGTGCGCATGGCGTAATACAAATCGAGGCCACCCTGTCCGCCGGGCCGTCGGCTGGCAAAAAGCAGCAGGCTGTCGGTAGCCAGAAAAGGCGCCGTATCGCCTTCCTCAGGCAGCATGGGGCTGGAAAATGCCGGGCTGGACACGGCATTTCGCCCGGCAGTATCAGCCAGTATTTCGCCACTGAACAAGGAGAACCCACGGAAAAAGTACAGCACCTGGCCGTCGCTGCTGAAGTCGAGCACCACTTCGTAGCGGGGCGTATTGAGCAGGTCGCCGAGCAGCGTGGCGTAGTTCCAGCCGCTGTTGGTGCGGTTGGAAAAAAACATATCGCTGCACCACTGGCCGGTTTCGAGGTCTTCGTAGCCTTCGGCATTTCGGCGACCGCCGGTGCAGTTTTCGCGGGCGGCAGAGAAGTACACCCGATTGGGGAAGTTCACGGAAGGCAGGGGCGCAAATTCGTCGCCCGGGGTGTTTACGCGGTCGCCGAGGTTTTCCACAAGCGCCACGTCCGAGTTCGGGCGGATGCCCATGCCGCCGACGCAGCGGCGGATGTTGTCGAGCGCATTGCCGCGCAGGGGGTGTTTGTCGCCGGCTACCCGCAAAAAACCTTTGTAGGCCCCGATGGCGCGCTCAAATTCGGACAAGCCGTGCAAGGTGCGGGCGAGGTAGTAGTGTACGTCGGGATCGGTGCCGGTCGGGTTTTTCTGGAGCACAAACTCCAGGTACTGTCGGGCTTTTTCAGCCTGGTGGAGGTGGTAGTTGCAAATGCCGAGTTTGGTGAGCACCGCAAGGTCGCCGGGTTTTTCCTGCTGGTATTGACCCAGATCCGCTACGGCTTCGGCCCACCGGCGGTTGGCAAAGTGTTTTTCGCCGCTACGCTTGAGGTCGGTGACTTTTTGGGCTGAAAGTGCCGGAGCCAGAAGCAGCAGAAAGCCGGCGAGCAGCGTGTGAGCAAGGATATTTTTTGACATAATCGGCGCAAAAGTAGGGGTTTGGGAACATGTGTGGAATGTCCCCGGTCAGGCTTCTCCAGGCATAGGGATAAGTTTCCCAAAGTAATATTCGTGGCGGACCTCGGCCGTTTTTTCAAATTCCAGTCATTCCTCCACCGTGTAGCGTTTTTCCGTGACTGCAAGTGTCGTCGTCATGCGCAGTTGAATTTTTAGCAAATGTAGGGATTGTACCCGTATGCGCCAAAGGCGTGTTTGTCTTTGCGCGACCCAAACTCTTTTGAACATTTTCCCCACCTTTGCGTCTCGTTTGACCAGACCGCACGAACTACTTTCACCGCAATGCCCAATCTCTCGTTTCAATACCCCGCCTGGTTCCTGATTTTTTGTACCCTTTTGGGACTCGGCTACGCGATGCTGTTGTATTACCGCGACACCACGTTCCGCGAACAGGCTCCGATGCTCAACCGCTGGCTCGGCGTACTGCGTTGGTTGGTGGTCACGATTATCAGCGCCCTGTTGCTGTCGCCCATGCTCAAAAGTATCCTCACGGAAACGAAAAAACCCGTGGTCGTGCTGGCACAGGACGTGTCGGAAAGCGTGGGCGCCGAACTCGGCGGCGCTACGCTGGAGCAATACAAAAAGGACTGGCAAAGTCTGCGCGACAACCTGACGGAAAACTACGAAGTGCATGAACTGGCCTTTGGCGATGCCGTGCGCGAAGGCGTGGAGTTTCAGTTTTCCGACAAGGTGAGCAACCTGTCTGCCGTCATGCGCGAGGTGTACGACCGTTACGGCGCCCAAAATCTCGGCGCCGTGGTGCTGGCTTCCGACGGGATTTACAACCAGGGCAGCAACCCTGCCTATTCCAGCACGCAGATTTCCGCGCCGGTTTTCACGGTAGCACTTGGCGATACCACGCCGCGCAAGGACCTGGTGGTGAAACGGGTGTTTCACAACAAAATCGCTTACCTCGGCGACAAGTTTTCGATCCAGATTGACGTAGCGGCGTCCAACTGTGCCGGCACGCAGAGCCTGCTGACGGTGAGCAAAATGGACGGCGACAACGCGCGGACGCTCCAGTCGTTCCCGATTTCCGTGGCCAACAACGACTTTTTTCTCACAAAAGAAATTCTGCTTGACGCCGACCAGCCGGGGGTGGCGCATTACCGGATCAGCCTGGCCAAAGTCCCGGGCGAGCGCACCGGTGCCAACAATGTGCGCGATATTTTTATTGACGTGCTCGATGCCCGGCAGAAAATCCTGCTTCTGGCCAACGGTGCGCACCCCGACCTGTCGGCTCTGCGCCAAACGCTCGAGGGCAACAAAAACTATCAGGTAGCGGTGGCCTATCTCGGAGAACCGGGCCTGGACGTGTCCAAATTCGACTTCGTGGTGCTGCACAACCTGCCCTCCAACGCCGGCGACATATCGGGCATCCTGAATACACTGAACAGCAAACGTATTCCGCGCCTGTTCATCGCCGGCATGCAGACCAACTACGGCGCGCTGGCGCGGGCGCAAAACCTCGTCAGTACGCAAAGCAATGCTCAGCAAAGCGACGACGTGCAGGGCAAAGTGTCGCCGCAATTCGCTGCGTTTTCGATCAGCCCGGAACTGGCTTCCGAACTCCCGAAGTTCAACCCTGTGACCAGCGCGTTCGGCAATTTCGCCGAAACCCCGCAGGCGCAGGTGGTGCTCCGCAAACGCATCGGCAAGGTAGACACCGAGCAGCCGCTGCTCGCCATCGGCGAAACCGACGGCATCAAAACCGGCATTTTCCTGGCGGAGGGCCTGTGGAAATGGCGGCTGTTCGATTATTTGCAGCACAACAACCACCAGATTTTTGAAGAATTGGTGGGTAAAACCGTGCAGTACCTGACCCTGAAGGAAGACAAACGCAAGTTCCGGGTATCGCTGGATCAGAACATTTTTAACGAGAACGAGCCGGTCACATTTGCTGCCGAGCTGTACAACGACAACTACGAACTCACGAACAGCTCCGACGTGGCCATGTCCATTCGCAATGCCAAGGGCAAGGAGTTTTTGTTCACGTTCAACAAGTTGGGCAAGGCGTACACGCTTAATGCGGGAATTTTGCCGGTAGGCAACTACACGTTCCGAGCCACCAGCAATTTTAACGGGCAAAACATGCAGTACGAAGGCCGTTTCAGTGTGCAGCCCATCCAGTTGGAACTGTTTGCCACCACGGCCAACCACGCGGTGCTGCGCCAACTGAGCGCCCAATACGGCGGCGAAACCGTAGCGCCTGCCGCCCTGACCAGCATTTCGGAGAAAATCAAAGCCTCCGGTGCAATCAAACCCGTCGTGTACCAAAGCACAAAAACGAACCCGCTCATCAACCTCAAGTGGATATTCCTGCTGCTGGCCCTGCTGCTGTCGGCAGAATGGTTCCTGCGGCGCTACTTCGGGGCGTACTGACGGGGTTTCACCGGGAAGACCACTAAGGAGCTGGTAAAAATAAGTTGTGAACGGGCTTGGACAGGCGTGACACAAAAAAATGTCACAGAGGCTCACAGAGTCAGAGAGGGCACAGAGGAAAAAGTGCGAATTCAACCTTCACTTGTGTTTTGTTTAAACACACCCGGTTGTGCTTTTTTCTCTGTGCCCTCTCTGACTCTGTGAGCCTCTGTGACAATTTTTTCGCGCTACGCCGTGCGTGGAGCGAACTTGTTTTTACCTGTTTCTTAGTGGTATTTGTGGTGCAAAAAACCGCAGTTTTACTGCTTGTCTACTTTTTGCGTTTTGAGCACTTGGTGTGTGCGGTCCTGAATTTGAACAAGGTACATCCCCTTGGGCAGGTCGGCTACGAACAGCGTTTCGCCTTTGACGTACTCATACTCTTTGACTTTTTTGCCTACCAGATTAAAAAAGGCCACATACCCTACGACGTCATCGCCATCCTGCACGGAGATGTACTCCGAGGTGGGATTGGGGAAGATCTTGAGCTCTGCCTTGATCGAATGTTGGGCTTGCACGGCAATACTCGCAAGCAGGAAAATTAGAATGGGTAAGATGTGCTTCATCGGCAAACATGTTAAAACTCGGACGAAAGTATGTACATTAACCGGTGTGACCAACCGTTGGTTTTTCTTTTTGAAAAATATTAACTTCCTTGACACAATAGATTCACAATGGGCTGCTTCGGTGGCGGCTTTTGAGAGAAAAAAGTTGTCCGGACGCACGGGTAAATACGTGTCATACCTCCCTGACTGCCGCGCGACGCAGCCGGTCGTTGATTGCGCGGCCAAGTCCGGTTTCGGGACAGAGTTCGGCCCATATTTCCTCCACACCGTCGGCCTGATCCAGCAAACGGAGGGCGGAAAACAAATTTTGGGCAGCCTCCGACAGGTCACCTGCCTTGGACAACACGATCTTCTGCGTGTGTTTCGGCAAGTCATCCTTGTCCTGAAACAGCAACAACCCGATAGCGGCCTGGTCCTCGCCGTCCGGCCATTGCCCTCCGTCCACCGTTCGCAGCGGTTTGCGGGGAGCGTAGTGCGACAGGAGCATACCCGGTGCGGCAGGGTTGCTGCTTTGGTTCAGCGATATCCGGACGGGGCCTGCGACTTCCTCGATTTGTTCCAGTGAAAGCCCGCCAAGCCGGTACACCACAACTTGCCCGTCTTCGTACCCGGCTATGGTGCTTTCCACCCCCACCACGCACGCGCCGCCGTCGAGGATGTACGGAATTTTTCCCTGCAACTGATCGTACACGTGTTGCGCACGGGTCGGGCTGATATACCCGAACGGGTTGGCACTGGGCGCTGCCAGGGGGAAATGCAAGGCACGCAAAAGCGCCTGTGCCACCGGATGTGCCGGCGCCCGCAGCGCCACGCGGGGCAACCCTGAGGTGACAATATCGGGCACCGACTCGTGTTTGGGCACAAGCACCGTCAGCGGCCCCGGCCAAAACCGTTCGGCAAGTCGCCGGAGCGGCTCGGGAAAGTCGCCGGCATACCGCTCGGCCTGTGCAATTCCCGTCACATGCACGATCAGCGGGTCGAACGCCGGACGGTTTTTAATTTCAAAAATCCGCACCACCGCCGCCGGATTGAGTGCGTTGGCGGCCAGACCATAAACTGTTTCTGTAGGAATACCCACGCACTCGCCTGCAAGCAACCACTGTGCAGCCGTGGCCGGATCAGACCCGATTTTTGTGTCGAATAGTGTCATCGGTTTGCAAATATTCGGCAGCGCAGCCCGACACCTTCCCGGATGCCGGTACGCTGATTTCGCCCAAACGTAAGCGTTTTGCCGGAAAACATCCCGGGCAGTTAAAAAGTACGGCGTTTTCGTGTTTACCTTTGCGTAAAACACACACCATCATGGAGTCTGCAAGTAATGGGGCCGGAGCCGGCCTGCGAGAAATTTTCAACGAAAAAGGCGAGCGAATCAGCCCGGTGCTCCCCGAGAATATCCGGAATTTTTTGATTGACATAGACGGAACAATCTGCGACGATGTACCCAACGAAGAACCCGATCGCATGGCTACGGTGCTCCCGTATCCGGATGCGCTGGACATGCTGAACAGATGGTACGACGAAGGCCACATCATTTTCTTTTTCACCAGCCGCACCGAAGCGCACCGCCCGGTCACGGAACAGTGGCTGAACAAACACGGCTTCAAATACCACGGCATCCTCTTTGGCAAGCCGCGCGGCGGCAATTACCACTGGATTGACAACCACATTGTGCGGGCCACGCGTTTCAAGGGCAAGTTTACCGACCTTGTGGTGCGCACACACGAAATCGAAGTATTCCGGGAAGAAGAATAATTTCCGGGCAATTTATCTGCCCGCCGAAACGTACATTCGGTATCATCCTGTCAATTGCCCGCCATGAATAAACACCTGTCTGCCTTCCTGCTGCCAGTACTTTGCTGCGCAGCCCAACTGTTCGGCGCAAATCCCGACAGCATTCCCTACCGGCTCCATGAACCCTCGCTGGTGATCAATTTCGTCAGCGAAGACCTTTACGAAGTTTCCGGCCTCGGACCCACCGACGAACCAGGCATCTTTTGCGCCATTTCGGACGAACGCGGTGAGGTGCTTTTTCTGGACGGCGCCGGCGGTGGAACTATTATTCGCCGTGTGCTTTTCCGTGAAAAAGGCGATTTCGAGGGCGTCGAATGGGTGCGCAAGTGCCTGTATGCCGTGCGGAGCAACGGCGAGGTATTCGAAATTGACCGCTGGAAAACGGAAAAACCCAAGGTCGAATCCTGGAAAACTTTTCTCACCAAGACCGACGATGTGGAAGGGCTTGGGTACGACAACAAACGCCACGCCTTGCTGCTGGCCTGCAAAGGCGACCCCGACAGCACGTATGCCCGACGCATTTATGCGTTCGATTTGCGCAAAAAACAACTGGACTCCATCCCGGCTTTCAGCATCAACCCCCTTGAGGTGAATGAACTATTGCCGTACCTCGATCAGGAAAAACACCACTACTTCAGCCCTTCCGGGATAGCCGTACACCCGATCACAGGCGATGTGTACGTACTTTCCACGGCACTCAAGCGCCTGGTCGTACTGGACTACTCGACCGGAAAAATCCGCTACGCCGTTCGGCTTGACAAAAAAGTAATGCCGCAACCGGAGGGTATTGCCTTCGATTCGGAAGGCAATCTTTTCCTGGCCAGCGAGGGAAAAAAGGGCGAGGGAATGTTGCTGCGCTTCGATTTGATGAAAAAACAGTAACAACTTGGGCCGCCCCGCAGAGAGCAATTTCACCACAGATTCCACAGATTTACACAGATTTATCCGTGGAAATCTGTGGAATCTGTGGTGAAAACTGCTTCGCTGCTGGCAACGCCAAGCGGGTACAAAATAAGCATCAACCGCGTGCTAAAACACCCACCGAAGCCCGGCCGTCCAGCCGATCCACCCCGACACCCAGCCGTCGCCTTCGTTTTCAAAAAGGATATTCCGCCGCACCACCCGTTCCCGCAAGGCATTGCTTTCCGCAACGGCAGGATCGGAGACGAACACGTTCATCGTCGGCCCGCCGCTCAGGTGCAAGCCGCCCGCGATGCGCAAATCCAGTCCGAGGGCAAACTGTGCCCATTCCTGCCAGCGCTCGTCGTGGCTGCCTTCGCTGAGGTGCCGGAAATTCAGGTCAAAGGTAAGTCCGCCCCAGGTGCCGAACCGCGCCCTCGAACCGACGCCCAAGCCATACCCCCAAAGCGTTTGCTGCGTGCTGGAATCCGGCTTCGCGCCGGCGAGCAGCGAAATGTAAAACCCCGGGCTGCCGGATTTGAACGTCAGGTTGGCGGGCAGTACATCGTTGATGCTGGCTTCGAGCGCGAGATAGCCGCCTTCTTTCGACAGGTTGACCAACCCGAGTTGGAGGCCGCGATTTTCCCGCGCATAGTTGACAATCCCGATCTGTACGCCGTGCAGGCGCCGCGCATGGTTGTAAAACCCGGATACTTGCGCGCTGACCAAAGTATCGGCCACATTGGCGAGTCCGGCGATCTGCACCTGCATCCGGCTGCCGCTGCCCGTCGTATTGGTCAGTCCGGCTAATTGCACGGCATTTTCGGCTGTTCGGGCGTGGTTGCTCACCCCCGAGGCCTGTAGGCCCGACAAGCGGTTTGCCTGATTCCAGACACCCGCTGCCTGTACGGTGGTGGAGTCGGCAATATTCACCACACCTGACGCCTGCACGGTAAAATGTCCGCGAGGCGCCAGGTTCAGCACGCCTGCCGCTTGCACGCCCTGCCCGTAGCCGGCTACGTTGACCACCCCGCTCGCCTGAAAGCCGCGCAGGGTATCGCCCGTAAAATTGTACACGCCGGCAAGTTGCGCTCCGGTAGCGTTACCGCCCAGATTGTTGAACACGCCGGCGGCCTGAAGGCCTGTCATGTTTTCCCGGGTGATATTGCCAATGCCGCCAAACTCGGCGATGCGGTTGCCACGCGAGTAGCCAGCGAGAATGTTGACCGACCAATCGTTCACCACGCTGCCGCTCAGGCGGTGGTTGGTGCCGATGCCGGGCACAAAGGAAATCTGGAAGCGCCGGTGCAGCGAATCCTGCACATTCATGGCGGTGAAGCGCTGTGAAGTATTGACAAAAAACCGCTCCAGCGCATACGAGGTGCGGGCAAACCGCTTGCGCAAGGAAGGCGCCGCCGGTTCAGGGAACGCCGACTCGGGTACCAGGTCGAGATGCGCAAAGCGCGGCGATTGGGATGTTACCTGAAAAACCGTGTCGCGGTAGTCAAGTTTGGAAATTACCACTTCGGAGCGTGATGTCACGTCCAATTGATAAAACCCGCTGCTGTCGGTGGTCGTGGATCGCAGCGTTTGGCGGTCGTACACCGTGGCGTTGGAAATTTTTTTGCCTGTTCGTGGGTCGGTGAGGTAGCCGCTTAGGCGCTGCTGCGGTTTTTTGTTCTTTTTCAAAATGAGGTACTCGCCGCTGGGCTTGAATGTGTAGTCGTCGCCGAGTGCGATGGTCAGGGTTTCGCGCACCGTCCAGCCGTCGGCGTGCAGGGTGACCCGGCGGTTTGCATCGAGGATTCGGGCGTTGTACGACCACTCAAAACCGCCCTGGCGGGCAATTTCGTCGAGCGCCGATTTTATCGGTTCCGAGTTGAAGCGGGCGGTGATGCGGCGTTCGAGGACGTCGCCGGCGTAGAGGAGTTGGGCTGCCGTGAGCAGCAGCAGGAGAAGTGTCTGTTTCATAGTCTTTTTTTCACAGGGCTGTCGCCCTTTTTCACAGGGCTGTCGCCCT
>CAYMQY010000018.1:25992-27927 GCA_964392655.1 uncultured Saprospiraceae bacterium
TTTTTCACAGGGCTGTCGCCCTTTTTCACAGGGCTGTCGCCCTGTGTTGATGAATGACGCCCTTTCAGGGCTTTTTTAGTTGCAGCCGGCTCCGCTGAGTTCGTAGCCGTCGGGGGTTTTTTCCAGGTTAATGTTGAACGATTCGGCCACCAAAGCCAACACCCGGTCGGCAGGCAGGTTGTTGTAGCGGGCTGTGAGCAGGCAGTTTTCCAGGGCTTTGTTCTTCAGAATTACTTGTACGCCGTAAGCGCGTTCTATTTCCCGCACGACATCGCGCAGCGGGGTAGCGTCGAAGCGGAACACCCGCCCTTCCGCCTGTGCCGGCTCCAGTATGCCGGTTTCTGTGTTAAATACCGCCCGATCGCCTGCTGCGAGCACCAGCGTTTGGGCACGAGCACGTACCTGCACGCGGCCCTCCGTCACTGCCACGCGCACCAGCGCAGGTTCCGACAGGTTGTCTACCCGGAATACAGTGCCGAGCACCTGCACTTCCAGGTCGTTCAACACTACAACGAATGGTCGAGTGGAATCGGATTGCACGTCGAATGTAGCGGCGCCATGCAACCGCATGCGGCGTTCGCGGGTGTTGAAACCGGCGTCGAGCGATAGCCCGGAACGCGGATCAAGTGCTACGACCGTACCGTCGGACAAAGTGTCCGACACGGCAGTATCGGTGGCAACCAGGACGCTACCCGTTTCCGGGAGGTTGCGGTGCCGGAAGAAATATGCCGCAGCCAACGTCAGTGCCACGGCAGCGGCAGCGCGCCAGACTACCGACAGCCGCACCATGCGCGGACGGTTTTGCCGGAGCCGGTTTTTTACCCGGAGCAGCGCTGCCTCGGTATCCACCGCGCGGCCGGGGGCCGGGCGCCACGTCGGTGTTTTTTGCCAAAGGGCCTCCAGGTCGGCCAGGTAGCGCCGGTTTTCGGGCGACTCATCTGCCCATTTCTGGAGTGCATCCGCCTCGTCGGAGGTGACTTCACCGGCCAGATAGCGGGCGATCAGGGCATCGGTATGTTCGTCGTAGGTTTCCATGTTTTGAAACTTAGGTGTAGAGCAATTTGAACATCGTGTGGCAACAAAAACTGATCTCAGGTGGTCAAACACCGGCGTTCAGGCAACACCAGAAACTGAAAAGGGTGACTAAATAATCGGACAGTTGAAGCCGCAGGATACGCAGCGCCTTGCCCATTTGGGTTTCTACGGTTTTGATGGAAATACCGAGTTGGTCGGCGATTTCGCGGTATTTCAAGTCCTCAAAACGGCTCAATTCAAACACATGCCGACACTGGGGCGGCAGTTTTTCCAGGGCGGCGTGCAGGCGTGCGGCCAGTTCGCGGGCGGGGTATTCAGGCGGTGCGTGTTCTTTTTCCAATTGTGTGGCATTGAAATCCAGGTATTTCGACCGGGTTTTGGCGGACCTTATCCGGTTCAGGGCGGCATTATGCACGGTTTTGTACAGGTAACTTTTGAGCGACCAGGCGATGTCGAGGCGCTCGCGTTGTTCCCAGAGTTTGACAAAAACCTGCTGCACGAGGTCTTCCGCACCGTCGAGGTCGCCGTCGGTCAGGCGGGCGGCGTACCCGCAGAGCGGTTCGTACCACTGCCGGAAAACGGCCTCGAACGCGGCCTCGTCGCCGCGCCGCAAGGCATCCGTTCGGTTATGTTCGTCTTGATGTTCCAAAATGTTACGGGTTTTGAACGCATGGAGACACGGAAGGGGGCGGGACTCCCTGATGCAGGGTCGGGTTTTTCTAAAATATTTTTTTCCCGTCAGGGTAAGCAGGCCCTTTCCGTGTCTTGAGGGGGATTTTTCCAAATTGGTTACAGGCAAAATCGGGGGCACGGCGCTTCGGCGCCGCGCTCTTTTCCCACGGCTGAAGCCGTGGGCTGAAAATTTACCTGTTTCTCAGTTGAAGCCGTGGGCTGAAAATT
>CAYMQY010000018.1:28027-29543 GCA_964392655.1 uncultured Saprospiraceae bacterium
AAGCCGTGGGCTGAAAATTTACCTGTTTCTCAGTTGAAGCCGTGGGCTGAAAATTTACCTGTTTCTCAGTTGAAGCCGTGGGCTGAAAATTCACCTGTTTTTCGGCTGAAGCCGTGGGTTGAAAATTTCGGTGCTGAGAATAGACATGCCAAGCCGTGCTTCAGGTTTCAGAAAAAACAAACAACTACAGATTTTATGTGCAAAAACATCTTTTTCCTGCTTTTACTGCTACTCCCTTGTGTTTCCGTTACGAGTCAGAATTTTACCCAAAATCTGAAAGGTACCGTGCTCGACAAGGCCGTGAAAACCCCGCTCGCCGGTGCTACGGTGGCGCTCCTGAGCGCTGAATCCCCCATTGGAACCTCTACCGACTCCGACGGACGCTTTCGCTTTTCGGCGGTGCCGGTGGGCAAACATACCTTGCGCATCACGTACCTCGGCTACAAAGAAGCCATTGTGCCGAACATTACCCTCGACTCCGGCAAGGAAGTGGAACTCACCATCGAACTGGAGGAGGACCTGATCACGACCCGGGAAGTGGTGGTGCGTGCCAAAATTGACAAACAAAAACCGCTGAACGAATTGGCCACGGTGAGCGCGCGCACGTTTTCGGTGGAAGAAACCCGGCGTTTTGCCGCTGCGGTGAACGACCCCGGGCGTATGGCCTCGGCATTTGCCGGCGTGGCCACTGCCAACGACGGCAACAACACCATTGCCATCCGTGGTAACGCTCCCAACGGCCTGCTCTGGCGCATGGAGGGCGTAGATATTCCCAACCCCAACCACTTTTCCGCGGTGGGCACTTCTGGCGGCGGCATCTCGATCCTGAGCGCGCAGTTGTTGTCCAACTCGGATTTTATGACCGGCGCTTTTGCCGCCGAGTACGGCAACGCCCTGTCCGGCGTGTTCGACTTGAAACTGCGCAAAGGCAACTCCGAAAAGCGGGAATACACCTTCCAGGCGGGCCTGCTCGGCCTCGACGCTGCTGCGGAAGGCCCCATGCGATTCGGCAAACAAACCGGTTCGTTTTTGGTCGATTACCGCTATTCCACGCTGTCGCTGCTGAACAAACTCGGCATCAGCCTCGGCGACGCGCAAACGGACTTTCAGGACCTGTCGTTCAACCTCTGGATGCCGGCGGGCAAACTCGGTCAATTTACCCTGTTCGGACTCGGCGGGCTGAGTACACAAAACTACACGGGTATTGCCGACTCGCTGGCCTGGATAGATGACGGCGGCAAACAATACAACTGGAATTACACCGCCAACACGGGTGTGCTGGGGCTGACGCACAGCATGGTGCTGGGCGACAATACGTTCCTGCGCAACGTCGTGGCCGTATCGGGTACGCGCAACGGGTTTCAAAACGACGAATACCGGCCCGACTACAGCCTGCGCCGCACCGAAGACGGGGGGTATGACCAGGTAAAAACCACGGTTTCTTCTGCGCTGACGCACAAATTCGATGCCCGGAACCTGTTGCGCGCCGGGGCATACCTCAACTTTTTGGGCTACA
>CAYMQY010000018.1:29643-34650 GCA_964392655.1 uncultured Saprospiraceae bacterium
ACCGGGTTTGTGAACAGCCTCGTGGCCGGCAAGGAGTGGAACTGGAACCGGGGCCGGAAAAACCGCACGTTCGGCCTCAACCTGAAACTGACCTGGATGGGCGGGCAGCACGACACGCCGATTGATCTGGCCGCTTCCATCGAAAAAGGCGAAACCGTACGCGACGAAAGCCGCGCGTTTTCGGAGCAGTTACCCGCCTATTTTCGCCTCGACCTGGGCCTGAAAATCAAACGCAACTACCAGCGCCTGACCACCACGCTGGCCTTAGACGTGCAGAACGCCACCAACCGGGCCAACTACTTCGGGCGCTACTTCGACGACAATAGCCAAGCAGTCAAATATTGGGACCAGACGCCGTTGATTCCGGTGCTGAGTTACAAGGTGGAGTTTTGAGGAGCGCAAATCGGGCGAAGGCCATCGCAGCCCCCCGACGACCATCGGCAAAACCCATCATAATTTGTTTGTCATTGGGTACGCCGGACGGGGAGGCTGCGTCTGCCAGGGCCGGTACAAGCCGGGAACGGGGATCGTCCCGATGACGATCGCCTGTACGGTTTGGAACGATGCATCGGTCATAAATATCAGGTTGTCGTAGAACAGGCCGTAGAACAAAATCCGCTCGTCGGAGCCGGGGGCGTTGCCCATGTCAACAAGCCGCGACCAGGGTTTTCCATACACTTCCTCGACTTTATCCAGGGGGTCGCCGACTTTGATTCCGCGGGTGGTGATCATTTCCTCATTTCCAAAAACGGCTATCAGCCGGTTGGTCGGCGTCTCCTGATCCCGATACCTGGAGAACAAAAAATCCAGCCGGCCTTTCTGTTCCTGTATTTCTTTTTTGGACACCTCCTGCCGTTGCGTTTTTCCGATGCGCCACTTGCAGGCTTTGTCGTAGCCGGCGATTTTTTCGCCCGTACACACATCCACGAAGGATTCTTTCACCGGCCCGCAAGCGGTGAGCGTGGCGAGGAGCAGGAAGATGAGTGCTGTTTTGTTCATAGGGTGGTGGGTTGGTGAGTGTGGAAAAGTCAGCCGTATGCACGATCCTCTTCGGAAATTGGCAGCCAAGTTGAAAACACTCCCTCAAACATCTCATCTCTCCGCACACATTTTTTGAAATTTAATACGAATTCAAGTGCCTAAAAATCAAAAATTTGATCCGATTTTTTAACTAAACTTTTTGCGGCGCAGCAGCCCTTCGGATTAAACAGGCGTCTACTCACGAGTACAGGTACACCCCTCAACTTCGCAACTTGTACCTCCTCACCCCCTCCACATACCCGGCGGCGGTCCCCACTCGCCCGGGCCTTCGGTGCGTGGAGTGGCGGCTTTTTTGGTTTTGAAATGCCGCAGGTTGTAGGTGAACGAGAGCATCACGAAACGCTGCAAGGCATTGGTTTGCAGGTCTTCGATGTACGATTCGGTGATGTTCCGGCTGATGCTGCGGTTTTGGCCGAGCAGGTCGTTGACGGCAAGGGCGATTTCGCCGCGTTCGTTTTTGAAGACTTTTTTGCCGATAGCGAGGTTCCAGAGCCAGAAGTTCTGGTTGAAGCCGTCGGACAGGCCGTTGTTCAGCGTGTGCGTCAGATCGGTGCGCAGCACAAAACCCTCCACGATGATCCAGTTGAACTTCAGGCGGGATACCTGGCTGTAGTACTCCGTGTTGCTGGCGGTTTGCAGGGTATTGTTCACCGTGTTGTAACTCGGGCGGGCGGAAAGGGTGAAATCCACGCGGTCGCTGATGTTGCTGGCGAAGGTGACGCCGATGCCCGCCGTTTGGTTGTTGGCGAAGTTTTCCACGTCGTTCACGAGACCGGGCGTGCGGGAAAAGTTGTACGACAGGTCCAGGTTGAAATTGGTTTTCAGCCCCTTGATCGGTATTCCGTACGATACAAACGAGCGCAGGTTCCAGTAGCCGTCGAGGTTGACGGGGCGGGAGATGCGGGCGCCGGGCGGTACGTTGTACTGCTGGAGAATGGGGTGATCGCTGCTGGCCAGGTAGGTCGCATTGGCGATGTAGTTGCCGGTCATGCCGCCGCCTGCCATGGCGAAAAATGTGGTGCCCTTGTCGGGATTGGACCCCTGGTAGCGCAGAAACAGGTTTTGCTGGAAGGTCTGCTTCAGGTTGGGATTGCCTACGCTGAGTTGGAGCGGGTTGGAGTTATTCAGCACGTCCTGCAACTGATCCACCGAAGGCAGCTGGGTGTTGGTGCGGTAGTTGAACCGGATGTTGTGGTTTTTGTCGAGGTTATAGCGCAGCATGGCCGAGGGCAGCACATTGAAAAACGTCTGGTCAATGGTCCCCGGCTGGGGGAAGGTTTTCTGGTTGGCTAGGTCGGCCCATTGCACGTTGGTGCGCAGGTTGAAATTCAGGTCGCGGCCCTTGCTGTAGTTGTAGCCTGCGCCGGTCTGGTGGGTGATGTAGTCGTTGGAAAACACGTTGCTCAGCGGCTCGTTGAGCATGGTGTAGCCGCCGTCGGCGGGTGAAAAATCGTAGGTGTATTTGTCGGAAGTCTCCTGCTGGTAACTGAGGCGGTAATTGAACAGCAACTGGGCGTTTTCACTGATCGGCTCGGTGTATTCGGCGTTGCCGGCAGCGTTCCAACTGTTCACGTCGAGCGTGGCGGACTGGTCCAGGTTGCTGTTGAGGGGCGGGCCGACGAAGTATTGGTCGGACGAAAGGAGTTTGCTTGTGCCGTTTTTGGGTGCATACCCCGAACTGACATTGAGCGAAAACGTGCGGCCTTTTTTGGTCAGGCGGTGGCGCCAGAGCAGGTCGGTGTTGAGGTTGAGGCCGGTCAGGTCGGACAGGTAGGTGTTGTCGGTGCGGCTGAGCAGGTCGGCGTCGAACGTGGTTTGGCCGAGGGTGCTGGAGTTGCCGTCGTTGAGTTGGGCGCTCAGGCGCGGGCGCAGCACAAAGGTGTTCATGCTGTCGAGTTTGAACTCGATCCGGGCGTTGAAGCGGTGGTTGGTGTTGTCGGAGTTGGAGTAGTTTTGTTCGTCGTAGAGTTCGGCCAGAGCGCCGTCGTTGTTCAGGAACTGGCGGTAGGTCAGCGACTCCGAGTAGCTGTTGCTTTTATTGAAAAAATAGCTGGCACTCACCTCCGTCTTGTCTCCCCATTTGTCGGAAAAGTTCAGGCCGACGGCGGTTGTGGTCGCGATACCGCCTTGCGGGCGCACGAGAAAATCGCCGCCACCGCCACCGCCTGAACGGCCACCACCACCGGGCATTCCGCCGCCCATACGGCCACCGCCTCCACCGCCGCGTCCGCCGCTGCTCATGACGCCGAGCAGGTCGTCGCTGGAAAAATTCTGGACGTTGATGTTGTTGGTCATGCCGATGAGCGAGATGCGCCGGTCGCCGTCGAAGTAGTTGATGTTGCCGCCGCCCTGATACCGGTCCTCGTAGCCGTAACCGGCGTACACCTTGCCGAACTGGCCGCTGCGCATGTCCGTCTTGGTGACGATGTTGATCGTCTTGGTCGTGTTGCCGTCTTGAAAACCGGTGAACTGCGCCTGATCGCTTTGCTGGTCGAAGATTTGCACCTTGTCAATGACCTCGGCTGGCAGGTTGCGCAGGGCAGCGGCGGGGTCGTTGCCGAAAAACGGTTTTCCGTCCACCAGCACCTGCGTCACGTTTTCCCCCTGGGCTTTGATGGTGCCGTTTTCCACGGTCACCGAGGGCAGTTTCTCGATCAGGTCCGAGGCGTCGGCATCTTTCATCACCTTCACCGCGTTGGCGTTGAACTCCGTGGTGTCGCCCTTTTGCTGGGAAATGGGCACGGTGCTTTTGATTTCCACATCCTTGAGCACCACAGGGTCAGGCTCCAGCGCAAGTGCGCCCAACTGCACGTTGGCAGTAGTCACGGTCACTTCTTTTTTGAACACGGAATATCCAAGAGCCGTGACGACCAGGCGGTAACCGCCCTTGCCGATACCGTCTATCGAAAATGAACCGTCCAGTCTGCTGGCTGCGCCTTTAACCACTTCGCCCCAGGGATGCTGGAGGCTGACCGTGGCGCCGGGCATGGCGCCGTTGTTTTCATCCACGATTTTTCCTTTGATAGAAAACGTTTGGGCGCCGGCCAGTTGGGCAAGCAGAAGGAATGCGGCGAAGGCGAGATTTTTCATGTATGCGTACAAGGTTTCGGGTTTCTGGTTGGAGGGTTTCTGGTTGGAAGGTTTGTTGTCCGACACCACGTTTGTCATCCTGAAGGGATCCGTCCGCTCTACGAGGGAAACCACATGCGAGGTCCTTGTAGAGTGGACGGATCCCTTCAGGATGACAAACGGGAGTGACCGGTAATCGTCGTTGTGTTTACTGTTCGCAGTCCGAGCCCGATTAGTTCTTTTCGTTTTTCTTCTCGTCTTTCGGAGGCGTTGTGCTCTTGTCGCCAGGTGCGGGTTTGTCGCCGCCGCGGAAGCCGCGGTTGCCACGGAATTCCTCGCGCACCTTTACCCACTGATCCCACTGCTCCTGAGTCATCACGGTTTGCAGCTCCTTGTCCTGTTCCTGCCGAATGGCGGTCATGGTGCCGCGCATGGCCTCCCAGTCGCCGTCGGCTTTTTCACGTGCTTCCTGTCCCTGTTTGGCGTACTTCAGGTTGATTTCCTTGACCTTGGCGGCTTGAGCCTCGGAAAGGGAAAGTTTTTCGGTCATCTGGGCCGTTTGCTGTTCGGCCCGCTGTTCGGGGTTCATCATGCGTCCGCCTCCGCCCGGCTGGGCGTACACGGCCAGACCGGCCAGCACAAACAAAGCCATCAGGGAAATTTTGATTGCGAGTTTCATAGCGCAGTTGTTTGAAAATGTGAATGTTGGTGAAATACAGAAAAATGGTTTGAGGAAGCGCGGCAAAGGTGCATCTGCCCGGCAGCTTGCTGAAAAAAAATCAACGAACGCGGATGATTTGCCCCTGTACAGGCAATCTTTCCCCATGCACCGGTGTGTTTTCCGTTAGAGGTTTACAAAATTGCCGTAAGAAGGACAAGTTCGGACAGACGGGGCCG
>CAYMQY010000018.1:34660-35046 GCA_964392655.1 uncultured Saprospiraceae bacterium
GTGGTTTAAAATTTTGCCGTCATACAAAATAGTTCTAACCGCGGGCGCCGTGTGAATCAACTTGTTCGTCTGACGGCAAGCCAATAGCCACCCGCCCTTTCTCACACCTGCCCGAGGAGGAATTTCCGCACTAGATTCAGCCCGTACACCCCTGCCAACTGGATGTTTTTCGTTCGGTCGCGCCCGAACACGTGTTTTTCCGAAACGATTCGGTTCCGGTCGCCCACAGCCATCCAGACGGTGCCGACGGGTTTGTCGGGCGTGCCGCCGTCCGGGCCGGCAATGCCGGAAATGGCCAGCGCCACATCGGCGCCGAGTGCGGTCAGGGCGCCAGCCGCCATTTCGCGCACGGTTTCGTCGCTCACGGCGCCGAACCGGGCCAACGT
>CAYMQY010000019.1:0-3838 GCA_964392655.1 uncultured Saprospiraceae bacterium
TGCGTGGGCGCGCTGGTGGTGTTCCACATGCTGTACTCCAGCAAGCCGACGCGTCCGCTGATGGATGGCTCCGTCTCGAATTCGCGGCGGGCACGGGTGGCGTCGCCGTTGAGTTGCAGTGTGACGGCGTTCAGGCGCCCCGTAAGGTCGTAGGTTTTTTTCAGCAACTCCTGCGGCGGCGCGGGCATGTCCTGCAGGGCCGTCGTGATGTGGCCGAGCGTGGTGCTCAGGTCGTTGCGGATATTGCCGGTGGCGCTGACGACCTTGCGCAGGCGGCTCACTTTTTTACAAAAATCGAGGTAAGCCTGCTTGTCCTGCGCGGGCAAGGTGGCGTTGTTCAGCGATTTCACCGTGAACGACACCGGCCCGACCAAAGGCGTCAGCACCCCGTCTTCGTACTGGTGGATGGTTGCGTTGTACTGCCCGGGCAAGGCCAGATGCCCCTGATCGGGACCGCTGAACAGGTTGTCGGGCGCTACCGGGCGGCGGCCCATCACGGGCGAAGCGGGGTTGTAGCGGTAGTCCCACACGAGGCGTTTCAGGCCTTTGGTGGCCGATGTTTTGATGTGGCGCACCACGTCGCCCGCAGCATCGGTGATGGTGAACAGCAGGTAGGGTTCGGGCTGTTCGTCCTCCTTGCGCAGGGCCTCGATGTCGGGGTAGTACACGGGTTCTTTTTTCTCGAACTTCGCTTTTTCGGCTTCCTGGCGTTTGGCTTTCAGGGTTTTCACCTCCTCTTTCAGCCAGTAGGTGAACACGGCGCCCACAGGCGGATTGGCGGCGGCGTAGTAACTGCTGCCGAGGTGGCCCTTGTCGCGCAGGCCCAGCGGCTTGTTCGGGATGAACATCCAGGAATCTTTCACCGGGAAAATACTGGCCGGCTTATCAAAAACCTCCTGCTTGAGGTTGCGCAGCGGCGAGTAGTCGTCGAGCACATAGAACCCGCGTCCGAAGGTGCCCAGCACGAGGTCGTTTTCGCGGCGCTGAATCTCGATGTCGCGCACGGCGATGGTGGGCAGGCCGGACTTGAGTTGCACCCAGTTGTCGCCGCCGTCGGGACTGAAAAACACCCCGAACTCGGTGCCGCAGAACAACAGGTTCCGATCCACATGGTCTTCGGCAATGGTGTACACACTGCCGCGTTCGGGCAACAGCGAAGGCGCCGGTTTTGCGGTTTTGTCCGAATCGCTTGCGGCGTCTTTTTTGGCTTCTGTTGCGGTAGCGGAAATGAATTTCCAGGTTTTGCCGCCGTCGGTGGTTTTCAGCAGGTAAGGCTTGAAGTCGCCGTAGCGGTGGTGGTTGTAGCACACGTAGGCGGTGTTTTTGTCGTATTGCGACGCGATGACCTGGTGCACGTACGAGCGTTCGGGCACGCCGGGCAGGCTGTCCATTTTAGTCCAGTTTTGGCCGCCGTCGCGGGTCATCCAGAGCAGGCCGTCGTCGGTGCCTGCCCAAAGCAGGTTCTGGTCGAGCGTGCTTTCGGCGATGCTGGTGATCTGGCCGTAAATGTCTGTGGAGCCGTTTTTGGCTATCGCGTCCACGCTCCACACTTTGCCCATGATTTCGAATTTGTTGCGGTCCACGCCGCGCGAGAGGTCGGGGCTGATGGTGCGCCAGGAGTTGCCGCGGTCGTCGGTGCGGAACACCTTGTTGGCGCCGAAGTAGAGTCGGGTGGGGGAGTGGGTCGAGATCGTGAGCGGCGCGTCCCAGTTCCAGCGGTAGGCGGGTTCGTTTTCGCCGGGCTGGGGCTGTATGGGCAGCATTTCGCCGCTTTTACGGTCGAAACGCACGAGTCCGCCGTACTGGCTTTGGGCATAGATGATGTCGGGATTGGTCGGGTCCACCTGCGTTTCGAAGCCGTCGCCGGTGCTGGTCACGTACCAGTCGGAGTTGGGGATGCCGTTGGCGCTGGTGCTGCGGCTGGGGCCGCCGAGGCTGAGGTTGTCCTGCGTGCCGCCATGGATGTGGTAAAACGGAAAGCCGTTGTCGGTAGACACTTTGTAAAACTGCGTAACCGGCAGGTTGTGTTTGAACTCCCAGGATTTGGCGAAATCCCAGGTTTCGTACACGCCGCCGTCGCAGCCCACACGCAGGTGGTCGGTGTTGGCGGGGTCTATCCAGATGCAGTGGTTGTCTATGTGTTTGTTGATTTCACTGAGGTTGAGCATGGTTTTGCCGCCGTCGGTGCTGTACTTGTAGTAGGTATCGGTGATAAAAATGCGGTCGGGGTCTTTCGGGTCGCAGTTGAGTTCCTGGTAGTAGTTGCCGCTGGTGTAGATGTCGCTCATTTTCGTCCAACTGGCGCCGCGGTCGGTGGAGCGGTACACGCCGCCTTTTTTGTCGCCGGCTTCCACTACGGCGTACACGTAGTCGGGATTTGCCGGCGACACGTCAATGCCGATGCGGCCCAGTTCGCCGCCGGGCAGTCCGCCTTCGAGTTTTTTCCAGGTAGAGCCGCCGTCGGTGCTTTTGAACAGCGCCGATTCCGGGCCGCCGCCGATGTAGGTGAACACCTTGCGCTGGCGCTGGTGAAAAGCGGCGTAGAGCACCTTCGGGTCGCGCGGGTCCATCACCAGGTTGTTGCAGCCGGTGTAGGCGCTGACGGACTTGATGCAGGCCCAGGTGTCGCCGCCGTCGGTGCTTTTGTACACGCCGCGTTCGCCGCCGTCGCTCCACACCGGGCCGTAAGCCGCCACGTACACGGTGTTGGGGTTGGTCGGGTCCACTGCGATGTTGGCAATGTGCTCGGAGGTTTTCAGGCCCTTGTTTTTCCAGGTCTTGCCGCCGTCCTCGCTTTTGTACACGCCGTCGCCGTAGGCTACGGAGCGCTGGTTGTTGTTTTCGCCGGAGCCTACCCACACCACGTTGGGGTTGCTGGGGTCAATGACCACGCAACCGATGGAGTACGAGCCTTGTGCGTCGAACACCGGCTGGTAGGTGGTGCCGGCATTTACGGTTTTCCACACGCCGCCGGAAGCCACGGCCACGTAGTATTCTGCCGGGTTGTGCGGATTCACGGCAAAATCGGCGATGCGGCCCGACGTGACTGCTGGCCCGACGCTGCGGAACGACAGGCCGCTGTACGTTTCGGATTTCAGGTATGCCGGTTTTTCCGGTTTTTTCGCTGCGGGTTCATCTTTTTTTTGGGAAAATAACGGGCTGATAGAGAAGCCCAAGCACAGGCAGAGGAGCAGAAGTTGGCGCATGGTTGACTTGTTTTGCTGAATAATAACCGGGCAATGTTACGAATACCGGCGAATAACCGGTTTATGATTCTGTAGCCATGGGCAAAATCTACCAACCGGTTGTTTGTGCGTGTGACGGGAGGCTGAGTAGTCGGAATCGGCGATTTTCGGGAATGCCGCTTGGCCGCCGTAGTTTTGCGCATGAAAAACAAAAATGCCTGCCTGCATCCCCTTTTTTCATTCCTGTTTCTAACTATGGCCTGTACATCCACCGAACAAAACGAACCGGAACACCCGTCTGCCGGCGGATTCGTCATGCCTTACCGCCTGCATGCGCCCGACACGACCTTTCCCCTGCCTGCCGAGTTGCGCGAAATTTCGGGCCTGGCCGTTTCCGACGACGGTGCGCACCTGCTGGCCGTGAACGACGAGCAGGGCCTGATTTTTTACCTCAACCCGAATACCGGCGCGGTGGAGCGGACGCGTACATTCGGCGGCGCGGGCGACTACGAGGGCATCGAGGTGGTCGGCACGGATGTGTTTGTGGCGAAGAGCAACGGCGATATTATCCGCATCCCGGAGTCCGGCGAGCCGGAAACCTGGCCCACTGCGCTCGACGGCGATTTCAACGTCGAAGGGCTGTGTTACGATTC
>CAYMQY010000019.1:3938-28852 GCA_964392655.1 uncultured Saprospiraceae bacterium
GAATGGTGCGGCCCCTGCCGTATGCTGGCGCCGATACTCGAAGATGTGAAACGCCGCGTAGGCGAACGTGCCACGATTTTCAAACTTGACGTGGATCGCAATCCGCTCATCGCTTCCACCTACAACGTGATGGCTGTGCCCACGCTCATCATTTTTCAGGACGGCAAACCCGTGTGGCGCCGCTCCGGCGTACTTTCGGCGGTTGAATTGACAAATGCGCTGGAGGCATTTGCGGAACCGGCAGCGGTTTAAATTTTCGATTCTGTACAAACCTTCCAGGTTTCAAAACCCTGGAAGGTTTTCGTTTACCCGGCACAACACACCCGGCAGACTCGTATTTTCGCCCTTTCTTTTTCAGGCTAACTTCTTTGCGGCCAGCGCCGCCAATCTTTCCTTATGTGCAAAAAAGGTTCTAAATCCTACAGCGTCTTTGCGTTGAAATGCCCCCGTTGCCACGAGGGGGAAATGTTCGAAACCGGCAGTTGGTCGTTTGTTCGACCCTTCGACATGTTGCAAAAGTGTCCAACCTGCGACCTGAATTACTTCCCCGAACCGGGCTATTATTACGGCGCCATGTTTATCTCCTACATCTGGACCGCGTGGTTTTGCCTGTTTTTTGTGGCTCTGATTCACTGGATTCTGGGCTGGGGTCTGAATATGGCTTTCGGCCTGCTGATCGCTTTTCTGGCCATCAACTTCGTGTACATTTTCCGGATTTCCCGCCTCATGTGGCTCAACCTGAATGTGCGATACGACCGCAATGCCGCCGGCAAAGCGGGAAACTAACGTTGATTAGTGCAACAAATACCCTAAGTCCCGCCGGAATATTTGACGTGCTCACACACACCTTTGCCGTATAAAAAAAGCAAAACGGTATGAAACAACACTTCCAGATTCTGATCATCGGTGGCGGGAATGCGGGAATATCCCTTGCGGCGCAATTGTTTCGCAAAGACTCCAAACTGGATATTGCAATTCTCGACCCTGCGGATAAACACTACTACCAACCGGCCTGGACATTAGTGGGCGGCGGTGTGTTTGATATCAACGACACCGTGCGCTCCGAGGCCGAGGTGATGCCCGAAAAGGCAACCTGGCTGAAAGAGGCAGCGGCTTCCTTCGAACCGGAGCAAAATGCCGTCGTCACGTCCGGCGGCAACCGCTACACCTACGATTACCTGGTGGTGTGCCCGGGTATTCAACTCAATTGGCACAAGATCAAGGGTCTGGAAGGCAACCTCGGTAAAAACGGCATTACGTCCAATTACCTGTTCAACATGGCGCCCTACACGTACGAGTGCCTGCGTAACACCAAAAAAGGCAAGGCTATTTTTACCAACCCGAACACGCTGATCAAATGTGGCGGGGCACCGCAAAAAATCATGTACCTCGCCGCCGACTACTGGCGCAAACACGGTGTGCTGAGCGATGTGCAGGTGCATTTTTACAGCGGCGGCAGCATCATTTTCGGCGTGAAAAAGTACGCCGACACGCTGAACAAGGTTATCGCCCGGTACGGAATCCGGACCCACTTCCTGCACAACCTCGTGGAAGTAAAGCCGGACAGCAAACAAGCCGTGTTCGATGTGTATGAGCAGGGCAAGGTCGTTGGGCAAGTGACGGAAGATTATGAAATGATCCACGTTACGCCGCCGCAAAGTGCGCCGGATTTTATCAAAAACAGCCCGCTTGCGGTGCCGGACAACCCCTTCGGCTGGGTAGATGTGGACAAGTTCACGTTCCAGCACAACCGCTACCCGAATATTTACTCCATCGGCGACGCCTCCAGCACGCCAAACGGTAAAACCGGCGCAGCCATCCGCAAACAGGTGCCTGTGCTGGTGCAGCAATTGCTCAGTCAAATCCGCACCGGCAAACCTGCGGACGCCAAATACAACGGCTACGGTTCCTGCCCGCTCATCACCGGCTACGGCAAATTGGTACTGGCTGAGTTCGACTACGACAATAATCCTACCGAGACGTTTCCCTTCGACCAGAGCAAGGAGCGCTGGTCCATGTACATGCTCAAGCGCCGGGTACTCCCGTGGTTGTACTGGAACAAAATCCTCCACGGCACGGCATAGACATACAATCTGGATAATTTTTTTCTGCCCGGTCAGGCGCTTGCCTGCTCGGGCAGTTTGTGTCTGAGTTCACTTAACCATACCTGCAACGAGGCAATTTTTCACCACAGATTACTCAGATTTGCACAGATTTTACAAGTATGAATCTGTGCAAATCTGAGTAATCTGTGGTGAAATTACATGCGAAGGAGGCAGGGTTATGCGCGCTTGTAAATCTCCACCTCACTCAAGGCACAAGGCCCTTTGGAATCCAGGATGCTTACCCGAATCAAACGGGCCGATACTGCCGGAAACGTGAGGATACGGCGCGGGCCGATGGTGCCGCCTGTGGCCACTTCGCGCCACCGGTCGTTCTCCCGGATTTCCACTTTGAACTGCTTGACATGCTGCCCTTTGGCGATGTGTTCGCGCAAGAGCATGCAATCAAATGTGGTTGTTTCACCGAGGTCAAGCGTAACGCTGCTGCCTGCTTCGCCGAGTGTTACCGCGCTTTTCCGGTTTCCGTCGGATAGTTTCCGGGAAAACCTTTCGGAATCGCCTCCGCCGGAATATGCTGTTTTTTTGCCCAAGGCCAGGTTTCGGGCGAATGCCGCGCGAAGTTTTTCCCCGAAAACCGTCAGCGACACGGAGTCGTTGGCGGCGATACGACCGCGCCGGTCGGGCGGCACATTCAGGATCAGGTTGGCGCCGCGGCCTACGGAATTTAGGTAAATGTCAAAAAGTTGCTCCGGGGTTTTCACCTTGTCGTCTTCCTCGGGGTGGTAAAACCAGCCGGGGCGGATGCTCACGTCGCATTCGGCGGGTATCCAGTGCCGGCCGTTTTCGTTGCCCCGGTTGAGTGTGTCGGTCGGCGGCCCGGTGGCTCCGCGGCCATAGCCGGCGGTGTCGAGCAAGCACCAGTTTATGTCCGACTCAATCAGGCCGCGTTCGTTGCCGGCCCAGCGACAACCGGGGCCGACATCGCTGAAAATCACGGCATCGGGCTGGAGTTTGGCAGCCGTTTTTTCAAAGCGGCGAAAATCGTACACCTGTTTTTTTCCGTTGGGGCCTTCCCCGTTGGCGCCATCCCACCAAATTTCGAACAGTTCTCCGTACCGGGTGAGCAGTTCGGTGAGCGTAGCCACGTACACGTCGTTGTATTCGGGAGTGCCATATTGGGGGTGGTTCCGATCCCAGGGCGAGAGGTAAAGGCCGAGTTTTAACCCGTTTCTTCGGCAAGCCCGGGCGAGTTCGCCCACTACGTCGCCTTTGCCGCCTTTCCACGGGCTTTCGCGCACGGTGTGGGTGGAATACGCGGAGGGGAAGAGGCAAAATCCGTCGTGGTGTTTGGCCGTGAGAATTACCCCGCGCGCGCCGGCTGCTTTGGCCACCCGGCACCACTGGTCACAATCCAGATCGGTGGGATTGAAAATGGCCTCGGGTTCTGTGCCGTGCCCCCATTCGAGGTTGGTGAACGTGTTGGGGCCAAAGTGGAAAAAGAGGTAAAACTCGGTGTCGTGCCAGCGCAATTGCGCGGCGCTCGGCGTTTGAGCGGATACTTGTGTGGTTGCAGAAACCAGGAAAAGTGCGAGGAAAAAGTATTTCATAAGACCGGCTATTCGATCAATCCCCGGCCTTCCTTCACGATTTTCTCCTCCTTCATCAGTTTTTTCATCAGCCGGTCGAGGATACCGTTGATGAATTCCTTGCTGTTTTCGGTGGAGTATACTTTGGAAATTTCCACGAACTCGTTGAGCGTCACTTTGGTCGGTATGGTCGGGAAGTACAGCAGTTCGCAGAGGGCCATTTTGAGCATGATCATGTCGAGCACGGCCACGCGTTCAGCATCCCAGTTTTTCAGGTTGGGGTTGATGAGGTCGAACAGCGTCTGGTCTTCCTGGCAGGTTTTGCGCAGGAGTTGCTCGCCAAACTCGCGCACGGTTTCGTCGGCAGGTTCGTATTCCTTGTAAAATTCGCCTTCGACAGGGGTGGCTTTGAGCGTTTTTTTCATGGCGCCCACCACGAGCGATTCGTCGTCGAGCCAGTTGTTGTACCGGTCTTCCGTCATCTCGATGAACAGGTCGTTGCTCTGGAGGAAGCGATACAGTTCCAGCAGCATTTTGGCGTGATCCTGATCGGTGGGTTCGGGCAGTTCGAGGTACTTCTGGTAAGGTTCCGTAGCGCAGAATGCATTGTACATAAGCCGGATTTGATCCTCGTCGAGGTTCTCGTTGGCGTGGTACTTGGCGGCTACCTTGAGAAAGCCGACGTGGTTGGCGAGGCTTTGTGTACAGGGATTTTTATACAGGCGGGGGGTGAAGTTTTTGTCTTCGTCGTCGGGCAGGAGTTTGGCGGCCCGGATTTCAGCGTCCTTTTCGGCGTATTGGGCCACTTTGAGTGTGAGGTAGAGGTGGAAAATGTAGATTTCGTACGTTTTCCAGATGCCATCGTTGTAGCCTTTGAGAAGGTCGGGGAAGGCTAAATTTTCATCGCGGTTGAGCATGTAGAGCAACTGCATCACCTTGATTCGAACGCTGCGGCGACTAAGCATAAACTTTCAAATAACGTTTGGATGTGATTCGGTGTAAAAAACCGGCACAAAGAAACGCATTCCTTACGGATTCGCCAAGATGTTTATCTTTGCTGTCCTTGCTGCCTTTCTTGGTATCAAAACCCGCTCCTAATCTTGCCCTTTTTATCCCCTTTGGCAGTCCTGTCGAAGGCCTTTCGTATTTGTAACAACTTCTGCTGCCATGGATTCAATTGATGTAAACGGGGTCACATATTGGCTTCCTTCCGATGAAAAAGACGTGATGGCCCTGGTGGAAGAGGCGCACGCAAATGGTGAAATTATCTGCCTGCGCGGTTCTGCGCATTCCTTTCCCCTGATTCGTACCCTTGAAAGCGGCCCAACGAGCAGTCGTCCCTACAAGTACATCATGTTGGCAAAGATGAATGCCGTGTCCATAGACGCTGCCAACAAAACCGTTACAGTGCAAGGCGGGTGCCACCTGGGGTTCGATCCCTGGGATCCGACCCAAATTTCCACGCTGCACAATTCCCTGCTGTACCAATTGGATCAGGCCGGCTTTGCGGTGCCTGACCTTGGAGGTATCATCCACCAAACCGTAGCCGGGTTTTTGTCTACCGGCTCGGCGGGCGGCACCACGCAGTACGCATTTCAGGACATGGTGCAGGCCGTCAGTTTTGTGCATTACGGCCCGAACGGTCCAAAAAAAACAACGTTTACCCGCCCGGCTTCCGGCGACCCTGAAGACCCGTTCTTTGCTGCCTGCGGCCCCACCATGGGGCTTTTCGGCGTATTGGTGTCAGCCACGTTCAACCTGGTACCCAAATTCAATATCGTGGGTTTTCAGGCGACCACCACGACGGACCAATGCGCCATTGATTTGTTTGGTAGCGGCTCTGATCAACGTCCCGGCCTGGAAACGTACTTTCGGCAAACACCCTATGCGCGCCTGATGTGGTGGCCTCAAAGCGGCGTGAACAAAATGGTGATCTGGCAGGCTAAACCCGTGGCATCGGAACCGGATTTCAAACCCAATCCGTATCAGGAGGTGCCCTATATTTTCAACAGCCCCATACCGGCTACCCTGGCCGCCGACCTGCTGTTCACCGGCATCGGCCGATGGCCCGATTGGCTAAAGGACGCCATGGGCGACACCAAAGAGTACCGAATCCTGCGTGACCTCATCGGAGCGTCTTTTTACCCCCTGCTTTTGCCCAAAATTCTGGATATTTTTGTCCCCCTTGACGCGCCCGATAAAGGCCCGGTACAATTTCAGGACTACTGGTGGACGGGCTTGCCTATGGATAACCAGATGAGCGACAGGCTGTTTCCGGTTTGGTTCACCGAGTTGTGGATCCCGCTGAACCAGGCTCAGGCTGTGATGAACACCCTGAACACATTTTATCAGGCAAGCACCCAGAATACCATGGCATTTAGCTGCGAAATTTACGCTGCAAGGAGCAGCCAATGCTGGCTGAGCCCGGCGTATCAAACCGATGTCATTCGCATTGACGTGTTCTGGTTTGGCAACAATACCGGCGATCCGACTGCGTACTATCAGAAATTTTGGGATTTGCTGGCCCCGTTCAAGTTCCGGCCGCACTGGGGCAAGTATCTGCCTGCCGGCGACAGCTCACTTGGCGCCGAATACCTGCGCTCGGTGTATCCCAAATGGGACGCATGGATGCAGGTGCGTCAGGCGCTCGACCCGCATCAGGTTTTTGTCAATGACTACTGGCGGGCGCAACTCGGCATCCCGCAACCTGCGAGCGCTGCGGCTCTTGAAGTGCCGAATATTAGCCCCGGCTTTTTCGAGACCTTTATCCATTGGTTCATGCGCCTTTTCGGCAAAAAAACACAATAAGCACCATGATTCAGGCTGATGCAAACGGGCTATACCACCCCGAAAACGAAGATCAGGTCGTCGAACTGATTCAACATGCCCTGCAGAACAACCTTCAGGTACGGGTACGCGGCGCGGCCCAATCGGTTCCGGGAGCGATTTTTACCGACGGCTATGATCCGGCTAATGGTTCGCCGGGCGAAAACCTCAATATCCTGCTGGACAACATGCGCGCGGTGTCGTTCGACGATGCAAATATGCAGGTAAGCGTCGGGGCGGGCTGCAACCTTGGGTTTGATCCGTTCGACCCTTCGGAAACCTCCACTACGGCCAACAGCCTGTACGGACAACTTAACGCAAAAGGTTGGGCAATCCCCAACGTCTCCGATGCCATTCACCAAACGGTAGCGGGTTTCATATCCACCGGGTCGTCGGGGGGGACCATGGCGCATAGTTTCGACGCATGTGTGGTTTCCGTCCGATTGGTGGACGGCACCGGCGCTGTGCGTACGTTTTCACGTTCTTCCGATCTGAACGATGCATTTTTCGGCATTGTCGGCTCACTGGGCCTGCTCGGTGTGATCACTTCTGTGACGCTGCAATGCGTGCCCGCGTTTCGTATTATCGGGCAAGAGGCGGTGACTCAGGTGAACCAGTGCGCGTTCGATTTTTTTGGCGCCGGCACGCCCGACCGGCCGTCCTTGCAGGCGCATTTTACCCAAACGGAGTACGCCCGCCTGCTTTGGTGGCCATATCAGTCCCTGCAACGGGTAATCAGTTGGCAGGCACGCACCATGCAGCCCTCGGATTACACTCCCCAAACCGGTACGCCGGACGATTTCACCCCGAAGCCTTATCAGCCGGTTTTTCACAAAGTGCTCGGCTCGACGCTTCCGTCCGAAGTGGTGGCCGGTGTGGGGTACAGTCTGGTGGCTTCGTGGCCGCAGTGGCTGTACGACCTGATCGGCAACGACCCCGACCTCGCCAGGATTGAGGAGGTGATGGAAAAGTTGTTTCCCTACCTGTATCCGATGCTTTGCAACATGTACTTCCCGGAGAATTCGGATACCAACCCGCCCCAGACATTCTGGGACACCTGGTTGGGCAGCCTGCCGATGGACCGGATCGAGTTCAGCAACCACCTTATGCCGCTGAAATACACCGAGATGTGGATACCGATCGAACAAGCGGAAACAGCCGTGAACGCCATGCAGCAGTTTTACGAAACCGCCGGGTACAAGGCAACGGGCTTTTACACGGTGGAAGTGCTGGCGGCTTCGCAAAGCGATTTTTGGATGAGTCCCGGCTACAAACAAGATTCCTTGCGCTTCAATTTTATGTGGTTTGCCCGTGGAGCCGGCGATCCAACGCCGTATTACCAGCAGTTTTGGGATTTGTTCAAACAAAAAGGCATCCCGTTCCGACTCCATTGGGGCAAGTATTTGCCACCGGCGAACGGTTCGGAAGGCTCCGACTACCTGCGCGGGCAATACCCCCAATGGAACGCATTTCTGAACCTGCGCCAACAAATGGATCCGAAGGGTATTTTTCTGAACAGCTATTGGCGAAGCCATTTGGGTGTTTCCTGAAGACAAGTTGTGGCAAAACCAGTCTGCTTTGGAGCATGCTATGGAAGACTCAACAATAAAAAAAACGTGGTTTGGGCCCTTGGCCCGGCGCATTTCGAGGCTTTGGGAGTCGGTGGTACGGCTCGGCACGCACGCCCAAATGAGCAACTGGGAGCGCAAGCGCACCCGGTTGCTCAACGGCATCTCATTGGTGGCCATGCTGGGATACCTGTTTTTCATCTTGTCTTTTTTGGCCCCGGAGCACCGAACCACCTTGTACGAAAGTGTGGTTTCCTTTGTGATTTATTCCGTGCCGATCGTACTCAATCATTTTCGGCGCTATCTGGCCGCCATTCTCACGTTCAACATTTTTTCTACGCTCATTTACACCTTCTATGCCATCTCGCATGGTGTAGTGGACGCCGCCGAGTACCTGCTCTTGTGTTCCAGCGTAGCGAGCATGCTGTTTTTTAGAAACATCTGGGCCATCCTGTTTTTTTTCCTGCTCAACTTTTCCTGTTTTTGGCTCTGCAAGTGGTCGTTTACCGTCATGCAACCGTTTTTGTTCATGCCCGACGGACAAACGTTGTACATCGAAAATCATGTGTTCACGTTCCTGATCCTGTTTTTGATGATCTACTATTTCAAGTCGGAAAATAAACGGCAGGAGAACTTGTTGAAACGCCAGAACGTGGTGTTGAGCAAGGAAAAACAAAAATCGGACAGCCTGTTGCTGAATATTCTGCCTTACGATACTGCCGAAGAACTCAAGGAAACCGGACGGGCCAAGGCCAGATACTACGAGCAGGTGACGGTCATGTTCACGGATTTTCAACAGTTCACGCAGGTGGCAGAGCAACTCACTCCGGAGGAGTTGGTGGCCCTTGTCAACCATTATTTCAGCGCGTTCGACACGATTATCGGCGCGCACAAAATCGAAAAAATCAAAACCATCGGCGATGCCTACCTCTGCGTGGGCGGATTGCCGGAACAGAATACGACCCACCCGACGGATGTGGTGTCGGCGGCTTTGGAAATTCTCGATTTCGTAGCCGCCGAAAAAGTACGGCGCCTGAAGAACGGGTTGCCGTATTTCGACTTGCGCATCGGAGTGCATACCGGGCCGGTAGTGGCGGGTATCGTCGGCATCACCAAGTTCGCCTACGACATCTGGGGCGACACGGTAAATGTGGCTGCACGTATGGAATCCAGCGGCGAAGTGGGGAAGGTGAATATTTCCGAGACCACCTGCCGGTTGGTACAGGGGCAATTCCTTTGCGAATCCAGAGGGAAAATTCAGGCCAAAAACAAGGGCGAAGTAGCCATGTATTTTGTAGAAAAACTCCGCGGGTAGATGCCTTATTTTTTCAAAACAAGCACAGTCTGAAAACCTTCGCTTGTGCGCAGCATGCACATGTAACTTCCCGTCGGCAAACTATTGATATGCAGTTCGGCTGCTCCGGCGCGCATATCGCCCACCGGTTGCTCCAGCAAAATTTCCCCCAGCAAATTCATCAAAATGAGACGACCGTCGCGGACAGATTGCGCCTGCCACGAAACTGAAGCATGATCAAGCACAGGATTGGGCTGTACGCGAAGCCCCAGATCGAGCAAGCCGGGTTCGGCGGTACCCGTGGAAACACCTTGAACGATCGTAATATCGTCTATCTGCAGAATGTTGTCGTCGGTGGAGTCGTGCAAAAAAGCGATGTAAATGGACCGGCCTGTATACTTGGCGAGGCTTGCAGTGTGCGGCTCCAGGCGCCCGGTGTAGGCCTGTGCGGAGGGGTGAATGAGGAAAAAATAGTCCGGATTCGTGTAGCCGTTGGCGTGGATGTAGCCTGGGGAGAAAATGTAGTCCGTCACCTTGAGCGAGCCGTCTTTGAGGGCTTCCAGCATTTCAGCAGCTACAAAAATAGTGTCGGTGAACGCATCCGCAAACGGCTCGTTGGTGGTGGTGGAAACAAGCACCTTGTAACCGTCCATGTATCCCGGGCCTTCAAAAGATGCCGACCGCCAGGAAAGTATTGAGGTGGAGTCGGTGATAAAAACCGGCGGCGTGATCAGCCAGTTTTGATTGCTTTGGCCGTTTTGGAGGAACGAACAACTAGTAAACGCGAAGTTTACGGGCGGATCCGTCAAGTCGCCGAGGTCGCTGTCCCAGAACCAGTTCTGCGGTACCGGGGTTTCGTCGCCGCAGAGCGTAGGCAGGTTGTCGGCGTCCCAATTGACCCAGTGCATATCGTTTCCGGTTGGAACTACGAGCATGGTGTCGGAAGGGTCAATGGTGAAATTCTGGATGAGCAGGGTATCGGGGATGTTAAAAAACTGGGCATTGGCAAGCGGACTGCCACAGAGCAGCGCACAAAGGAGGAGCAGTTGTTTCATGGCCTAAGTATGTTGTTTCAACCAAAGATCAAGTTCGTATTCCAGCACATCGCGCCGAACGGGCACCACGCCGGGATACTCACACACCTGCCCTCCGGCGAGATTCGAAAGCACAGCCACTGTTTCCGGATTCAGGCAGGCAGCCATTGCCAGCGTGGCTATGCTGATGACCGTATCTCCGGCCCCACTCACATCGGCTACATTCCGTGGCACGGTGGGGTGAAGGCGGCTTTCGGCTTGGTCGTCCAAAAATAGGCCCTTTTCAGACAACGTGATCATGATTGTTTGGCTATGTAAGTTTTTGCGCAAAAAAGTTGCCGCCTGCCGGAGCGATTCCAGCGCAGGTTCTATGGGAAATGGCGCGCTGTCCCGGATTTCTTTCAGATTGGGTTTAAACAAATCCGCTCCCTGGTAGGCAAAGAAGTTGGCTTTTTTCGGGTCAACCGCCGTGAGAATTTCACGTTGGCGGGCAGTATCCAGCACCGTGCGAATCACGTTGGGCGTCAGCACGCCCTTGTTGTAGTCTTGTAAAATGATTGCCCCAATGGGCAGTTGGTCCAGCAGTTCAATTGTGCGTTCGATGAGCCTTCGCTCGTCTTCGGCGCACAGGTCGTGTACGTCCTCCTGATCAATGCGCAGCATTTGCTGGTTGTTGCCCAGTACCCGGGTTTTGACGGTGGTTTTGCGGTCGGGCGAGCGCAGGAGTCCGTCGGCGGGCAGGCCGGACTCGGGCAACATGTTCGCGAGGGCGGTACCGTCGGCATCGTCGCCCACGATGCTGCACAGAACCGGCACGGCGCCGAGCGCATGGATGTTGAGCGCCACGTTGGCAGCGCCGCCGAGGCGGTCGTCGGTGCGTTGGTGCAAAACCACCGGCACGGGCGCTTCGGGAGAAATGCGGCTCACCGTTCCCGTCAGGTACCGGTCCACCATGACGTCGCCAATGACAAGGACGTGCTGATTTTCTAATTGATGCAAAATTTCTCCGGCAGTCATGCGGTCAGTTTTTTCTTCCAGTAACGCAGCAGGCCGGCCACCGACATAAACGCGGGATTGGCGGCCTCATAACGGGCAAGTCCTTCAGGCGAAATACCAGCGGCTACGAGTTCGCCGCGCACGAAGGCCTCGAAAGCCGGCGCAATTTCGGCGGCAGGCGTATTGTTTTCGGCGTGCGGTTTCATCCAGGCCGCCCAGGTCAGCAGGTTTTTTTCCAACTGATCGAGGTGCGGGTTTTTGTCGGTAACGCTGCCGAAATGGGTCAGGTACAGGGTTTGCGCCGGCAATTCGCGCAACAACCGGATCGAGGCCTGCCAGTCCTCCACATGGATGTCGGGGGGCGGGCAGGGCGGGGCCACGTACTGCTGCTCGATGCGCACGCCAGCTACGTCGCCGGTAAACACGACCGGCTCCGCACCCGGGGCGGATACTTCCCAAGCGATGTGATGTACCGCGTGCCCGGGTGTATGCCAGGCAGTGCACCGGAGTCCGGCGGCATGCACGGTTTCGCCGTGTTCGGGCGCGTGCAGCAGGTTTTCCGGGATGGGTTCCATGGCGCCCCAGAGGCTGTCCATCTCGTCGCCGTAGATCATGCGGGCCGAGTTGTACAGTTTTTCCGGCGCAGCCAAATGCGGCGCGCCTTTCGGGTGTACGTGAACAGTGGCTCCCTGCCGGGCAAATGCCCAGGCGGCGCCTGCGTGATCGAAGTGGATGTGCGACAAAAAAACGTGCCGGAAGTCGGCTGGTTTCCAGCCTTTTGAGGCAAGCGCAGACTCGAGTTTTGAAAAAACTGAATATGGCCCGGTTTCCACCAGCACCAGCCCGTCGGGGCCTTCGATCACAAAAACGGCGATGGTGTGGTCGAGGTTTTTAAACCCGGGATCGAGGGTGTGGATGATCATTTCAAAACCTCCCGTGCAATCACCAACTTCTGAATTTCCGAGGTGCCTTCACCGATGGTGCAAAGTTTGGAGTCGCGGTAAAATTTTTCCACCGGGAAGTCCTTGGTGTAGCCGTAACCGCCGTGAATCTGGATCGCGTCGGTGCTGATTTCCACTGAAATTTCCGAAGCGTAGTATTTGGCAATAGCGGCTTCGCGTGTGCATTTTTGATGGGCGTTTTTCAGGTCGGCGGCATGGCGCGTGAGCAATTCCGCGGCGCTGATTTTGGTGGCCATGTCGGCAAGTTTGAAACTGATTGCCTGGAAATTGGCAATCGGCTGGCCAAACTGTTCGCGCTCCTTGGCGTATTTCACCGAGGCCTCGTAGGCGCCCTGGGCAATGCCGAGCGCCAGCGCCGCGATGGAAATGCGGCCGCCATCGAGAATTTTCATGGCCTGAATGAACCCTTCGCCTTCCTGCCCGAGCATCTGGCTTTTATGGATGCGGCAGTTGTCGAAGATGAGTTCGGCGGTTTCGCTTGCGCGCATTCCGAGTTTGTTCTCTTTTTTACCGCCCCGGAAACCCGGCGTGCCGCGTTCGACGATGAAAGCCGTCATGCCGCGGCTGTCGAGCAGTTCGCCGGTACGCACGATGACCACGGCCACATGGCCGCTGATGCCGTGCGTGATCCAGGATTTGTTGCCGTTGATGACGTAATAATCGCCGTCGCGACGGGCCACGCACTGCATGCGGCCTGCGTCGCTGCCAGTGTTGGGTTCGGTGAGGCCCCAGGCGCCCACCCATTTGCCGGTGGCGAGCAGCGGCAGGTATTTTTGTTTTTGCTCTTCGGTTCCGAACGAAAGGATATGGTTGGTGCACAGCGAATTGTGGGCGGCTACGCTCAGGCCGATGGAGCCGCACACTTTGGCAATTTCGCCGATAATGGTGATGTACTCCTGGTAACCTAATCCGGCGCCGTGGTAGGCTTCGGGCACCAGCACGCCGAGGAAACCGTGTTCGCCCATTTTGTGAAACAGGTCCATCGGGAAATGTTGTGCCTCGTCCCATTCCATTACGTGTGGGCGGATGTGTGTTTCCGCAAAATCGCGGGCGCTTTCGCGGATCAGTTGCAGGTTGTCAGTCAGGGGTTCAGCGATGGTGGTCATGTCGGTGAAAAATGGTTGATGATGAGTAAATGGGCAGCGGGAGCGTATCCCGGTTATTCGTCCTGGCCTTTGGGGTGGGCTTTTTCGTAAATTTCAATCAGCCGGTCAATGGAGTTGTGGGTGTACACCTGTGTGGACGCGAGGCTGGAATGTCCGAGCAGTTCCTTGATAGCGTTGAGGTCGGCCCCCCGGTTGGAAAGGTGGGTGGCAAACGAATGCCGCAGCACGTGCGGACTGCGTTGTTCGGCATTGCTGACGAGCGACAAATATTTCCGCACAACGCGATAAACGGCGGCGGGTTGAATATGCAGTCCTTTTTTGTTCAAAAAAAGCCAGGGTTCGAGCGTGCCGGGAAATGCCTCGGTTCGCAAGTGCAGGAAATTTTCGAGCAGGCCCGCCAGGTATCGTGCGAAAGGCGCCAGGCGTTCCTTGCCGCCTTTGCCCAGCACCCGGAACACCATACGCCCGAGATCGAGGTCGGAAACTTTCAGTCCGACAAGTTCGCTGCGGCGCATGCCGGTGGCGTACAGGATTTCGAGAATAAGCCGCTCCAGTTGGCCGGTGTAGTCGGGAGCAAATTCGACATTGGAGAACAGGTTGTCCATTTCCGGTTCCTGCACGAAAACAGGCAGGCGCTTGCCCATTTTCGGGGCCGTCACCTTGCGCATGGGATCGGAGGATACCAGACCGCGTTTTTTCAAAAACCTGAAATATGTGTTCAGGCAGGAAAGCCGGCGGTTGACGCTTCGGGCGCTTTGCCCGGCCTGTATTTGCGAAGCCGCCCAGGCCCGAACATGCAAATGCCTTACCTCGGTTATCGAGGTAAGGCATTGAAATTCTTTGATATAGGCAAGGAACCGGGAAAGGTCGTTTTGGTAGGCCGACACGGTGTGCGGCGAAAAACGGCGCTCCAGCGCCAGATACTGTAAAAACGACTCTTCGTGGAACATCGGTGCTCGGCGACTTTGGATTATGCAAGAGTACGCATAAACCTGAATTTTTCCTCGCCGCGCCGGATTTATCAATCGTTTTTATTGCCGTACATATCCTCTTTGTACACGGCTTTCAAAACTTCGGCTCGGCGCGTAATGGACGGTTTGGTAAACGCTTTCCGGCGACGCAGTTCCTTCAGGATGCCGGCGCGTTCAAATTTCTTTTTGTACTTCTTGAGCACTTTGTCAATGGCTTCGCCGTCTTTGACCTCAACGATGAGCATGAAATTGTTCCTTTTTTGTTGGTAAATGATCTGTGTGAAAATTCGGGCTGCAAAGGTAATGCGAAAAACCGTGAAAGAAAAAGCAGTTGTCAAAAGAAAATTCCGGCGCAGCAGTATAAGCGAGGCCCGGCTGTAAAATGGCAAGCATGCTGCCGTAGCCGATGTCAGAAAAATATTTCCTGCGCTACCCGAAAGGTATTGGCGTGGGCTTCCACAATGTCAATCAGGCGAGGCGAATAGCCGCCGCCCATGCTGACGGCTACGGGCAAGCGGTTCTGTCGGCACAGGTCAAGCACAATCCGGTCGCGTTCGCGGCAGCCGGCGCGGGAAATGTGGAGCCGGCCTAACTTGTCGGTCGCAAGGATGTCCACACCGCTGAGGTAAAACACGAAGTCGGGCTGCACCTCGTCGAGCAGGCGGGGCAGGGTTTCGCGAAGGAGATGCAGGTATGGTTTGTCATCCATGCCGTCGGGCAGAGCCAGATCAAGGTCGGACTGCTCCTTGCGCAGGGGGTAGTTGCGTTCGCCGTGCATGGAAAAGGTGTATACGCGCGGTTCGTGGCGGAAGATGTGCGCCGTGCCGTTGCCTTGATGCACGTCGAGGTCCACGATCAGAATTTTTCGGGCGAGGTCTTGCCGCAGCAGGTAGTTGGCCGCTACCGCCTGGTCGTTGAAGCAGCAATACCCTTCGCCGCGGTCGGCGTACGCGTGGTGCGTACCGCCGGCGATGTTCATGGCCACGCCGTGTTGCAGTGCGAAAAGCGCACACTGCACGGTACCCTGAGCGATATGCCTGCCGCGCGTCACGAATTTTTCATTGATCGGAAACCCGATGGCGCGCACCTCCTTGTCCGAGAGCATCACACGAGTCAGTTTATCCCAATAGTCTTCTGTGTGCGTGTACAGCGCGACGGCCTCATCCAGCAGATCGGGATGGAAAAAGCCGGATTCGGGTACCGTCCCCTCGTACAGCAACTGCTCTGCCAATACCTCATACTTCGCCATCGGGAAGCGGTGGCCGTCGGGGAGTTCATACTTGTACACGGGTGAGTAGGCGATCCTGAGCATGGTTGTTTTGCACCGCTGGGCACAGAGGCGAAGAGAAATTTTTTTGGAAAACCCTCCGCGCCTCTGCGTCTCCGCGGTTCAAAACCCCACGCATGCGGTTTTGGTTGAAAACCTCAGGCTACTTTTTCCGCAAAAAAATCGCGCACACGGGCTACGATCTGGTTTTGCGTCATGGAGTCGGCGGATTGAACCGATACAATTTCGGGATGGAAACTTTTGAGCGATTCCATGGCGTGTTTCAAGCCCAGTTTGGCTTCGGCAGGACCAAAAATGAAAATCTCGGCTGTCGCGGGGTCTATTTCCCGGATCAGCGCCTCGAAATACCGTTTTTCTTCCTGCTTGCGCCGGGCCTCGTGGCTGCTTTCACTGATGCCGCCTTGCGGCCCCCAAGGCGCATTACTGCGCGCACCGCCTTTGGCCACGCCCCATTCAATTTCAGATTCAAGGTGCTTCACCTCGGGTGCGCCGCCTTTTTCTTCGTCAATAGCCACCAACCATGCTTCCTTGTGATCAAGCCAGATTCCGAGTTGCTTTTTATAGTTTTTCATGATACATGCTTTTTGAGGCAAATGTCGCATGCAGGGTGGGGTGGGGCTTTAATGGAGGTCAGGGGTGCGGGTGATTCGTGTCACAACCGGCGTTTCGTTGCATTTTGCGCTGAAGACCGGAGTGAAGGTGCCGGGCGATTATGGGGAAGGCTGTTTGTTGAGGTTGTCGGAGTAGGGCACGGTTTTATTTTTTAACGAATTTTTTAATTACTGCTGAACCATGCACGTTCGTGATTTTTATGAAGTATATTCCGGGAGGGTAAGCGCTAATGTCTATTTCATTCATGTTTTCGGATGTCAGTCGGGAGGCGGGTTCTCCACTTGACCTGAATATCTCAACCGTCGCTATTGGCACATCAGTATTGGTCAAAAAAATAGAATTTTCAGCGGGGTTAGGAACGATAACAATATCCGGAATTTCTTTCTCCGTTACTGATGTTGGCACAAATCCCTGACAAACCACGCCGCAATAAGGGGTTATCGGCACATTCTGCAACTTAAAACATTCCAGGTCTTGCAAACCACCTTCATAAGAACCAAATAATCCATAAGAACTCCCAATTCCCTGGGTTAAACTGCTTGTTATCTGGGGAAAAGACCAACTGTTATTATTTACTACTTTAAATTGCCTGTGCCCCGAAACCGGAGCAAGTTCCTCTAATATAATCGTGAAATCATTAGAGCCATAATGAATGATATCTCCTATCTCAAAATCAAAGTCATACAGGATTATTTCTTCATTGCTGGTGTAATTAAGATAATAGACCTTTTTATCCGACTCCCGGAGTCCTCCGATTAATTTTTCATGTAAATCCAGTGTGGTTGAATAAACTGGTTTCCCATGTTGGTCTGGCCAATATTTACATAAATTAGTTTTTGTTAGGTTCCAATAGACAAGGCCGTTGACTATGGTGTCGTTTCTTGTCCTGTATTTCCATGCAGCGCCGCCATCGCCAAGCCCAAATGCGGGATACACCACACTTTCAAGCCATTCTGAATTCTCTAAATGAAAAGGAGTGTATTTTTGGCAATCGGCTTTTTCCGGAATATTTAACAAAAAGGAAAGTGCCAGAATAATTGTGATTGAGTAACGATTAATCATAGTTGCTAAATTTGGCAGTATCAAAGTGTTGGCAAAGTAAACGTTGGTCTTTTAACGCACCAAACCTTTTCAACACATTTGCATGTCGGGTATTGGCACGGATGTAAATTGGTTGTGCCATGGTGTTCAACACAATCTCCCTTTGGGCTGCCCAAAAAGGAGGGCACACTCCTGCCGCCTTCTTCACTCGTGCCCGGCATGCTCCATAATCCTGAACAAATGCAGCAGGTACGGAAACAGCGCGTCCATACTTTCCTGTGCCCCGCGCGTCGAACCCGGCAAGGCCAAAATCATGGTTCTGCCTTTCAGCCCGGCGAGGCTCCGGGAAAGCATGGCGTAGGGCATACGCTCCTGCCCGTAACTCCGCGCGGCTTCGGCAATGCCCGGTATTTCCCGGTCAAGCAGCGGGCGAATGGCTTCGGGCGTCACGTCGCGGTCCGACAGGCCGGTGCCGCCGGTCAGCACAACGAGGTCGGCGCCGTTGTTGCACAGCGCCTGCACGGTTTGCCGGATTTCGGTGATTTCATCGGGAATCACCGAAAAATCAGCCACATCCACCGGGTATTGCTCCAGTTTTTCCGCGATTGCCCGTCCTGCGCGGTCTTCCTTTTTTCCTGCTGAAACGCTGTCGGAGCACACGACTACCGCTGCGCGCAGGCGTCGCCCAGGTTGGTCTTTGTACTGCGATTTGCCGCCTTTTTTGTCCACCAATTTGATATTCAGGATTTCAATGCCCTTGTCTATCGGCTTGAGCATGTCGTAAATCGTGAGGGCCGCCACCGAAGCGCCGTGCATGGCTTCCACTTCCACACCGGTGCGGTAGATGGTGTGCACTTCGGTTTCGATCACAATGTCGAGTTCGACCATCGAAAACCGCAAGGCGGCGAACTCCACGGGTAGCGGATGGCAGTCGGGAATCATATCGCTGGTGCGTTTGATGCCGAACAGGCCTGCCACGCGGGCGGCCTCCAGCACATCGCCCTTGGGCACGGTTTTGTTCTGCACCGCCGCTATGGTTTCCGGTTTGCTGACCCGTACGACGGCCTGTGCAACGGCGATGCGGAGCGTTTTTGTTTTGTTCGTAATATTGACCATGCGGCTATTTGTTTTCTTTCCAGGAGTAGGTGTCGTCGGCGAAAAGTTCTTTGCCCCACACGGGCACTTCCTGTTTGATGCGCTCCACGACCTCGTTGCAGGCGTCAATGGCTTCGCGCCGGTGTACGCCCGAAGTGAACACGAACAAACTGATTTCCCCGGCATTTACCCTGCCGAGGCTGTGGTAAATGTGCATGCAGGTGAGCGGGTAGCGGACAAAGGTTTCCTCGCGGATTTCGCGCAGTTTTTCCTCCGCCATTTCCTCGTAGGCGGAGTACTCAATGGCCACTACTTCGCGCCCGTCAAGTACGTCGTTGCGCACCTGACCGAGAAAAATGCTGTGCGCGCCGATGTTGGTTTTCGCGCTGTGTTTGGCGATGGATTCACCCACAAAGTCCGGGCTAATCGGCCCCTGCACGAATACCTGCCTGGGGCGATGTGTTAGCGGTTTGTCTTCCATGGTACAATTCCTCCTTTAAGGTTGTAAACCCGTGTGTGGCCCAGCCGGCCGGCAACGAGATTGGCGGCGGTGATACTCCGCACGCCGGTTTGGCAAAAGATGACGACGGACCTGTTTTTTTCAATCCGGTGCAAGTTCCGGCCAAGTTCGGAAAGCGGGATGCACAGGTGCTCGAATTCTGTCACGCGTGGCATTTCGTCCGGGTTTCGGACATCCAGCACCAGGGGCGATTCGGCCAGCAGGAACGCATCGAAATCCGCCGCAAGCAGTTGGCTGAACGCATCCGAAGCCGATTGGCAAAACCAGTCGTAGTCCGTTTCCCGGAATTCTGCTGCGGTTTTCGGCGCGTGCAGGCGGGCATCCGGATGTGGTGAAATTTCGATTTCGTATTGGGAATTGTACAGCGAATGCCAGGTCAGCAAGCGGTTGTACAGCGGTTTGCCGGCGCCGGTGATGATTTTGATCGCCTCGTTGGCCTGCATGGTACCGATGATGCCCGGCACGGTGCCCACGACGCCGGCTTCGTTGCAGTCGGCCACTTCGGCCGGGTCGGGCGGTTCGGGGAACAGGTCGCGGTAACTGGTATTTACGCCGTTTTCCGGCACGTTGAACACGCCTACTTGCCCCTCGAACCGGTACACGGAGCCGTATACGAGAGGTTTGCCGAGCAGCACGCAGGCGTCGTTGACTAAGTAGCGTGTGGGGAAATTATCCGAGCCGTCCACCACGAGGTCGAAACCGGCAATAATGTCCAGTGCATTTTCCGTGTGAATTGCTTCCCGGAAAACTTCCACCCGCAGTTCCGGGTTGAGTGCAAGCAGCCGTTCGGCAGCCACGTCTGCTTTGGGTCGGCCCACATCTGCGGCCTGAAAAAGGATTTGCCGGTGCAAATTGGACTCCTCCACCACGTCAAAATCCACAATGCCGATGCAGCCGACACCTGCTGCAGCCAGGTAGAGCAAGGCCGGACAGCCTAATCCGCCGGCTCCCACCACCAGCACCCGGGCCTCGGCGAGCCGCCGCTGTCCGGTTTCGCCGAGTTCCGGCAGGAGTATTTGTTTCTGGTAGCGTGTCATGTGTGTGGTCTCGGTCTATCCGCAGGGCTGCACCCTGCTTTATCGTATGACGCAGGGCTGCACCCTGCTTTATCGTATGACGCAGGGCTGCACCCTGCTTTAATATATGACGCCCTTTCAGGGCTTTGGTGGCTCATCGTTCATAGCTAACTCACCCTCCCGAAAACGGCGGCAGCAACGCTACTACCGAGCCGTCGCGGAGCGGCGTATCGTCGTGGGCCATTTGTTTGTCCACGGCGAGGCGATAGCGCAGGTTTTTCAGCGCCGGATGCTCTGCTTCTAATCGTATGCGCAGGGCGGCGGCGGTTTCGGTTCCTGCGGTTTCCCATTCCTGTTGCGGAACGATTTCGGCAATTTTTCCGAAGGCAAGTATGGTGATTTTCATGTTTCAGCCAGTTAAAAGCAGTTTGATCGAAGCAATAAACAACACAATGGCGAGACAAATTTTCAGGGTAGTTTGATCGAATTTGAACGCGCCGGAATACGCGCCTCCCAATCCGCCGAGAAACGCCACGCCGACGTAGAGTACCATGTCGGGACTGAAACTGACGCCGGTTTGCAGTTGGCCAAACAGACCCGAAACCGAGTTGATTAAAATAAACAACGCGCTCACAGCGGCAGCCTGTTTCATGTCTGCCCAGCCCAACAAAATCAGCAGTGGCGACAGGATAATGCCGCCGCCGATCCCGATCATGCCCGAAAACAGCCCGATACCTGCGCCAATCAGCAGGGCTGCGTATGGGTTCACGGGCCTTCTGGTAATGGCAAATCGCTCGAAAGGCAGCACAAAACGGAGCACTGCCACCAGCAGAAATGCTCCCAGCAATTGTTTGTACACCACCAAAGACGTGTTCAGCATGCCGCCGAAATACGCCGCAGGAACTGCCGCAAGCGCAAACGGCCAAAACAATTGCCACGAAAAGTATCCACCCCGGTAGTAGGAAACAAAGGCCGTGGAGGCAACGAAAATATTCAACAACAAAGCGGTCGGTTTCATCAATTCCGGAGCAAAACCGTACAGCGCCATGAGCGCGAGGTATCCGCTGGCGCCGCCATGTCCCACCGAAGCGTACAGGAAGGCGACCAGCAGGAGTAAAAACAAAAAAACGGGTTCAAAATCCATAGTTTTTCGGATTAAGCGGGCAGTATATGCACCTCCACCTGCTCTCCTGCCCGGTATTCGGTGCGGTGTTCCTCCAGCACGATCAGGCAATCGGCGGCGGCAAACGAATTCATCCGGTACGACTCCTGCGCGTGCAGCGGCAGCACCACATCGCCATCAAGTTTGCCTTTCAGGAAAAACGTCAGCCCGTCCTTTTTGGAAAAATCCTTCGCCAGCATTCTGGTTTGAACGGCAAGCGCAGGGGTAGCCCCTCCGGTCATTTGCCGGAGGGCCGGTACCACGTATTCGTAAAAGCAACTCAGCACCGAAGCCGGATTTCCGGGCAGCCCGAACACCAGCGTTCGCCCTTTTTTTCCGAAAAAGAGCGGCTTGCCGGGCCGTTGTTTCACTTTGTAAAACACGGTGTCTACGCCACGGTCGTCCAGGACTTTTTTCACCAAATCGTGGTCGCCCACAGAAATACCACCGGTAACGAGCAGCAAGTCGCAGGCTTCGAGGGCGGTTTGAACGTATTCCGCAATCCGGCGCTCGTCGTCTTCGCTTCGGAAAACCACCGCGGGTTCGAGACGCAGCTCCCGCAGGGCGGCGGCAAGGGTGAAGGAATTGCTTTCGTACACTTGCCCGGGCTGCAGCAGGCTTCCGGGCGGCGCCAGTTCGTTGCCGGTGATGAGCAGGGCGATTCGCGGCTTGGCGTGTACGCGCACGCTGTTGATGCCCAAGCCAGCCAAAAAACCCACGGCGCCGGGCGAAAGTCTGTCGCCTGCCGGCATGGCAATGTCGCCCGTTCGGGTTTGCGATGCTCGGGGGCGCACGTTGTCGCCGCGTTTCAGCAGCGGGTCATCTATCCGGACTTGGCCGTTTTCTGCAGCGACGCGCTCCTGCATCACCACCGTGTCGGCGCCGTCGGGCACGGGAGCGCCGGTGAAAATCCGGATGGCTTCGCCGGCGTTCAGGGGAGCCCTCGGGAACGTGCCCGCAGGTATGGTGCCGGCCAGGCGCAGCGGGATGCCGGCTGCGAGGTCGTCGAACCGGATCGCGTAGCCGTCCATGGCCGACTGGTGGAACGGCGGCATGTCAATTTCCGAGCGGATATCTTCAGCCAGCACCATCCCGCCCGCCTCTCCGAGCGGAAGTTCGACCGGGGGCAACAGCCGAGTATGTTCGGCAATACGTTTTTTTGCTTCGGTTACGGCAATCATGTGTTTGTCAGATCACCCACCAATGGCGATCATGCTGCGGTTTTTCAAGGTTTCGGCATCAATATTCTGGTAATCGGGCTGCAACTGGCCGCCCAGTTCGCGGGCTTTCAGGTTCAGACAATCATGGATCAGCGGCGCCACATCCAGGCCGTTTCGCAGGGGTGTCAGCAGGTCCATTTCATTTTTGGAAAACAGGCAGTTTTTCATTTTCCCGTCGGCAGTCAGCCGGAGGCGGTTGCAACCCGAGCAGAAGTGCGCACTCATGGTGCTGATGAGGGCAAAAGTGCCGGCGTGGTTCAGCACGGTAAATTTTTTGGCCGTGTCGTGTACCTCGTCTTTGAGTTTCACAAATTCGAAATCCTGCGCAATGCGCTCCAGCAGTTCGGCGGCGGGCACCACTTTTTGGTGTTCCCAGTGGTTGCCGTCGAAGGGCATAAACTCGATGAACCGCACATGCAGCGGCAGGTTGCGGGTCATTTCGATGAAATCGGGCACCTCGTGGTCGTTCACACTGCGCATGACTACGGTATTGATTTTTACATGAAGTCCGGCGTCCAGCAGGAGCATGATGTTGCGCCGTACCTGTTCGCCGTAGTCCCGTTTGGTGATGCTGAAAAACGCATTCGGACGCAGCGAGTCCATGCTCACGTTCAGCGAGCGGATACCGACTTTCAGGAATGTATCGAGGAATTCGTCGGCCAGCACGCCGTTGGTGGTCAGCGTGAGTTCAACCGGGAACCGGGCCAGCCGTTCGATGATTTCCCGGGCTTCCTTGCGCACGAGCGGCTCGCCGCCGGTCAGCCGGATTTTCCGCACGCCGTTTTGTACAAAAACCCGCGCGAGCATCTCGATTTCCGCAACCGTCATCAGTTTTCCCGACGGCATGCAGGGCGTTTTTTCCTCCGGCATGCAATACGTGCAGCGCATGTTGCACGCATCCGTCAGGGAAATGCGCAGGTAATCGTGAACGCGTCCGAATTGATCTTGCAGCATGGTTGATTTGTACGGTAGTGGCGACAAAGAAAGGGGGTATTTTTGAATACCCGGCTATACCCGTACTTTCGTCGGGCCAAAACGAGACTTGCCCCAGCGGCCGGCATATCCAACGTTTCCATGTACCGCTTGTTTGTAGTTTTTGCTTTTTTGTTCGGCATTGTTCTGCCCGCGACCGCGCAGCCGGGCATTGAAAAAATTGACACGGCCCTGATGAAAAAAATCGGGTCGGGCGCCTCCGCCGAGTTTCTCGTGATCCTGCAGGAGCAGACCAATGTGCGCGACGCCGCCCGCTTCCGGCGCAAGGAAGACAAGGGCCGCTACGTGTACGCCACCCTGCTCGAAACCGCCGAACGTACCCAGGGACCGGTGCGCGATGTGCTCCGCCAAGCCGGCGCGCCCATGCAGTCGTTCTGGATCGTGAACGCGCTGTGGTCAAAAGGTCGGGCCGATCTCGTACTGCGCCTCGCCGAAATGCCCGAAGTGGCGCGGGTGGAGGACAATCCCGTGCTGCATCTCAGCCGTGTGCCGCAAGACGCCGCCGGGGAAGTGACCGACCGCATTACGCCAAACGGAAGTACCTGGGGCCTGACCAAAATCAATGCCGACGACGTGTGGGGCCTGGGCTACACCGGCGTCGGTGTGGTCGTGGGCGGACAGGATACCGGCTACGAATGGGAACACCCGGCCATCAAAGACCAGTACCGCGGCTGGAACGGCTCTACTGCCGACCATAACTACAACTGGCACGACGCCATCCATGCACTCATCAACGGTGGTTCCAACTCCTGCGGCCTCGACATAGACGAACCTTGCGACGACGACGGACACGGTACCCACACCGCCGGCACCATGGCCGGCATCGTCGGCACCGTGGCAATCGGTGTGGCGCCCGGCGCCAAATGGGTCGGCTGCCGCAACATGGAAGAAAACGACGGCACACCGGCCACCTACATCGAATGTTTCCAGTGGCTGACCGTGCCCACCGATCTGAACGATGCCAACCCCGACCCGGCTATGGCCCCGCACGTCATCAACAACTCCTGGGGTTGTCCGACTTCGGAGGGTTGCAACAGCACCAATTTTGCCACAATGGATACCGTCATCAACAACATGCGGGCGGCGGGTATTCTCGTGGTCACCTCCGCTGGAAACGATGGCCCGGGTTGCAACACCGTGAACAATCCGCCCTCCATTTTCGCCGGCAGTTTTGCCGTAGGCGCCACCAACAGCAGTGACAACCTTACCAGTTTCAGCAGCCGCGGGCCTGTCACGGTGTTCGGCAACCGCAAAAAACCGGACATCACGGCTCCGGGAGACGACGTGTACTCCTGCGTCGGTACCGACAACAATCCGAACAGTTACGGGTACGCTACCTGGGACGGCACAAGTATGGCCGGTCCGCACGTGGCGGGTGTAGCAGCGCTCATCATGTCGGCCCGGCCCGATCTGATCGGTCAGGTGGATGTACTGGAAAATCTGATGGAAAGTACGGCCCTGCCGCGTTTTTCTTTTTCGCCGCATTGCGGGGGCGAAAACAGTTCGACCCGCCCCAACAACAAGTACGGCTGGGGCCGCGTGGATGCGCTTGCCGCCGTAA
>CAYMQY010000019.1:28952-32867 GCA_964392655.1 uncultured Saprospiraceae bacterium
ACCCGCCCCAACAACAAGTACGGCTGGGGCCGCGTGGATGCGCTTGCCGCCGTAAATGCCGCCATCAACCTGCCGGTGGAATTGGTGTCGTTCACTGCCTCGCCGGTGGGAAACAGCACGCTGCTGGAATGGACAACTGCCACCGAGCGGCAGTGTGCTTTTTTTGAAATTCAGCGCAGCACCGATGCCGTGCACTGGGAACTCCTCGGAAAAACACCCTGCTCGGTGTGGAGCAACCAGTTGACCGATTACCGATACACCGACCATAACCCGGCTGCCGGACTGAATTATTACCGGCTACGGCAGGTGGACGTGTCGGGGGTGTTTGCGTACAGTCCGATCGTGTCGGTCCGCCACGGGTCGGCGGGGGTGCGGCTGCGGGTAGCGTCGCATCCGGCGCAGCAGCAGGCATTTGTGGAAGTCGTTGGCGCCGCTACGGGGGAGCGTTGGCAGGTGTCGGTACACGCCATGGACGGCAGGGAGGTACATCCGGCTGAGCCGTTGGAGCAAATTCTGACGCTGCAACTACCCGCACTTGCCCGGGGCGTGTACACGGTATGGCTGCACGACGAACGGGGAAATGTGGTGGAGGTTCAAAAAATGGTGTGGTGATCGGGGCTATACCCCGAGGTGGTAAATAGCGCCGTTTCAACGCTGTTTGCCCGACTTGCTCAGGGCTGTTTCACAACTTGTTCTTCGCCACCAGCACTTCCAGCGCCCCCCAGGCCACGTCGTTGTCTATCCGGAATTTGCTTTTCATGTACAGGAAAATCTTGTGCTCCTGTGGGGTGACGATGCCGTCGGACAGCATCACGTCGAGGCACTGGTAAAACAGGGGCAGGCGGGTTTGCTCCCGAATAGCGCCGAAGGCTGCGTCAATCAGCGCTGACGGGCTTCCGGCCTGTTCGAAGTACCGTTCGGCTGCCGCCACAAGCGTCTCCGCGTCGTGGCCCTGGAAAACATTCCGGTTTTTGATCGTGTGGTAAAACGCCGCGTTTTCGACCATGCCGTAGATGTCGCTCGAGCGGATGCAGGCCAGCAGAACGGCGGCACAGGCTTCCGCTTCGTCGGTGATGTGCACGGACGTGGTTGCCGGAGTGGATTCTGTCGTGTTTTTCACGATCGGGTTGGTTTGACGTTTTAATAAAACGGAGGCAAAGATGGGATTTTTGCTCGTGGTAGCCACCCCCGGAAACAAACAGTCGGAGAAATTTTGATTCCTTTGTGTGCTTCCTCCCAAACGCTTGTCCATGATACCGTACCACACGCCCGTCACCGAACTGCTGCGCCACCTCAAGACGACTGCCTCCGGGCTTGGCGCTGCCGAGGTGCAACGCCGAATAGCGCAATACGGCCCAAATGCCTTGCAGGAAAAAAAGAAAGTACCCGCCTGGCTGCTATTCCTGCTCCAGTTTCGGGATTTTATGATTTTGATCCTCGCCGTGGCAGCAGTGCTCTCCGGCATCATGGGCGATGCCACCGATACGATCATCATTTTTGTCATCATCATCCTGAACGCGGTGGTCGGCTTTATTCAGGAATACCGGGCCGAAAAAGCCATGGACGCGCTCAAAAAGATGGCCGTGGCACAGGCGCATGTGATTCGGGAAAATCAGCCGGCAGTGGTTTCCTCTACCGAATTAGTGCCCGGCGACGTGGTAGTGCTGGAAGCCGGCAACGTCACGCCCGCCGACATGCGCCTGCTCGAAGCCCACGCGCTCCGGGTGGATGAATCCTCGCTGACCGGCGAATCCGTACCTGCCGACAAAACAAGCGCCGACCTGCAGGGAACCAATATCCCCCTTGGCGACCAATTGAATATGGTGTTCAAAGGCACGTTGGTGACCAACGGCCGGGCCAAAGGCGTGGTGGTGGCTACGGGTATGCAAACCGAATTGGGCAAAATAGCCGGACTGTTGCAGGAAAAAGAAGTCGCCACGCCGCTGCAGGAGCGGATGACCAAATTCGGCAAAAACCTCTCGTACATCATCCTGCTGATTTGCGCGGTACTGTTCGTAACCGGCGTCCTGCGCGGCGAAGACCCGTTCAAAATCATGCTCATCTCCATCAGCCTGGCGGTTGCCGCTATCCCGGAAGCCTTGCCTGCGCTGATCACGGTAGCGCTTTCGAGAGGGGCTGCGCGGCTGGCCAAAAAGAATGCCCTGGTGCGCAAACTGCCGGCCGTGGAAACCCTCGGCTCGGTCACCTACATCTGCAGCGACAAAACCGGCACCCTCACCCAGAACAAAATGCACGTCGTGGAGGTGTACGAACATCCGGCAACCGAAGCCCCACTCGTTCCCGGCTGCTCCATGCTATACCTCGGCATGGCACTGAACCACGACATCAAGTTCAACGACGCCAACGAGCCTTTTGGCGAATCCACCGAACTGGCGCTGGTCGAACGGGCCATTCAGGTCCTGGGGCCGGCGCAATACCGGGAAATTTTCAGCCGGCTTTCACGGGTGGCCGAGTTGCCCTTCGACTCCGACCGCAAGTGCATGACCACCGTACACCACTTCGACGGCAGGTTTCTGGTGCTGACAAAAGGCGCCGGCGAGTCCGTAGCCGGGAGCCTGAGCAGCGTCGTAGAACGCGATACGCTGTCCGAACTTTCCGAGCGCTGGGCACAACAGGGCATCCGCGTTTTGGCCTACGCATACTCGGTGCTGGACGCGCTGCCGGAGCCGTTCACCTACCACACCGTAGAGCAAAACCTGTGCTTTGCCGGCCTTGCCGGATTGATGGACCCACCCCGGCAGGAAGCCAAACAGGCCATTTTGGAGTGCAAATCCGCCGGTATCAAGCCGGTTATGATTACCGGCGACCACCCGGCTACCGCCAAATCCATCGCCCGGGAAATTGGTATTCTGGACGACAAAGGTCTGGTGCTCACCGGCAGTGAATTGCAATACCTTGACGACGATACGTTCCTGAACCAGGTAGAACAAACGGTGGTGTACGCCCGGGTATCGCCCGAGCAAAAACTTCGCATCGTGCGCGGGTTGCAACGCAAAGGCCATTTCGCGGCTATGACCGGCGACGGTGTGAACGACGCCCCCTCGCTGAAAGCCGCCAACATCGGCGTGGCCATGGGCATCAACGGCACTGATGTCAGCCGCGAAGCCGCCCACCTGATTTTGCTCGACGACAACTTTGCCACCATCGTGAAAGCCGTCCGGGAGGGGCGCCGGATTTTCGACAACATCCGCAAGTTCGTCAAGTACATTATGACCTGCAACGGCGCCGAAATATGGACGATTTTCCTGGCGCCCATGCTGGGTATGCCGATTCCGCTGCTGCCGATTCATTTGCTGTGGATCAATTTGGTGACCGACGGCCTGCCTGCACTGGCACTTGCCAATGAAAAAGCGGAAGCCGACGTGATGCGCCGCCCGCCCCGACCCGCCTCCGAAAGCCTGTTTTCCAACGGTGTCGGCTACCACATCATCTGGGTAGGAATCCTGATGGCCGGCATCACGCTCGGCACACAAGCCTGGAGCATGTACAATGAACTTGCGCACTGGCAAACGATGGTATTCACGGTGCTGTCGCTGTCGCAACTGGGCCACGTGCTCGCCGTGCGCAGCGACCGCACGTTTTTGTACCGGCAGGGAATTTTCAGCAATATGCCCCTGCTGCTATCCGTGCTGCTGACCTTCGTTTTGCAAATGGCCGTGGTGTACCTGCCGGTGATGAACGAAATTTTCAAAACCCAGCCCTTGTCGTGGCAAGAACTGGGATTCTGCGCAGGTATGTCATTAGTCGTTTTTCATGCGGTTGAACTGGAAAAGTTTGTGAAACAAAAACTCGCCAAACGCCGGATGCGATAAACGCGCCCGGACCCTACCGGACATTTTTGTTTTCGGGTATCAAGACGAGTCGGCGGCGGAGCCGCCTCATCCATCCTGTAAA
>CAYMQY010000019.1:32877-34969 GCA_964392655.1 uncultured Saprospiraceae bacterium
TAAATCCTGTCTAAAATAAATCAACTCCCGCCAAATCCGTGCTTTTGAGACAGATTCGTCTCGTTCCAAAACATCCGGTCGCCTGACCCGGCACGGTGTATTTTGCTGAAAACTTTTGGAGACAAATCAATTCCTGTACTTTTCGCCGATTTTTCACCGACACATGAATTTACCTACCTAACCACTCGTCGCCATGGAGCGTTTTATCGGCCTGATCGGTATTGTTTTGATTCTGGGCATTGCCTTTTTGCTATCCAACAACCGCAAATCCATCAACCTGCGCACGGTAGGCATGGGGCTGCTTATACAGGCTGTACTGGCAGTATTTATTTTAAAAACCCCCGTCGGGCAGGCCATTTTCGGTTGGCTGGGCCGGGCGGTAACCAAAGTGCTGAGCTTTTCGGACGTAGGCGCCAGGTTCGTATTTGGCATACTCGGCAACGACGAAAAACTGGCCCCGATTTTCGGCAACGAAACCTTTATTTTCTTTGTCCGCATCATCCCGACCATCATTTTCGTAGCCTGTCTGGTCAATATTTTTTACCACATCGGCCTCATGCAGTGGATCGTGGAAAAACTCGCCATCGGCATGAACTACTTCATGAAAGTGAGCGGCGCCGAGGCCCTGAGCAATATTTCCAGCGCGTTTGTGGGGCAGGTGGAAGCGCAAATCATGATCAAGCCCTACCTGAAAGGCATGACCAATTCCGAACTCATGGCCTCCATGAGCGGCAGTTTTGCGTGCATCGCCGGCGGGGTCATGGCCACATATATCAAATTCGGCGTACCTGCCGAATACCTGATCGCCGCCAGCATCATGGCGGCGCCGGGGGCATTGGCTGTCGCCAAAATCATGCACCCGGAAACGGAGGAATCGGAAACGCAGGGCGAGGTGAAACTGAAAGTCGGCAAGCAGCACTCCAACATCGTGGACGCCATCAGCGCCGGTTGCTCCGACGGCCTGAAAGTCGGCCTGAACGTGGTGGCCATGCTCATCGGCTTTTTGGCGCTGATCGCGCTCATCAATTTCATCCTCGGCGCGGCAGGCGGACTGCTTGGCTACCCGCAGTTTAGCCTCGACACTATTCTGGGCGGTTTGTTTGCCGGTTTTGCCTGGGCCATGGGCGTCCCCCTGCACGAGACGATGCAGGCCGGGGCGCTGATGGGCACCAAATTAGTGGCCAACGAATTCGTAGCCTATCTGCAGTTGAAAGACCTGATTGACCAAAATGCGCTGTCGCCCAAAACACTGGCTATCGTCAGTTTTGCCTTGTGCGGCTTTGCCAACTTCGGGTCGGTCGGCATCCAGATCGGCGGCATTTCGGCCCTCGAACCCAGCCGCCGGGCCGATCTGGCCAAACTCGGGTTCAAGGCCCTGATCGCCGGCACGCTGGCCTCGTACCTGTCGGCCACGCTGGCGGGAATGCTGTTGTAGTTTTGATAAAGTCAAAATGTAAAATGTAAAAGTCAAAATGTAAAAGTCCGGTCGCGGGTACTTTTACATTTTGACTTTTACATTTTACATTTTGACTTTTTATTGCCGCGTCATGCTTGCGTTGCGCCTCCGATGGCCTGCTCCAGGTCGGCGATAATATCCGTTACATTTTCAATGCCCACCGACACGCGGATCATGCCGTCGGTGATGCCGTTGCGCTCGCGGATGTCGCGCGGCACATTCAGGTGCGACGACGAGGCCGGGTGCAAAATCAGCGTATCCACATCGCCCAGCGTGGGTGCGAGCGCGCAAAACCGGATTCGGTTCATGCAGGCCAAACCCGCCTCAATGCCGCCTTTCAGTTCAAAACTCAGCATGCCTCCGAAACCGCCGCGCATCTGCCGTTTGGCCAGTTCGTGGTCGGGGTGCGACGCCAGACCGGGGTAGTTCACCCGGGCCACGGCGGGGTGTTTTTCCAGAAAGGCGGCCAGTGCCAGCGCGTTGGCGCTGTGGCGTTCCATGCGCAAGGCCAGGGTTTTCATGCCGTTGTGCGTCAGCCAGGCCTCGAAGGGGGAACAGTTGGTTCCGGTCAGTTTCATGGCGCGCCACACGTGCTTGCGCATCAGTTCGCGGTCGCGGCCCACGATCACACCGGCG
>CAYMQY010000020.1:0-11184 GCA_964392655.1 uncultured Saprospiraceae bacterium
CCGTCGGTCTAATCCCGGTGGAGAAACTTGGGGGCTTGTTAGCACAGGCACAGGTTTTAACCTACTTTTGCGGCGCTTTTGAAAAAGCATCGGGGTTGCAAGCCTTAAAGCTGCCCGACTGCTCAATCACTCAAGAAAATGGAAGACAAACAGAGCAATCTAAATACCATCATCGGGATGGTGCTGATTTTCGTGCTGGTGTATTTTTGGATGCAGTACGCAGCACCTCCGGAAAAACCGGCCCAGGAACAAACCCCTGCCCAAACCACTCAGTCGGCGAAAAAACTGGAAACCCCGGCAGCAGCACCCGCGATAGCGCCTTCCGGCCCGGATTCCACTGCCCGGCTAACCGCCCTGACGTCCCGCTTCGGCGTTTTTGCACCCGCTGCAAGCGGCACGGAACAATTGGTTTCTCTCGAAAACGATCTCCTGCGCGTCACGTTCACCAGCAAAGGCGGGCGCATCAAGGAGGTTTTTCTGAAAAACTACTACAAAATCAACCTCGACAGCGCCGGCGATGATGTCAAAAGTCCCTTGCGCCTGCTGGAAGACTCGAAAAACCGCTTCGAATACCTGATCCCGGCAGCCGGAGCACCCGAGCGCATCAGTTCATCCGACCTGTACTTTTCGGCCGTCAAAGACGGGAACACCCTCGTGTTTCGGGCGCCCAGCAGCACAGGGGGGTATTTCGAGCAAACCTACTCGCTCAGCGCCGACAACTACGAACTGACCCACTCGGTGGGCGGTCAGGGTTTGCTCTCGGCACTGGCGCCCGGCCAAAACGCCCTGAAACTCAACTGGGTGAACCACCTCGACAAATTAGAGCGCAACCAGGAGTACGAGCGCACTATGTCTACGGTGTATTTCAAAGCGGATAACGGCGACCCCGATTACTGCGACTGCCGCAAGAACGACTCCGAAAACCTCGGCGAACAACCGGTGAAATGGTTTAGCCACTCCAACCAGTTTTTCAACACCTCGATCATCGCACGCGATTTTGCCTTCCGCGAATTCGTCGGCGAAACCATCGTGCTCACCAATGCCGATCCCGACCTCAAGATTGTGCGCGCTTCGGCGCTTGTTCCGCTCAAGGACGGTAAAGCCGGCATGACCATCTACACCGGCCCGAACGAGTTTGACCGTCTGCGGAAGTACGACATGGCGCTGGAAGATATCATTCCCTTTGGTTCCAGCATGTTCGGTGCCATCAACCGCTGGATCATTCACCCGATTTTTGAATTCCTCTCCAGGTTCATCGGCAGCGCAGGTATTGTCATTTTGCTGCTCACGCTTATCGTGAAACTGCTGCTTTACCCGCTGACGTACCGCATGGTGTACAGCCAGGCCAAAATGGCTGCGCTCAAGCCCAAGATCGAGGACTTGCGCAAGAAACACGAGGGCGACCAGCAAGCCATGTCGGTCGAAACCATGAAAATGTACAGCGAGCACAAGGTAAACCCCCTCGGCGGCTGTTTGCCGATTGTGCTGCAAATGCCGATCTGGTTTGCGTTGTACCGCTTTTTTCCGGCAGCCATCGAATTCCGGCAGGCGAGTTTCCTCTGGGCCACCGACTTGTCAAGTTACGACGTGGCCGTCAAATTGCCGTTTTATGTATGGGGTTTCGGCACCCACCTCAGCGCGTTCACACTGATCTGGGTGGTCACCACCCTGTGGTACACCTGGTACTCCATGAAACAGATGGACACCTCCGCCATGGCCGGCGGCAGCGATCAGATGAAAATTATGAAATACATGCAGTACGGGATGCCGGTCATGTTCATGTTTTTCTTCAACAGTTTTGCGGCAGGCCTGACGCTTTACCTGTGTTTCAGCAACATCCTGAACATCGGGCAAACTGTGGTGACCAAGCAATTTTTGATTGATCAGGACAAGATAAAAGCGCAGTTGGAGGCCAACAAAAACAGTCCGAAAAAGAAAGGCGGCTTCTCGGAGCGCCTGCAGGCGGCAATGCGCGAGCAACAACGGGTGCAGGAAGAGCGTGCGAAAAAGGGGGGAAAGAAGTAGGCACAAAAAAAATCGCCCCGGCACGTTTGCCGGGGCATTAACCAAATCAAACTTTCTGTGTAAGTTTTTCTTGTTCCTTTGGTTTCCGAGCCAATAGCCAACGGCTAAAAGCCAATAGCAAAAAAAACGGCTTCCCGGGGATAGACCCTGAGAAGCCGTTGTCGTTGCACCGATTCGGTAGTCAACCGTTTTGTTCCTGCCAACGACAGGATTTTATCGTCGAAGGGAAAAGGCGCCGGTTAAAAGCCGTACGTAAACACCAGGCGATATTGCCAGGGGTTTTCGAACGAATTGATATCGTTGCCGATGAAGAAATCGTACATGATGGCAATTTCCTGCCCCCAGCCGCCCTGTCCGTTGGCGAAGTTGTAGCCCACACCGAGGTATTCTGCCGAGCGGGTCCGGGTGGCTTTATTCAGGTTGAAACTCTGATCCTGAAAAATATACTGATCGGAAATAAACCCGACCTCACCCTGAATGAAAAAGCCTTGATACACCCGAAGGCGGGCAAACATGCCCATCTCAAGGTCGAACAGGTTGAACGATCCCAGCCCGGTGTATTTTTGATAGGTGTACATCACCGACACGCGCGGGCCGACGGATATCTGGTCAATGATTTTGTAGCCCACCATCGGCGACACACCGAAACCGAAAACGCTCGAATTTCCACTTCCGGCGAAACCAAGGGAGAGGCCGCCACCGTACCAGAGCCGGTCTTTGAACGCCTGGGGTTCGTCTTTTTTACCGAGGGAAGCAAGGCCGAATTTGGGTTCGGAATAGGCCAGAGCAGATTGCCCGGACAGCGATTGGGTAAAATACAGCACGACCATACAGGCGATGCCGGCAAGTTGAATTCGCGAATACTTCATTGCTTAAGGTTTGAAATAGTTTTGTTGTTTGACCACGATGGGCCTAAAAAAGCGTCATTGTTTTGACCAAATTGTCAATTTTAAATTTCAGTAAAATCGAATGTACGGAACAAGTCCTACTTTCGCCGCCTGAAATGCAGAGGCGGCAAAGAAACGGTATTTCGGATACCTGCGCTGCCATTCTTGCCCGCATATTTCCGAACACCCGAAGTTCGCCGACTGAACGCAACCGCCCGAAGGACCTTCCCGTATTGTGTTTTCATTCTTGTTTTCAAATCAAACCTGACTATGCTCAACTTCTTACCTCTGTTCAGCCGGCTTGTACTGCTCGCAACGCTGGCCTTTTTGCCGTTGGCAACCCGTGCACAGAGTTTTATCGGCGAACCCCAAAAGGTTCCTGCTGTTTCAGGACTGATGCAAAATGTGCTCAAAGAGTACAGCATCTACCGGCTTGATGCCATGGCACTGAAACAGTTTGCCAACAGCACGCCGGAGTCGTACTCCACCATGTCGCTGCAATTGGGCGACCACCACTGGAACCTGCAACTACAACCCAGTAACATTCTTTCCCCGAACTATTCTCTGCGGGTTTCCACCGAAAACGGTATCGAAACGTACAAACGCACCGAGCACATGGCCTTCAAAGGCTACGAAACCAACGGCGGCGGCAACGTGCGTTTAACGTTCGACAAGGATTTTATCAACGGCTACATTGAGTCCGGCGGCGAACGCTACTACATCGAACCACTTTGGTATCATCAAAAAGACCTCCCGCGCGACCTGTTCCTGGTGTACCCGATCAGTGCCGTAAATCGCGATCAGGATGCCACCTGTATCGAACTCAGCGGCGAAGAGGAACTGCCTCATATTGAGGAAATGGTGAAAGAAAAAATCAACAACTCCGAGGCGCTTGCCTGCTACGAACTGGAAATCGCCATTGCTTCCGACAAGTCCATGCACAACAAATACGGCTCGGTAAGCGCCGTGGAGGCCCACAATGTGGCCGTTCTGAACGACGTACAAGGCGACTACACGGCGGCATTCAACCACGAGATTGTGTTCGTCATTGTCACCCAGTTTGTCGTGACAGGTACTGATCCCTGGACGAACTCAACCGATGCAGGCACACTGCTTGCCTCGTTCCGTACCTGGGGTAATAACAACGGCTTCGGGATTGGTGTCCCGAATTTTGACAATGGCGAATTGTGGACGAATCGCAACTTTGATGGCGCTACGGTAGGTATCGCCTATGTGCCGGGCATGTGCAACGGCAATAAATACCACTGCCTGCAGGATTGGACCAGCAACTCAGAATTGCTGCGTTGCATGACTTCGCACGAAATCGGCCACAACATGTCGGCCGGACACGACCCCGAGGGTGGCGGCAGTTGCCCGCCCAACTACATCATGTGCCCGTTCGTCAGCACCAGCAACGACTGGAGCAGCAACTCCGTGAACGTGATCAGCGGGTATATCACCAGCCGGATCAATTCAGGTTGTTTCCAGCCCTGCGGTTCCAATCAGCCCTTGGTGGCTGATTTTGACTGGAACCCGGATCCTGCCTGCAGGCTTCAAAATGTGCAGTTCACCGATCAGTCTTCCGGTAACATCACTACACGCTCCTGGGTTTTCCCGGGTGGAACACCGCCAGTATCCAATCAGCAAAATCCTGTTGTCACCTGGAATAATGCCGGCACGTATAACGTCACGCTGACAATAACCGGCGTGGGCGGCTCGGCCACCATGACGCAGCCCGTACTCATCAAGCCAACCCCAACGGCTAATTTCACCTTTACCTATTCCGGCCTGACATACAACTTTACCAGCACGTCCAATAACGCTACCAGTTACCTGTGGGATTTCGGCGACGGGAACTTCAGTTTTGACCAGGACCCCGTGTACACCTATCCGTTTGCCGGCACGTACACGGTAGTGCTGACCGTCGAAAACGACTGCGGCACGGCACAAAAAACCGTCCAGATCAATACCATACCTACCGCAGATTTTTCGGCAGAACCTACTGCCGGATGTGCCCCACTGGTAGTACAGTTCACCAACGAATCCTCGGCAAACGCCTCCACATTCCTGTGGAGTTTCCCGGGAGGCTCGCCGGCCAATTCCAACCTGGTTAACCCGATCGTTCAATACCAGACTTCGGGCACGTACACCGTTACCCTGACCGCCATCAACGGATCCGGGTCAAATTCAATAACCAAAACCAGCTACATCGTCGTCCAGAACGTGCCTTCATCCAATTTCAACTTCACGGTGGACACGCTGACGGTCTCCTTTACCAACAACTCCGTCGGGGCCAACTCATACCTGTGGAATTTTGGAGACGGCAATACCAGCAATCAGGCAAACCCGGTACATACCTACGCGCAAAGCGGCACCTACACCGTGACGCTGACCGCTACCAATGCCTGCGGCAGCACTACTTCGACCAAAACGGTCACGGTCGTTGCACTACCCGTAGCCGGATTTACAGCCGACACCACATCCGGCTGCGCACCACTGATTGTGCATTTTACCAGCCAGTCGCTGGGCAATCCGACCGCATATTTGTGGCAATTTCCCGGAGGCACGCCAGATACTTCGTCGGCCCAAAACCCGACCGTGACGTACAACACTCCTGGCACGTACGCCGTCACGCACATCGTCACCAACCTGTTCGGCAACGACACGCTCACACTCGGAAATTTCATCACCATCACGCCGCCGCCGGTAGCCGGGTTTTCGAGCACGACAAACGGTTTCCAGGCTACCTTCACGAACAGTTCGTCCAACGCCACTTCGTACAATTGGACGTTCGGCGACGGCAACTCCAGCAACGCGGCCAACCCCACGCACACCTACGCCGCCGACGGCACCTACACCGTAACCCTCACGGCTACCGGCCCCTGCGGCGTAAATACCACCACGCAAACCGTCACGATTGTTACCCCACCGCTGGCTTCATTCACCGCAGGCCCGACGAGCGGCTGCGGTCCGCTAAGTGTGCAGTTCGATAACACGTCCTCCGCCAACGCCACCAGTTTTGCCTGGTCGTTCCCCGGCGGTACGCCATCCAGTTCGACCGACGAAAACCCGCTCGTGGTGTACAGCACCCCCGGCACGTACTCGGTTACGCTGGTGGTGTCCAACAGCGCCGGCAGCAATACCGCCACGCAAACCAATTTTATCACGGTGAACCCCGGCCCCACCGCCGGATTCAGCAGTACGACCAACGGTTTGCAGGCGACATTTACCAACGCATCGTCGAACGCCACCACCTACAACTGGGCATTCGGTGACGGCAATAACAGCAACGAAACCAACCCGACGCACACCTATGCTGCCGACGGCACCTACACCGTAACCCTCACGGCTACCGGTCCCTGCGGCACCAGCACGTTCACCCAGTCGGTGACCATTGTGACCCCGCCGCTGGCAGGCTTTATCGCTTCGCCGACTGCCGGCTGCGGACCGCTGACCGTGCAGTTCACCAATGCATCCTCGCCCAACGCCGTGAATTTCTTCTGGCAATTCCCGGGCGGCACACCGGATACTTCCTCGCTGCAAAACCCGGTGGTGGTGTACAATACACCCGGTACGTACTCCGTCACTTTGACCGTGACTAACTCCGCCGGCAGCAATTCGGCTACGCAGAGTAATTTAATTACCGTGAATACCGTACCGACGGCCGGTTTCACCTCCAGCGTAAACGGCAGCACCGCCTCGTTTACCAACGGCTCGAACAACGCAAGCGGGTACAGTTGGGATTTCGGCGACGGCAATACCAGCGGCGAAACCAACCCGATGCATACCTACGCGAACGACGGCACGTACTCCGTGACGCTGACGGCTACCAACGCCTGCGGCACCAGCACATTTACGCAAAGCGTGACCATCGCTACGCCCCCGACGGCAGGTTTCACCGCCTCACCGACGGCAGATTGCGGCCCGCTGACGGTTCAATTCACCAGCACGTCGTCGCAAAACACTACCGGATATAACTGGGAATTCCCCGGCGGCACACCGTCAAGTTCTACGGAACAAAACCCCGTAGTGGTGTACAACACCCCCGGCAGTTATACTGTAACGCTGACGGCAACCAATGCCCAGGGTCAAAACACGCTGGTGCAAACAGACCTGATTACGGTGTTTGAAGACGCTTCTGCCGGGTTCACAAGTGCGATCAATGGCGCCACCACGGTGTTTACCAATACCTCCTCGAACGCCAACACCTACCACTGGAACTTCGGCGACGGCGACGAGAGCAGCCAGGAAAACCCGACGCACACCTACGCAAACGACGGCACCTACACCGTCACGCTCACGGCATCCAACTCCTGCGGCACCAGCACGTTCACCCAAACCGTGACGATCATCACGCCGCCCACCGCCGCATTCACCACCGGCCCGGCTACCGGATGCGGTCCGCTGACGGTGCAATTTTTCAGCGCCGCCTCGAACAACGCTACCGACTTTTTCTGGGAATTCCCGGGCGGTACGCCTGCTACCTCCGCGGATGAAAACCCCGTTGTGGTGTACTCCGCTCCGGGCAGTTATTCCGTCACGTTTACCGCAAGTAACTCCGCAGGCAGCAACACGAGCACCCAGACGGACATCGTGGTGGTGCAGTCCGTACCGACCGCCGACTTTAGCAGCGATGTAACCGGCGGCACTGTGAATTTTGACAACAATTCGAGCAACGCCACCTCGTACACCTGGTTCTTCGGCGACGGCATTACCAGCACTGAAGAAAACCCGTCGCACACCTACACCCTCAGCGGCACATACACGGTGACGCTCACCGCCACAAGCGACTGCGGCAGCAGCACTTCGACCCAAACGGTGACGATTCTGTTGCCTCCGACAGCGGCATTTTCCGCCAGCGCACTGGAAGGCTGCGCACCGCTGCAAGTGATGTTCGACAACCTTTCGAGTGCCGACGCTACCGACTTCGCATGGACGTTCGAGGGCGGCACACCGGCTACCAGCACCGACGCCAATCCTGTGGTCATGTTTGACCAACCGGGCACCTACACCGTCACCCTCACTGCAAGCAACGCCGCCGGCAACAGCACAAGTACGACCACCATCACCGTGATTGGCCCACCCACTGCAGGTTTCAGCATGCAAACCGCCGGCCTCGGTGTGGTGCTGACCAACAGTTCGCAAAACGCCACTTCGTACCACTGGGATTTCGGCGACGGCAACACCAGCAATGAGGCCAACCCGAGCCACACTTACGCGGCGCCCGGCGAGTTCAGCATCACCTTGCGGGCAACGAATGACTGCGGCACCACCGAGGTGACGAAAAATGTGAATATTCAGGGTTCGGCGCCAATCGCCGCCTTCAAGCCGAATGCCACCCAGGGCTGCCTTCCGTTCACGGTGCAGTTCAGCGACCAGTCCGCAGGTAACCCGACGGCCTGGGCCTGGACGTTCCCCGGCGGCAATCCGGCAACATCCACCACGCAAAACCCGACCGTGACGTATTCCACGCCGGGTCAGTACTCCGTGACGCTGGAAGTGACCAACCAGTATGGCAACAACACGACGATTAAACCCAACCTGATCGAAGTATTGGCGTTGCCGCTGGCGGATTACGTGTTTTCGGCAACCGACCTGACGGTGCAATTCACCAACCAGTCGCAGTTCGGCGTCACCTACACCTGGAATTTCGGCGACGGCAACATGAGCAACGAACCCAGCCCGACGCACACCTATGCAGCGCCCGGCGACTATACCGTCACGCTCACGGTACTGAACAACTGTGGCGCCACGACCTTGCAAAAAATGATCAAACTGACCTCCGGCGCGGGCGAGGTAAACTGGCTGAACACGTTCCGCCTGTATCCCAACCCGAATACGGGCGCATTCACCGTGGAAATGCGCGGCAACGCGGCGCAGGAACTGGAGTTCAGCATGCTGGACGCACTCGGTCAGTTGGTCAACCGCCAGGTGGTCGAGTTCGGAACAGGTGCGCTCACACGCAATTTCGACTACAACCACCTGCCTGCCGGGTTCTACACCCTGCAAATCAGCAATGGTGAAAGCGCCATGCAGGTGAAAGTGGCGATCCAGCGGTAGTGCGTTGCGCGCCGTAGTGTTTTTAGTGCCACAGAGGCTCACCGAGTTTGAGAGGACACACCCTTCTTCCCCGAATAAGCGCGGCCGCAACCCCCCCAAATCAAAAAAAAACCCTGTCTCATAAAAAACTCGGTGAGCCTCTGTGGCAATTTACTCTACGTAGGATAAACCTCCTTGAGCCTCTTTAAACTCAATGAGCCTCTGTGACACTTCTTTTTTGGCGTTACCTTTGCACCGTGCCCATCAAAAAGCGCACACGAGAAACTATGAAAAATCGCAGCCATCTCTTTTTTGCCTTGCTGTTTGCGTGCCTGTACACCTTGCCGGCCATTTCCCAGCAAATGGAAATCGGCGACCCGACCAAAAATGACGGCAAAGTGAAGTGGGTACCCATGCAAATCGAAACGGGCAACGTGCCCTACGGTATTCCGGTGGAACGAAGCATCGAAGCCCGGAACATCAGCACCGAAGACCTGGTCATCCTGAACGTTATCAGCGGATGCCATTGCACGGTGGTAGACTGGCCCAAAGAACCCATCCCGCCCGGGAAATCCGGCGTCATCAAGGTGGTTTTCGACGCACTGAAAGAAGGCGAGTTTTACAAAGTCATTTCTATTTCTACCAACTTCGATCCGGAGACCCAACTGGCCCTCGGCATGACGGGAAAGGTATTGCCAAAGCAATAACCTGCCGGCACCACACGCATGAATTTTCCAAAGATATTTCTCAAACCCGGCAAGGAAGTGCCCGTGCGGCGCTTTCATCCCTGGGTATTTTCGGGCGCCATACAACGCGCCGAGGGCAATCCCGCCGACGGCGATGTGGTGTCGGTACACGACCGCGGCGGCAACCTGCTCGGCTGGGGCCACTTTCACCACGGCAGCATCGCGGTGCGCCTGCTGACTTTTGAAGATGCCAACCTGCTCGACTCCGGTTTTTGGGAAAACAAACTGCGCGCAGCACTTAACGTCCGGGCAGTAGCCGGGCTGGCAAATGCCGCCGATACCAACTGTTTCCGGCTGGTGCACGGCGAGGGCGACGGGCTTTCCGGTCTCATCGTGGATGTATACGGCACTGCCGCCGTTTTGCAGTGCCACAGCATCGGCATGCACCGTCAGCGGGCGATCATTGCCGGGGCTTTGCAGCGCGTTTTCGAAGAAAAACTCGAAATTGTTTTTGACAAAAGTAGAGAGGCGCTTCCGCCCAAATACGCCGAAACGGTGCGAAACGAATACCTCGCCGGAGCAAACAGCGGCGGCACAACAGTGTTGGAAAACGGCGTGCGCTTCCGGGTGGACTGGGAAACCGGCCAAAAAACCGGCTTTTTCCTCGACCAGCGCGACAACCGCCAACTGCTCGCCCGGTACGCGCCGGGCAAATCCGTCCTGAACACCTTTTGCTACACCGGCGGTTTTTCGTGTTATGCCTTGCGCGCCGGTGCTACGACGGTGCATTCCGTGGATGTTTCCGGCAGGGCTATGGAAATTCTTGAGGAAAATACCGCGCTGAACGTACCGTTTCCGGGCAGTCACGAGGGTTTCACCGAAGACGTACTGCGTTTTTTGAACAACTCCGACCGGCAGCAGTACGACGTGGTCGTGGTAGACCCACCTGCCTACGCCAAAAGCATGGACAAACGCCACAATGCCGTGCAGGGCTACAAACGCCTCAACGAAGCCGCCCTTCGGCGGGTAGCGCCAGGCGGAATTTTGTTTACGTTTTCCTGCTCGCAGGTGGTGGATCGCGACCTGTTTTACCACACCATCGCCGCAGCGGCTATGGAAATCGGACGACCCGCACGGGTGTTGCACCACCTCACACAAGGCGCCGACCACCCGGTGAGCATGTTCCACCCGGAAGGCGCGTATTTGAAAGGATTGGTGCTGTATGTGGAATGAAGGTGCCGGTAGGTCATAAACTCTGATTACCGGCATGCGTTGCCAAGTGGTCCAAAGAATTGTATGTTTGCCGAAAAAATAGAATTATGAGTGCTTCAGATGTCAAATTAAATCTGCTCAAACTCATTCTGGAAACCGAGGACACCGAAGTGCTGGAAGAACTAACTGCTTATTTTCGGGCGCTTCGCAGTAAAAGCGATTGGTGGAAAGAGATTTCCGAAAAGGAAAAGGCACTTGTAAAAATCGGGCTTGACCAACTCGAAAAAGGAGAGGGCATTGCGTATGAGTCCGTAAAAGAGAAGGCTCGGCAGTTA